>CAVEET010000080.1:0-7753 GCA_963614835.1 Bulleidia sp. | reverse complement strand
AGCTGTGCCCATTCGTGCGGATCGTAGACCTTTACGTGTTTGTTGGGCTTGCCGCTCCAGTACTCCTCGTCCATAAAGGGCAGATATGCCTGAACGCCGGGGCAGATAAAGGGAATCCGCTGCTGTTGCAGTCGCTCGCGCTGGCGCTGCTCCAGGTGCGCCTCGGATATGACGGTCGGCATACCGGACAACTCGACGAGGCTTGCCTGAATTCGCTTAAGGTCGGGGAGTCCCGCGTGCCATGACATCCGCATGATCAAAAAGGATGCACGGCGGTATTTTGCCTGCACCACAGTAATGGCGGGGCGCAGTGTGGGATGGATTTTGTCCCGTTCGGGCCAAAGGTCGGCAGTGATCTCAAGGCCTAGGGTCTCCCATAGGTAATCAAGCTCTTCGTCCATGGCGCCTCGATATCTACGCGATCATTGATACTTCGATTGTGTTGCCTGGTGCTATCGTTTTCGCGGTAGAATCTGCCAACGGTTGACGGCTACCGCTCGCGGCGTTTTGCCCTTCGTGTACAGCGGTCGGCTTCACAGGTCCTTCACGGGTTGGACTAAATTAGGCCAATTTGACTGAATTTCAAAAAAGTCAAAATTGGGGCTTGCGTCACGGCGAGACTTCCCGTATATTTCTTTCTTGCGCAAAGGCACAGCCGAGCGCAGCGATGCAGTCATTGGGATGTCGTCTAATGGCAGGACAGCGGATTCTGGTTCCGTCAATGGGGGTTCGACTCCCTCCATCCCAGCCATTGCATTTGCTACATATGGCCCGTTCGTCTAGCGGTTTAGGACGCCGCCCTCTCAAGGCGGAGATCACCAGTTCGAATCTGGTACGGGCTACCAAAATTGAACGCCCGGGCCTCGTAAGAGACCCGGGTTTTGTGTATTGACCGTATATACGGCGCCTGCCGTGTTTCGCTCAGATCGAGGAGTAGCCATGGATCTGCCCATCAGCTTGCAAGACATCACGTATGCCGAGAACTATCTGGCGCAGGGCGACCTGGCTACGGCGACGCCGCTGCTGGAGCGTCTGGTGGAGCTCGCCGAGGAGTATATCGACGCTGAGTGCAAGACGGAGGAGAAGCGTCAATACTTTAGCTTCGATAGCAAGTTTGAGCGCTTGGCCTATCGCCGCGTGGAGAAGGATCCGCGCGAGCTCGTGCAGGTCGAGGTGCCGTTTGACCGCCTGTACTCTGACATGGCGTTTGCCTACATTCGCCAGCAGGATTATGTGAGCGCTCGTAATGCCCTGATGCAGGCTGTGCGTTGGGACCCCATGAACTGCAACTATCGCTTGGATTTGGCCGAGCTGTTCCGCGCACTCGAGGACAAGCAGGAATGGGCATCGCTCTCGTTCTCGGTGCTGGAGCGTGCAAGCGATGGCAAGTGCGCCGCCCGCGCTTACGCCAATCTAGGTCAGTACTTCTTGGAGCCCGAGACCGAGAACGTTTCGGCTGCCGTGGGCTGCGCGCGTCTGGCGCTGCGCCTGGCGCCCAACGATGCGCATACGACGCGCCTGCTCAACAAGATCCATACCACCTATCCGGATGCCGCTGATGAGAGCGACGACCACGTGATGGGTGAATTGGCCCTGCAAGGCGTGCCGACCTCGCCTTCGGCCGAGATTGCCATCTGCCTGATTATGTGCGCGACCGATGCTGCAAGCGACGGCGACAAGCAGGAGGCGACGCGCCTGACGGTACGTGCTCGCGACTTGGTGGGCGAGGAGGCCTGCGCGGCGATTATCAAACTGGTGCGCGAGAGCGATGCCGAGCTCAATGCCGAGCGCAAGGCAAAGCGCGCGGGTGCCGACAAGGGAACCGATGGCGCCAAGGAGGCCGGAGATGCCCAGTAAGCGCGAGCGCAAGCTCATTTCTAAGAATCGCTCGGCACATCACGAGTACTTTATCGATGAGACGTTTGAGTGCGGTATTGAGCTGAGCGGCACCGAGGTCAAGTCGATTCGCGAGCGCGCCTGTCAGATCACTGACACTTTTGCGCTGATTCGTGGCGGCGAGTGCTGGCTCGTCGGACTGCATATCCACCCTTATGGCCATGGTGGCGTGTGGAATCGCGATCCCGACCGTCGGCGTCGTCTGCTGCTGCACCGCAAGGAGATCGACTTTCTTGACGGCAAACTTCGCAACCGTGGTTATGCGCTGGTTCCGTTGGAGCTCTACTTTAATACCGACGGCCGCGTAAAGCTGCTGCTGGGTCTGGGTCGCGGCAAGAAGCTCTACGACAAGCGCGAGGACATGGCCAAGCGTGATGTCCAACGCGAGATTGACCGCGCCCTTAAGGAACGCAACCGTTAGGCACTCTGCATAAGTTGCGGTGGAATACGGACTGTTTTGCCTGTTTGAGGGGCTATTCAGTCCCTATTTCACCGCAACTGCGGGCGTCTCATCTTTCTTACTGTTCTGACACATATGTCTCAAAGGCGGCGTCCGTTATGGGTGCCGCCTTTTTTGTGGGTACATACATTCATGAGGTTCCAACCCGAGCTAGGGGAGTGATCGTTATGGACAAAACTGCGTTCTTTACCATGCCGAGCGGTCTGTACGTGGTGAGCGCTGCGGCAGACGGGTTGCGCGCCGGCTGCGTCATCAACACTGCGGTGCAGGTGACGTCCATGCCGCCGCGTATTTCGGTTGCCGTGAACAAGGACAATGTCACCTCGGGCGTCATCGCATCGGCCAAAGCGTTCGCGCTGACCGTGATCGATCAGACGGCCGACATGCTCTACATCGGTAACTTTGGGTTCCGCACCAGCAGCGATTATGACAAGTTTGCCAAATACGAGACCCGCGAGACGGCTCTGGGCATGCCCTATGTGCCCGAGCATGCGGCGGCCCTGTTTAGCTGCCGTTTGATCGACACTGTGGATGTGGGCACGCATCTGCTGTTTATTGGCGAGGTCGAGGATGCCGAGCGCCTGAGCGACGAGACGCCGCTGACGTACGACTACTATCACAAGGTGCTAAAGGGCAAGACGCCGCCCAAAGCCTCGTCGTATCAAGGCTAGAAATGTTCTAAAAATACTTGCATTATGTTATTGAGAATATATACTAATAAGTAAGTACACCAGCAGTCACGTTCGAGAGGAGAACATCATGGCTGAGGAGAAGAAGACGTATAAGTTTGTGTGCACCGTTTGCGGTTACGAGGTTGAGGTCGACACGCCCGAGCTGCCCGAGGATTACGTGTGCCCGGTGTGCGGCGTCGGCCCCGATGAGTTTGAGCTTGTCGAGGAGTAGCTCGTAGACACACGGCGATTAGCCATACAGAGCTCTGTCCAAGGGCCCCGGTCGAATTCTCGGCCGGGGCCCTTTTGATTTATCTGACGGTTTAAAACGGTCTCACGTGTTACAGATTAAGACGTTATATCTGGACAGTCACGCCATCCCAATTACATCCCCGTTAGCAGCACGATGTCGAGAATCGTCACGATGACGCCGATCCCTACGAGCAGCGCGTTGAGCGGGCGCGAGTTGGCGTATTTGCCCATGACGCGGGGCGAACTGGTGAGTCGTATGAGCACAAAGACCGTAATCGGCAGCTGAAGCGACAGCAGTGCCTGACTCCAAATGAGACCCTCAAAAGGATTCGGGACGACCAGGCACGCCGCCACTGCGCCGACGAAACAGGTCGCCACCCCGATTGAGGAATGTCGGTCGTGGATGTCGTATTCCTCATCGAACATGCCCGCGGTGATGGTGCCCGCTGCCATGCCCGCCGTCACACTGCTCGATAGGCCCGCGAACAGCAGCGCCACTGCAAAGATGGTCGAGCTTGCCGGGCCCAGAATGGGGGAGAGCGTGGCCGCTGCGACGGCGAGGTCGTCTACGACAATGCCGTGCGCAAAGAAGGTCGTTGCGGCCAGGATGACCATGGCCGAGTTGATTGCCCAGCCCACACCCATCGAAAAGAGCGTGTCGAAGAGCTCGTAGCGCAGACGTTCTTCGATAACCTGCTCGCCTTGGCCTTCGAAGTGCATGGATTGGATGACCTCGGAGTGCAGGAAGAGGTTGTGGGGCATAACGACCGCGCCTAGGACACTCACGATAATCGCGGCCGAGCCGGTGGGCATACGGGGTGTGATCCAGCTTGCGGCGGCTTGCGGCCAGTCGACGTTGACTAGTGCAAGCTCGGCCAAAAACGAGAGTCCTACCACGCCCACGAAGGCGATGATCCAGCGTTCGGCACGCTTGTAGGAACTCGTCATGAGCATCGCCATCGATACTGCCGCCACGATGACGCAGCCCGCACGTACGGGCAGCCCAAAGAGCATTTGAAGGGCAATCGCGCCACCCAAGACTTCGGCCATGGCGGTGGCGATGGTCGCGAGATAGGCACTGGCGAGCACCGTGCGTCCAACGAAGCGGGGGAGGTAGTGTGTCGTGGCCTCGGCAAGACAGGCGCCCGTGGCGATGCCAAGGTGCGCCGCGTTGTGCTGCAAGACGATCAGCATAATCGTGGACAGCGTGACGATCCACAGCAGCGCGTAGCCAAACTGCGAGCCCGCGGCCATATTGGAGGCCCAGTTGCCCGGGTCGATAAAGCCGACGGTCACGAGCAGCCCGGGGCCGATATGCCGCGCAATGTCTAGGCCTCCGTGACCACCGGTGCGCCGGGAACCAAAGTGTTGTTTGAGATGGTTGAGCATGGTGCACTCCTGCGTGCCGTTTGTTTGACGCCGTAAAGGGTACCCGTTTTAGGCTTAAAGGTTAACCGAGACTAACAAAATTGTTGTATTTGAATAGGATGGGGAAAGGAGTTGCCGAAATGTCTTGATCTGTAACAACTAGGGATGGAAATTGGACCTAGGTGTTACAGATCGAGACAGGAAGAAATGTCCTATGGAAAATCTCGATCTGTAACAGTTAGCTGCAAAAACCGGCCCTTCGTGTTACAGATCGAGACAAACCAAAACTGTCCTGCAGAAAATCTCAATCTGTAACAGTTAGTCGTCGAAATTGGGTCTTACTGTTACAGATTGAGATGTTTGAAGCGGTGAGCTTACAGGTCGAACCTGGGGGCCTTGTCGTCGTCCTTGAGGTCGGCGGTGTCCACTCGTAGGGCGTGCGTTACGCGATTGTTTCGAAACGGGCGGGAAACACAACGGGCCGGCGATGCTCCTAGTATGCCTATTCAACTGACTGTCTAAATATCTAGGGGAGGATCGCGATGCAGGCAGATTCCGCTCAGCAGCAGGGCCTTTATCGCCCCGAATTCGACCACGATGCATGCGGCATCGGCGCGCTTGCCGATATCAACGGTGAGCGCCATCACCAGATTCTGGACGATGCACTGTCCATTCTGGTCAACTTGGAGCACCGCGGCGGCACGGGACTCGAGAAGAACACCGGCGACGGCGCCGGCATCCTGTTTCAGGTTCCGCATCACTTTTTCCGCAAAGAGGCTCAAAAGTGCGGCCAGATTCTGCCGGCAGAGGGCGACTATGGCGTGGCCATGCTGTTCTTCCCGCAGGACGACAAGGGCGTAGAGGATGCCCGTCGCGTGTTTGAGGAGGGCTGCGCCGAGGCCGGCGTGCCGCTGCTCTTTTGGCGCGAGGTGCCGGTCGACCCGCACGACCTGGGCGAGACAGCCCGCGCCTGCATGCCCACCATCTTGCAGGCTTTCCTGGGCCGTCCGGACGACACGCCCGCCGGCGACGCCTTCGAGCGCCGCCTGTACGTGTGCCGCCGCACCATCGAGAAAAAGGCCGACGCCGAGTTCGCCCTGCGCAACAAGATCTTCTATGTGTGCTCCATGAGCTCGCGCACCATCGTGTACAAGGGCATGCTGGTCGCCACACAGATGCGCCGCTTCTTCATCGACCTCAACGACGCCGCCGTCAAGACGGCCGTGGCGCTCGTACACTCGCGCTACTCCACCAACACCACGCCCAGTTGGGAGCGTGCGCACCCCAACCGCTTTATCATCCACAACGGCGAGATCAACACCCTCAAGGGCAACGTCAACTGGATTCGTGCCCGCGAGCCCAACCTGTACAGCCCCGTGTTGCAGCATGATCTTGAGCGCGTGATGCCCATCATCAACCGTGAGGGCTCCGATTCCGCGATTCTGGACAACGTGCTCGAGTTTTTGGTCATGAACGGTCGCCCGCTCACGCGTGCCGCGTCCATGTTGCTGCCCGAGCCGTGGGACCACAACGACAGCCTGAGTGAGGAGCGCCGCGCCTACGACGCTTACCAGTCCATGCTCATGGAGCCGTGGGACGGTCCTGCCGCTATCGCCTTTACCGACGGCCGTACCCTGGGTGCCGCCCTCGACCGTAACGGCCTGCGTCCGGCTCGCTACTACGTGACGCGCGACGGCCGCTTTATGCTGGCGAGCGAGGTGGGCACCATCGAGGTGAGCCCCGAGAACATCCTGACGAGCGGCTGCCTGGGGCCGGGCCAGATGCTCGAGGTCGATTTTGCCCGCGGCCGCGTCATCTACAACGACGAGCTGCGCGCCCGTTACGCCAAGGAAAAGCCCTATCGCGACTGGATCGCCGAGGAGACGCTGACCGTCGACGCGCTCGACAAGCCCGTCGCGCCCGCGCCCGCCGAGGACGCCGAGGTGCCCGCCGCCGTGCGCATGGCCAAGCTCGGGTATCACTGGGATGATGTTGACGAAGTCGTGCGTCCCATGGCCCAGCAGGGCAAGGCCCCGCTCGCCTCGATGGGCATCGATGCGCCGCTGGCCTGCCTGTCCAAGAAGACGCGTTCGTTCTTCGACTACTTCTATCAGCTGTTCGCCCAGGTCACGAACCCGCCGATCGATGCCCTGCGCGAGCACATGGTGACTTCGACCACGCTCTACCTGGGCAACCACGGCAACCTGCTCGAGGATTCCCGCACGGCCTGCCAGCTGGTGCGCTTGGAGCGTCCGCTGCTGAGCGAGGAGGAGTTCGACCGCATCTGCGCCATCGACCGCGTGGGCTTTAAGCCCCGCCGTTTTCGCGCTGTCTATCGCCGCGATGCTGGCGAGGGCGCACTGCAGGCTGCGCTCAAGCAGCTTGCAGAGGACGTTGAGGCTGCGGTCCGCGACGGCGTGAACATCGTGGTGTTGAGCGATCGTGCCGCTGCGGGCGAGGTGCCCGTGCCGTCGCTGCTCGCCGTGGGCTGCGTGCACAACCACCTGATCCGCGCCGGCGTGCGTACCTTTGCCGACATCGTGGTGGAGTGTGGTGATGCCGTGTCCCCGCACGACTTTGCGGCGCTGGTGGGCTACTCCGCGAGCGGCATTTATCCGTACAACGCGCATGCGTGCATTCGCGACTTGGCGGCGCACGGCGATCTGGACGTGACAGCCGAGCAGGGCATCGCCAACTACAACAAGGCTGCGACCGCCGGCATCGTCTCCATCATGTCCAAGATGGGCATCTCCACGGTGCAGAGCTACCACTCCGCGCAGATCTTCGAGGCCGTGGGCTTTACGCCGGAGTTCGTCAACGCGTACTTCGCCGGCACGGTGAGCCGTGTGGGCGGTATGGGTGTCGAGGACGTCGAGCGCGAGCAGAATGAACGCTATGACGCCGCGCTCGCTATCCTTAAGAGCCCGGCTCCCGATCAGCTGCCCACGCTGGGTCTGACCAAGTGGCGCCCGCTCGGCGGCGAGGATCACCTTATCGACCCGCAGACCGTCTACCTGCTGCAGACCGCCTGCCGCGAGGACAGCTACGACACCTTTAAGGAGTACAGCGCCCGCCTGCACCGCACCGGCCGTGCCGTGCGCCTGCG
>CAVEET010000079.1:0-4003 GCA_963614835.1 Bulleidia sp. | reverse complement strand
TCCTCAAACGCCGCAACCTTGCACTTGTACACCTGGCTCTTGTTGGTAAAGACCAGCAGCTCGTGGGTGTTGGAGGACGGGAACTCGATAAAGGGTTTGTCGCCGTCCTTGTACTTGAGCGTGGCCGCCTTCTTGAGTACGCGGTCCGTCATCTTCTTAAGGTAGCCATCGCGCGAAAGCATGATGGTAACCGGATATTCCTCGACCTCGGGCTCCAGGCTTACCTCGATGACCTCATGGGGCTCGATCCTGCCCGTGCGGCGCGGCATCACGTACTTCTTGTTGACCGCGGCCAGCTCGTCGCTGATGACCTTCTTGATGTTCTCCTCGCTGGAGAGGATCTCCTCAAGCTCGGCAATCTCGCCCTCAAGCTTGGCAATGTCCTTGGTGCGGTTGAGGATGTACTCCTCGTTGATGTTGCGGAGCTTAAGCTCGGCAACAAACTCGGCCTGGGTCTCGTCGATGTCGAAACCCTTCATAAGGTTGGGCACGACCTCGGCTTCGAGCTTGGTGCCGCGGATGATGGCGATCGCCTTGTCGATGTCGAGCAAAATCGCCTCGAGGCCGTGCAGCAGGTGCAGGCGCTCGGACTTTTTGCCCAGGTCAAAGTTAATGCGGCGGCGCGTGGACTCAATACGCCACTTGACCCACTCGTGCAGAATCTGGCGCACGCCCATAACGCGGGGATAGCCGTCGACGAGCACGTTGAAGTTGCACGAGAACGAATCCTGCAGCGTGGTCGAGCGATAGAGCTTGGCCATGAGCTTGTCGGGGTCGACGCCACGCTTAAGGTCGATGGCGATGCGCAGGCCCGAGAGGTCGGTCTCGTCGCGGATGTCGGCAATCTCCTTGACCTTGCCCTCTTTGGAGAGTTTGACGATGCGCTCGATGATGACATCGGTCTTGGTGGTGTAGGGGATCTCGTAGACCTCGATGATGCGCTCTTCGGGAATCCAACGCCAGCGGGAGCGGATCTGGAAGCTGCCCAGGCCGGTCTCAATAATCTTCTCCATCTCCTCGCGGCGGTAGATGATCTCGCCGCCGGTCGAGAAGTCGGGCATGGGCATGTACTCGAGCAGGTCGCAATCGGGATCCTGCAGGTAGTGCATCGTGGCGGTGCAGACCTCGTTGAGGTTGAAGCCGCAGATGTCGGACGCCATGGCGACGCCGATGCCCTTGTTGGCCGAGACAAGGATGTTGGGGAACGTGGTGGGCAGCAGGCGCGGCTCCTTCATGGCACCGTCGTAGCTGTCGACGAAGTCGACCGGGTCCTTGTCGATGTCCTTGAAGATCTCGGCGCTGATGGGGGAGAGCTTGGCCTCGGTATAACGCGAGGCGGCGTAGCTCAGGTCGCCCGAATAGTACTTGCCAAAGTTGCCCTTCGACTCAACGAAGGGCGCAAGCAGCGCTTCGTTGCCCGTCGCCAGGCGCACCATCGTCTCGTAGATCGCGGCATCGCCGTGCGGGTTGAGCTTCATGGTCTGGCCCACGATGTTGGCGCTCTTCTGGCGCTCGCCCTTGAGCAGACCCATCTTGTACATGGTGTAGAGCAGCTTGCGGTGCGAGGGCTTAAAGCCGTCGATCTCGGGGAATGCTCGCGAGACGTTGACGCTCATGGCGTAGGGCATGTAGTTGACCTCGAGCGTCTGCGTGATCGGCTGGTCGGTGACCTCGGAGTGCAGGCCGATGACGTTCTCGGCGTTGACCTGCTTTTTCTTTGGCTGGTTCTTCGTCTTCTTCTTTGCCACGATTTCCTCTTGAACTTCTTATGGGCCGTCGTTATCGATTTGCTGCTATTGCAGGTCCAGCTGGTCCAGATATTCCTTGCCGTGCTCGGAGATATGGCGCTTGCGGCCCGCTTCGTCGTTGCCCAGCAACAGATTGAACATGGTCTCCATCTTGGTGACGTCCTCGGGCTCCACCTTGATCAGGCGACGCGTCTCGGGGTTCATGGTGGTGAGCCACATCATGTCCGGGTCGTTCTCACCAAGACCCTTGGAGCGGTTGATGGAGCACTTTTGGTCGCCAATCTCCTTGAGGATGCCGTTCTTCTCGAGCTCGGTGTAGGCAAAGTAGGTCTTCTCTTTGCAGTTGATCTCGTAGAGCGGCGATTCGGCGATATACACGTAACCCTCGTCGATAAGCGTGGGCACCAGGCGGTAGAGCATGGTGAGCACGAGCGTACGGATGTGATAACCGTCGACGTCGGCGTCCGTACAGATGATGACCTTGTTCCAGTTGAGGTTGTCCAGGTCAAAGGCACCAAGGTTTTTGATGCGCTTGTCCTTGATCTCCACGCCGCAGCCCAGCACGCGCATGAGGTCCATGATGATGTCGGACTTAAAAATGCGCGGGTAGTCCTCCTTCAGGCAGTTAAGGATCTTGCCGCGGACGGGCATAACGCCCTGGAACTCGGCATCGCGCGAGGTGCGAATGGCGCCTGCTGCCGAGTCGCCCTCTACGATGTAGATCTCGCGGCGGCTCTTGTCCTTGGAGCGGCAATCGATGAACTTCTGCACGCGGTTGGCCATGTCGGTCTTCTGCTGCAGGTTGGTCTTGATGCTCTGACGCGTCTTCTCGGCGTTCTCGCGCGAGCGCTTGTTGATGAGCACCTGCTCCATGATCTTGTTGGCGGCGTCTTTGTTCTCGATCAAGTAGGTCGAGAGGCGCTCCTTAAAGAATGCCGTCATGGCCTGCTGGATAAAGCGGTTGTTGATGGCCTTCTTAGTCTGGTTTTCGTAGGACGTCTGGGTGGAGAAGCAGTTGGTCACCAGCACCAGACAGTCCTGGACGTCTTGCCACTTAATGCCGCTCTCGTTTTTGTTGTACTTGCCCTGTTGCTTAATATAGGCATCGATGGCGCTGGTCAGAGCGCTGCGAGCGGCCTTTTCGGGCGAACCGCCGTTCTCGAGCCACGATGAGTTGTGGTAGTACTCCTGCATCATGAAAGTGCGCGAGAAGCACATGCAAGCAGTGATTTTTACGTTGTAGTCGGGCAGGTCCTCGCGATCGCGACCGCGACGGTCGGCCTCGATAAAGAAGGGCTCGGTAAGGTAGTCGGTACCGACCTTCTCGAGCACGTAGTCCTCGATGCCCTTGGGATAGCAGAAGTCCTCTTCGGAAAACTCGCCATCGTCGCCCTCGATGCGCAGGCGGAAGGTCACGTTGGCGTTGACCACGGCCTGGCGGCGCATGGTCTCGCGATACCACTCGTGGGGAATGCTAATCGAGGTAAAGACCTCAAGATCGGGGCGCCACTTGATAGTGGTGCCGGTGCGGTTCTCGTCGCTGGGCTCAATCTCGAGTGCCTTCTTCTTGGCGCCGACGACCTTGCCCTTTTTAAAGTGCAGAGAGTACTTGTTGCCGTCGCGCCAAACCGTGACGTCCATGTACTCGGAGGCGTACTGAGTCGCGCAGGAGCCCAGGCCGTTGGTGCCGAGCGAGAAGTCGTAGTCGCCGCCTTGGTTGTTGTTATATTTGCCGCCGGCGTAGAGCTCGCAAAAGACGAGCTCCCAGTTAAAGCGCTTCTCGGAAGGGTTCCAGTCGAGCGGGCAGCCACGGCCATTGTCCTCTACCTGGATAGAGCCATCGCGAAAGGCGGTAAGGGTGATGAGCTTGCCGTAACCCTGGCGCGCCTCGTCAACGGCGTTGGACAGGATCTCGAAGGCGGCATGCGCGCAACCGTCGAGTCCGTCCGAGCCAAAGATAACGGCGGGGCGCAGGCGTACGCGTTCCTCGTCCTTGAGCTGGCGGATACTGTCGTTACCATAGTTTGCGGTGTTTTTTGCCATACTCGCTCTCTCGGTGCTCCTTTGCTGCGTTTAAGTCATATAGATAGTCAAGGTAGCATAGCCGAGCCCGCAGACGATTCCACCCAACACGAAATCCATCGAACAATCGTTCGGATTAAAGGGGATAGTGTTTAGTGGTAGCGCGGCATTGTTAAACAAATTTGGATACAGATGAATTTTATTTAATAGGGACCTAGTTTTACTAAACAAAA
>CAVEET010000078.1:0-2230 GCA_963614835.1 Bulleidia sp. | reverse complement strand
CGGTCTGTTACTTTTAATCTAACAATTCTTTGAGGAATGCAGGTGCTTCTAAATGTACTGTCGACTTCTTCTCAAACTAATCCTAAGAGACAAGGCCGTATGGATTTGTACGCTCGTTCTCGCTGCAGCCTTTTCCGTCCCCATTGCGTTCAATTCACCCATCTACGGGCCCTTCTTTATGAAACAGGGCATGCAGGGCTTTGTCGACGCATTCAATACGCGCGCGCCCCAGGCCAGCGGCACAGACCTATCGCCAGAGCAGCAAGATGACGCTGAGCTTGCAAGATACGCGAACGCCGCCCTCGCCGCCCAAACCGACGCCGCCTTTCTCGACTCTGCCGAGAGCTACTACGCGCTCATGGGCGAGGGCTTCCAATCCGGGTCCATCGTGGGAGACCAAGAGACCAATGACGCAGCGCTCGCATATTGCCGCGCCCTGAGCAGCTCCGGCATCGCGGATATCCCGGCCTCCGCAAACGACCTGCCGTTCCTCTCCTTCCTGCCCTACGCCATTGCCCAGGCGCCGTCTTTCCTTCCCTTCATCCCCTTCCTTCTCTCGTCGATACTCGTGCTCGGCGCCACAAGGCCCGGGACCCTGGCGGCGAAGGCGCCCGTGCCCAAATTCCGGCGCCTTATCCAAACCGTGTTTTCGATAATCGCCGCGGGGACCGCGATGCTCCTCGCCGGCCTCGCACCCGGGGGCATTTGCGCCTTGGCCCTAAACGGCTTCGGGCAGATCGGGTACCCGATCGCCTTCTTCCATGACGGCGCGCTCACTACCACGACCGCGGGAGACGTCTTCACGACCATACTTCTCGCGCTGCTCGCGGGCGGAACCTTGATATCCGTTTGCTCCGCCGTCCTATCGACCGCAACGAGGCGCGTCCTCGCGGGCCCCCTTGCCTCCGCGCTGCTTGTCGCGGCCCCGGCATTCCCGTTACTGTCCGATTCGGCACTGGGGCATAATGCCGCGCTCGGGCTCCTGCCGCTGGCCGTGTTCTCGCCTATCGAGGCAACGGGTTACGTAGGATGCTTCCCGACAGAATTCATTGGCTCCGGTTCGGGCGGCGCATCGATGCTTGCCGTGGCCCTGGCATACGTCGCGGTCCTTTTCGCGGTCGGCGCCGTTGCGACACGTTCGCCCAAACAGGCTGGACCCGCGAAAAAGCACCATGGGCTCGAGCTTCTGGACGCGAGCGTGGGATACGGGAGCACGACGATACTTTCGATCGGGTCGCTTTCCTTGGGCCCGGGAACGGCGGCGGGGCTCGTCGCTCCCAACGGCTCGGGGAAAACCACCCTTCTTGAAGCGCTGTCGGGCCAATTTCCCACCCGCATCCGCTCGGGAAGCCTGGCGGCAGACGGAATCTGCCAACGTCGATCAGCCGAATTTGCAGAACTCGTCTACCTGAGCTCTTCGGGCAGCGCGGATCTCTATCCCACGCTATCGGCCATCGAGCACCTCTCTTTCGTTAGGGAGGCGTGGAAATCGGCCGCCGACATCGACTCGCTCTGCGACTCCCTCGGAATCTCCCCATATCTCGACAAGCCGACCCGTAAACTCTCGACAGGAATGAAGCAGCAGGTAAAGCTTGCCATGGCGATATCGACCGATTGCCCGTACCTCATCCTCGATGAACCGCTGAACGGCCTCGATCCGGGAAAGCGGAAAACCTCCTGCGACGCGATGCGCAGCGAGGTGGCGCGGGGACGAAGCGTGCTCATTTCAAGCCATCTGCTCGACGACCTGGCAGACCTCACCAACTCGTTCTACTTCATCGAGGCCGGCACGCTCGTGGAAAAGATCAAGTCGTCCTCGCAGACGCTCAAGCAGGAATACCTCGATACATACGAGCGAGGTGAATGACATGAAACTATTTGAACAGCTGAAGTCCAATGCGTCGCGCATGGCTGTCTACGCCATCCTCGTGGCAACGGCTTTATGCGGAATCGCGGCACCCGTCTATGCGCTCAACGGGGAGAAAGGCGATGTCGAACCCGCGTACATGGCTTCGACGGTTAAGGACCGGTACAAAGCCTTCTCTGGAGACACGTTTTACGTAGCAGAGTACGACACGACCTACCGTCAGCTTCGCTACAACAAGGGCTACGACTATCTAGGCGCAGAGGCAATCAGCTATACGTCGGGTTGGTACCGCTCCAACTATGGACACATAACCCAGTTCAAGTGTAACTACCGTGTGTACAACTAAAGCAACCGGCCGGGACG
>CAVEET010000077.1:0-4274 GCA_963614835.1 Bulleidia sp. | reverse complement strand
CTCATCGACGCCACCCGCGATGTCGTGGTGCTCGAGGACGGTCAGTTTGCCAAGCTCACGCCCGCAGGCGTCGAGTACACCGACGAGGCCGGCAACGTTATCGAGCCCAAGGTCACCCACATCGACTGGGACCTGGACATGGCAGAAAAGGGCGGTTATCCCGACTTTATGCTCAAGGAAATCCACGAGCAACCGCGCGTCGTGCGCGACACACTGGTCGGTCGTATGACGCCGGCCGGCGAGCTCGACATCGACGAGCTGGGCCTTTCGCTCGAGGAGCTCAACGACATCGACCGCGTCTACGTGATCGCTTGCGGCACCAGCTATCATGCTGGCCTCATTGCCAAGAATCTCATCGAGGGCTGGGCTCGCATTCCCACCGAGGTGGAGGCGGCCAGCGAGTTCCGTTATCGCAACCCCATCATTACGCCGACGACGCTTGTCGTTGCCGTGTCCCAGTCGGGCGAGACGGCCGATACCCTTGCCGCCATTCGCGACGCGCGCATCAAGGGTGCCAAGGTCTTCGGCATCACCAACGTGGTGGGCAGCCCCGTAGCGCGTGAGAGCGACGGTGTTATCTACACCAAGGCCAACAAGGAGATCGCGGTCGCCTCGACCAAGAGCTTCATCGGCCAGGTTGTGAGCCTTACGCTTTTGGCCCTGCTGCTGGCGCAGGTCAAGTACCGCTTGACCACCAAGCAGGCGCGCATGCTGTTCCGCGAGCTTTCCGATACGGCCGAGCAGATCCAGTGGATTTTGGATACCCAAACCGAGGCCGTGCATGAGGCCGCCCTGCTGTGCAAGGACGCGCAGTCCGCACTGTTCGTGGGTCGCGGCATGGGCGCCGCTATTTCCTACGAGGGTGCACTCAAGCTCAAGGAGGTCAGCTACCTGCACGCCGAGGCCTACGCCGCCGGCGAGATGAAGCACGGCCCCATTGCCCTGATCGACCCGGGCTTCCCTGTCATCGCTGTGGCCACCAAGAGTGCCACCTACGACAAGACCGTGTCGAACCTCATGGAGTGCAAGGCGCGCGGCGCCAAGGTCATCGTCGTTGCCACCGAGGGCGACGAGGAGATCAACAAGATCGCCGACTGCATCATCCGCGTGCCAGCAGTCCGCGACGTGTTCAGCCCCATCACGGCGAGCGTCCCGCTGCAGCTGCTCGCCCGCGAGGTCGCCATCCTGCGCGGCTGCGATGTCGATCAGCCCCGAAACCTCGCTAAGAGCGTGACCGTGGAATAGTTGGTTCCGCCGTCCTAGCGACCAAGGCCCGGCTCCGTTGCAGCGGAGCCGGGCCTTGTTGCATTTGCCCAGATAAAACCTGCCAAAATAAACCTGTCCCTTTTTGGCAGGTTAGCGGAGCTTGCTGGTCTCGAAGTACTCGGGGAACTGGTCCAGAACCTCGGTTTGATTGCGGAACATCATGTGCAGGTGCTTGCTGACCAAAAAGCTCGCTTCGATGGGGTCGCGACCGGCGATAGCGCGGCGAATCTGCTTGTGCTCGTTCACGATGTCCTGATTGTCGAGAACCTGCGTGGCGGCGCGCAGCCAGCGGAAGCGCTCCAGGTCGGCATTGGTCTCTTCGAGCCACGACCACACGGTGCTGCGACATGCGATGCTAAAAATCATGTGATGCATGAGGTTATCGCTCAAAAAGAAGCCGATGCGATCCTCGTCGGCCATGGCCTTTTCCTGCAGCGCGATGGCGCGGTCGAGCTGCTCGATGCCTGCCGAGGTGGCGCGCGCACAGCACTCCACGATCACCTGCTTTTCCAGATGCTCGCGGATGTAACAGGCACTCTCGGCAAGGGTGAGGTTGATGGGTGAGACGTAGGTGCCGCTCTGGGGCACGGTGCGCACCAGGCCTTCCTGCGCCAAGCGAACCAAAGCCTCGCGCACGGGCGTGCGGCCCATGTCCAGGTCGTCGCAAAGCTGTTTGACGCCGAGCTTTTCGCCCGGCTTGTAGTCCAGGTAGACGATTTTGCGTCGAATGGTGTGGTAGGACTGGTCCTGTAGGCTCGTTTCCTGCTCGCCGACGTGCATCGATTCTTCCATAGCGCCTCGCAACTGTTCTATCAAACTCATATGTCAGTTGCTAATTATGCCGCGAATCAGCTCTCCGCGGTGGGTAATTCGGCTGTTGCCTGAGAACTATTGCGGCATCTTAGTCTGTGTTTGCGCAGGGCTGTGCTCAATGTTGCCGTATCATAAGCCGTCGCACACGTGAAATAGAAAGAAGGAATCCCATATGCAGCTGGCGAATACCGTACGCGAGCGCTGGAAAGGCGTCTTGTTCTGCCTGATCATCGCCATTCCCGCGACGTTGCTCGGCAAACAAATTGAGGTGGTCGGCGGTCCGGTATTTGCCATCCTCTTTGGCATGGTCCTGGCGCTCGTCTTTCCCAAGAATCGTCGCGAACAGCTCGCCGCCGGCGTTACCTATACGTCCAAAAAAGTCTTGCAGTACGCGGTTATCCTGCTTGGCTTTGGCATGAACCTCTCCCAGATTCTGTCCAAGGGCGCCCAGTCGCTGCCGATTATCGTGGCGACAATCTCGACCTCGCTTGTCATCGCCTTTGTGCTCTGCCGCGTCATGAACGTGCCGGGCAAGATCGCGACGCTTGTGGGTGTGGGTTCGTCGATTTGCGGCGGTTCTGCCATCGCCGCGACCGCACCCGTCATCGATGCCGACGATCGCGAGATTGCCCAGGCCATTTCGGTCATCTTCCTGTTTAACGTTATCGCGGCGCTCGTGTTTCCGACGCTCGGCGGCATGCTCGGGCTGACCAACGAGGGCTTTGGCCTGTTTGCCGGCACCGCCATCAACGACACCTCGTCCGTAACGGCTGCGGCGAGTGCCTGGGACAGCATGCATCCCGGCGCCAATGTGCTCGAGAGCGCCACGGTGGTCAAGCTCACCAGGACGCTGGCCATTATCCCCATCACGTTGGTCCTCGCATGCTGGCAGATGCATCTGGCGCGCAAAGCCGGCGGCGACGCCAAAAGCACGTTCTCCCTTAAACGCGCGTTTCCCATGTTTGTGCTGTTCTTTGTGCTGGCGAGCGTGATCACCACGGTGTTTCAGCTTCCCGTGTCCATCACGGCGCCCATCAAGGAGCTGTCGAAGTTCTTTATTGTGATGGCCATGGCGGCTATTGGTTTTAATACCGATATCGTCGAGCTGGTCAAAAAGGGCGGCAAGCCCATCGCATTGGGCTTTTGCTGCTGGATTGGCATTGCGTGCATGAGTTTGGGAATGCAACACGTACTGGGAATCTGGTAGAGAAGTAGCTTATTTGCGTGTTGCGTGCTGGTGAGCGCATTCTCACGGTGGAGCGATAGGAGCTCTTGCGGGTATGGCTTGTCCGCAGGTTTATAAGTCCCGAAGAGCTCTTATCGCCCCGCCAGGATGGCGATGCGGGGCAACACCTATACTCGCAGGACGGCGCTTTCTGCCCTATAGTGTTTGGTGAGCAATATCGTTCAATTTTGAAACACTCGGTAGTGCGACCGTCGGCGGTTGCACGTCGCTGCGGACAGGGGCAAATCATGGATAGCGATGCCAAGCTGAACATCTTGACCGAGGCCCTAGCTGCTGCCGGGGCCTCGGCATTGACAATCGATGCGCGTGGGGACGTCGCGATCTCGACCATAAATGACGCGGCGCTTGAGCGGGATGTGGCGGCTTTTGTTGCCGAACGCCTCGACCGTATAGGAGACGGCGCGCGTCTTGTTATGGGGCGTGCGGGTACGCGCCTGAGCCTGACCGTTCGCCCCACCGACAAAGAGGGCAGGGGCCTTTGGGTCGTCGTGGTCCGCGAGGTGCGCGGTGCCGCGGTGCATGCGGGCATCGAGTGGCTCAACGCCGACGAAGTTGAGGCCCGCTACGAATCGAGCGCGTACGGCATCGTTGAGGGTGCCGCTGCGGTGGCTGCACCGGTTGCCGAGAGCTACGCGCGCGGTGTGCCCCTTATGCTCGAGGGCGAGTTGGGCGCGGGCCAGGTCGAGATTGCCATGCGCCTCTATCTGGATGGCCCTTTTGCCGATCAGCCCTTTGTTTCCGTCGCGCTCGATGAACTCACCGAGCGCGGTTGGCGCCATGTGCTCAAAAGCGCCGAATCGCCGTTGTTCCAAACAGGGCTGACCCTTTGCATTGAGGGCTGGAACGCGGTTGGCCCCCAGCGCCTCCGCGAGCTGGTCTCCACGATGGCCGACACCGCGTTGGCGACGCGCTGCCATGTGGTGCTGACGGCGAATGACATGCCGGGCGG
>CAVEET010000076.1:0-3644 GCA_963614835.1 Bulleidia sp. | reverse complement strand
TCGTATCCAGATCGCCGTAGACCGAAAGCGCCAGCGTACGCGGGATGGGCGTTGCGGTCATAACGAGCAAATCGGCACCGGGGCCCTTCGCGCGTAGGGCGTTGCGCTGGCCAACGCCAAAGCGGTGCTGCTCGTCGATGACAACAAGCGACAGATGCTTGAACGCAACGGTATCCGAAAGCACCGCATGGGTGCCAAAGAGCACGTCAAGCTCGCCCGATTCCAGCTGGGCATGGATGCGCTCGCGCTCTGCGGCCGGCGTGGCGCCCGTCAGAAGCGCCCAGGACATGCCGGCCTGCGAGAGCAGAGGGCCGGTCTTATCGGCATATTGGCGCGCCAGCACGCCCGTGGGCGCCATAACGCAGGCCTGCGTGCCGCTATCGGCAGCCACAGCCAGCGCGCAGGCGGCAACGGCGGTCTTACCGGTACCGACATCGCCCAGCAGCAGACGGTTCATCACGCGCCCGCCATCGCACATGTCATGCAGGATGTCTTGGAATGCGGCCTCCTGCTCGTCGCTCAGCGAAAACGGAAGGGCCTGTTTAAGCGCGCCCAGATGCTCGCCCGCGGTGTGGGCATAGGGCACCACATCGACCAGGCCGCCGTCGTTGCGCAGACGCAGCGCCAGCTGCAGGTAGAGGCACTCCTCGTAGGCAAGACGCCGGCGTGCGATGTCGCGCTCAGCCATGCTCGAGGGAAAGTGGATCGAACGCAACGCGCGGGCATTGCTCATGAGCTTCCGCTTTGCGCGCAGCGGCGCGGGAATCGGATCGAACGGATTGCCGACGACCTCGAGCGCGCCGCTTACGATGCGGCGCATCCACGCCTGGCTCACGCCATCGCTCACGTAATGGACCGGCAGGATAGTGCCTGCGGCGCGCCCGTCCTCGAGCTTTTCAAAGTGGGGCGAGGCCATCTGCTTAAAACCGTAGGCAAACTCGACCTTGCCCATCACGGCCAAGCGGTCGCCCTGCTTAAGCTGCTGGGCAATCCAGGGCTGGCGGAAAAAGGCGACCTGTAGCACGCCCGTCTCGTCAACAAGTGAGACCTCAGTCACCTGCATGCGCGGGCGCGGCTGCTTTTGGACGATACGGTCGACCGTGGCGATGATGGTGCACACGGTGCCGATGGGCGCCATCTCGATGGACCACGAACGGGTAAAGTCGAGGTATCGATGAGGGATATGGAGAAGGAGGTCCCCCACCGTCCGAATTCCCAGACGGCGAAGGGCCTCCTCACGTTTACCCGAAACATATTTGAGTCGCGCGATATCCTCGTCGAGCGCATTGCTCTGGGCAAAGCGCTCCGAGACGCGCGGCACGGAGCACAGCTCGGACATGGGCAGTTGCCTACTCGATCGAGAAGATCACGGGATAGAGCGGCTGCTCGCCACGATGGGCGTCAATCTCCAGATCGGGCTGAGCCTCCTCGATAGCGTCGACGATCTCCTGGAAGGCCTCATCGGACAGCTCCTCGCCGGCCAGAATCGTCAGCGCGTCGCCCTCCTCTTCCTCCTGCATGCGGTTGATGCAGTCGAGCGTGACCTGCTTCACGTCGGAGCCGACCACGTCGATGGAGCCGGCGATGATACCCATGACGTCACCGGAGTGAATCGGAGAGCCGTCGGAGGCGCTGGAATCGCGCACGGCGCGGGTGACCTCGCCATCGCGGACCTCGCTGATGGCGTCGACCATGGCGGCGACGGCGTCCTCGAGCTCGGAATCGGGCAGGACCGCGAACAGCGCGGAGAACGCCTGCGGGACGGTCTTGGTGGGAACGACGGCAACCTTCTTGTCCGTGCAGGCAGAAGCGGCAGCCTCGGCAGCCATGCGGATGTTGCCGTTGTTGGGCAGAATGATGACTGAGGTCGCGTTAACCTGATCAACGGCGCCCAGCAGGTCTGCAGTCGAGGGGTTCATGGTCTGACCACCCGACACGATTACGTCGACGCCGAGGGACTTGAGGATGTCGGCCTCGCCGGACCCAGCGGCAACGGCGACAAAGCCCAGCGCCTTGGCGGGCTCGGCGGCCTTTTCCTGGTCCTCGTGAATCTTGGCGGTACGGTCGTGGGCCTCCATCTCCATGTTGTGGATAAAGACCTCATAGATCTGACCGAGCTGCAGCATGTGCTCGAGCACCAGGTTGGGGGTATTGGAGTGCACATGGATCTTGTAGTCGGGATAGGCGCCCACGAGCAGCTCACAGTCGCCCATGGAGCCTAGGAACTTAAGGCATTCGTCCTCGTCAAACGGGGCGTCGGCCTTAAAGAGAAACTCGTTGCAGTAGCGGAACTCCGAGCCCTCCCAGTCGTCGTTAGCCTCGATCTCAACGCGGCCAAGAGCGGCATCGCGGGCAGAGCCGGCGGAGTCAAACGTAGCGGAGAAATCCTCGACAACGGTGCTGCGACCAAGCGCGGCGGCAACAAAGTTCTCCAGGAAGATAGCAAAGCCGAAGGCGCCTGAGTCGACCACGCCGTTCTCTTTGAGGACGGGCAGCAAGTCGGGCGTACGGGCGACGGACTGGTACGCCTCGACGACGATAGCATCGAGCGCATCCTCGGCCGAGAACTTCTTCTTCTCGCACTCATCGGCCTTGGTCGAGACATCGCGCAGGACCGTGAGGATCGTGCCCTCGATGGGCTTGCGGACAGCCTGGAAGGCGACCTTGACGGCACGACGGAAGGCGAAGGCAATGTTGGCGGACGTAATAGGCTCGTCGGCAGAGACAAGGCCCTCGGCCACGCCGCGAAGAATCTGCGAGGTAATAACGCCGGAGTTACCGCGAGCGCCCATGAGAGAGCCGTGGGTGATGGCACCGGCGATGGCCTCCATATCGGCATCGGCGGGAAGGGCAGAGAGCTCCTTGGTCACCGAGGCGAGCGTGAGCGACATGTTGGTGCCGGTATCGCCATCGGGTACGGGGAAGACGTTGAGCTTGTTGATCTCCTCGGCCTTGTCGGAAACGGCAGCCGCAGCGATCGGAAAACAGGTGCGAATGGTCTTTGCAATCATGGGTATTTGAATCTCCGTTTTCGGATGCTAGTTCAGACGGCTCTTGAGCGCGTCGATATGGATGCCGATCTTAAGGCTGGCGGGATCGATCTGGGCGATCTCCTGCAGAGTGAAGGCAACGGAGCTCGAAAGATTGTGGCAGACGGACTTCATGTTGACGCCGTTCTCGAGCACGACGTGAAGATCGACCGTAAGGCCGTTCTCGTCGGCGGAGACAAGCACGCCCTTGCGGAGGCGCTGACCGGCAAGCAGGCGCACGCTCTCGGCGCCCTGGAGCTGCTCAGCCATACCGACAACGCCATAGCACGTCATCGCGGCATAACCGGCAATATCGGCAATAACGTCGTTCGAGACGCTCAGGCTGCCGTTAATGGTCTCAGACACAAGAATCTCCTTTTCTTGGTGCTCGCGGCACCATGTCGTGGGAGCAATCATTGCAATATTCTACAACGACCGCGGCATGTTGAGGTGGCGGGCCTCGGGATTACATCCTCGACACGAAATGTTGATACGGTAACGTTCGCGAACGGCGATCGCGGCATAAAAAAACCCGCCGCATAAGCGACGGGTTTTACAACCTGGCTCCCCGGGTAGGACTCGAACCTACAACAGCGCGGTTAACAGCCGCGTGCT
>CAVEET010000075.1:0-8574 GCA_963614835.1 Bulleidia sp. | reverse complement strand
GGGTGCCCCGCGGCGGGCTGGGTTTATTGTCTGAGCGACTTTGCGAAGCAAGGGGAGCGAAGATAAAAACCCAGCCCGACGCGGGGCACCCGGGGACCGCAGGGACGGGAGCAGCTATACTACTCTCAGTAGTTAAGGGTCGCGGATCCGCCGCGTCACCGCTCTCAACAGGAGGTCTTTGTTTATGGCAGATCAAAAGCCGGTTGTCGGGATCATCATGGGCTCCAAGTCCGATCTGGGCGTTATGGAAGGCTGCACCGCCGAGCTCGAGGCACTGGGTGTGCCCTATGAGCTCGTGATCGCGAGCGCGCACCGCACGCCGGCGAAGGTCCACGAGTGGGCTTCGACTGCCGCCGATCGCGGTATCAAAGTGATTATCGCCGCCGCCGGCAAGGCCGCCCACTTGGGTGGTGTTGTGGCCGCCTTTACGCCGCTGCCGGTTATCGGCGTGCCTATGAAGACGAGTGACCTGGGTGGTATGGACTCGCTGCTGTCGATGGTGCAGATGCCTTCGGGCGTGCCCGTTGCCTGTGTGGCCATCAACGGTGCCAAGAACGCCGCCATTTATGCCACGCAGATCCTGGGTGCTTGCGACCCCGAGTACCGCAAGGTTATCGAGAAGATGAAGCAGGAGATGGCTGACGCCTAAGCGTTCCGCCGTTTCACCGCAGTATAAGGAGAGCCATGTCCGATTATCAGGGAAAACGATTCAAGGCTTCTCAGATTCCCGATCCGTCGAAGCCGGGTGCTGCCCATGCGGCGCAGCAGGGTCGGACATCCTCTCCTCAGCAGCCGCGCGCGCCGCGCCCCGTGACACCGGCGACGCATCGTCGACAGGACGCGCCGGCTGCATATCGTCCTTCGTCTTATAGCTCCGCTAAGAAGCCGCCCCGGTCTTCATCGCATACCGCGCCGTCGGATTACACCGAGCCGCCGCGCAAAAAGCGCCGCTCCATTATTCCCATTCTGCTCATCATCATCGGTATCGGCCTGATTGTCGCCGCCGCCGCTATTTTTATTAATGCCCAGATTGGCTATAAGCAGGCGAGCGATTCGTATCAGAAAATCGAGAAGCAATATGTAAGCGATAAGGACGCCAGCGGCGTGCCGATTATCGACTTTGATGCGCTTGCTCAGACGAACCCCGAGATTGTGGGTTGGATTTACGTGCCGGGAACCAACATCAACTATCCCGTGGTGCAGACCAACAACAACTCCAAATACCTCAACACGCTGTTCGACGGAACGGCTAACGCGTCCGGTGCCATTTTCCTGGATAGCGATGACACCGCGCCGGGAATGGTCGACCAGCAGACCACGATCTACGGCCACCATATGAACGATGGGTCGATGTTCAACGTGATTTCGGACACCACTGATCAGGCGACGTTCGATAGCATTGAATATGTGTACTACATCACGCGCGATGCGACGTATAAGCTGCGTCCGCTGGCGACCAAGGTGGTCGAGGACACGTATGCCAAGGCGCGCACGACCAATTTTGAGGGCGACGACGGACTCAAGAACTACCTGTCCGAGATGCTCGACGGTGCCTCCGCGGTGGCGAGCGATGCCACCGATCGTGCCGCTTCGGCAACTAAGGTTGTAACGCTCGTGACCTGCCGTTCGCTGTCGCTGAGCAACACGCGCGCCGTCATGGTGCTCACGCCGGTCGAGGAATAAGTTGTTCGAGAGTAGCTAAAAAGGCCCCGTCCCAAATTGGCTACTCGACGACGGTAAGGGAGAAACGATGCTTGAGAGTGGCAAATTGATGCCTTCGATTGATGCTTGGCTGCGCGAGGCCAAGGCCGATGCTTCGGCGGCAGGCTGTGGGATGTATCTGACGCATAACGGTGTGGTGCGCGCGACGCCCAAGGCCGAGGTGCGCGGAGTCGAGACCGATGGCGTGGCACCAGGCCACAGGGTGGGCGGCATGGTCTTTGACTACGATGCCGAAAAGGTACGGTCTGCTATCGAGGCCACGCGCGCGATGCCGGGTATCGGCTATGTGCGCGTGTGGCTGGCAAGCGGCGAGCTTGCCGTAGGTGACGACATCATGCTCGTGCTCATCGGCGGGGACATTCGCCCGCACGTGGTCGATGCGCTGCAGGCGCTCGTTGGCACCATCAAGAACGAATGCGTGAGTGAGGTCGAGCGCGAGGCGTAGAGGTTTGCGTCGATAGAAGGATCGTTTATAAAAATGCCCGCCGGTACGTGTGATGCCGGCGGGCATTTTGCGTTTTGGGCGCGGTGGGCGCTACACGCGCGTCGCATCCTTGGGGCTCATGGTCATGCTCTGGAAGCGGTTTTCCATGTACTCGTTATCGAAGTGCTCTCCGTAGAACTGTGCGACGGGAATGTCCGGCTCCGTGCCGTTAACGCGCTGGTACCAGTAGTCGAGCGACTGCAGCGTCATGACGCCGTCGACCAGCATGATAACGGTAAAGATGACGGTGGCCGAGTAGCGGCTCTTCCAGGGGATCTTGTTGATAAGCTTAAGCAGCCTCGGCAGCAGCAGCTTGATCCAGATGAGGCCGCCCAGGCCCCACAGGCAGGCGAAGCCCGTGCAGGTGCGTCCGCCCGTGAGGACCACGAGCGGATCGGGCAAACCGAACAGCGTTATGTGCGAGTAGCTCCACGAGACCACGCCAAACGCGGTCTGCATAAACCAGCCCACGAACACCTCAAAGCTGGCGCCGAGCAGGGCGCTCACCAGGAAAATGATGATGGGGTTCTTTTTGTAGAAGCGGTTAAGCACCATGGTCATGAGCACGGCGCCAAATCCGTAGATGGGGCTGAAGGGGCCAAACAGCATGCCGGCGCGGTTCTGGTAGACGCCCGGGTCGTCAACCGTCATGTGCCAGATGTCCTCGGCGATCAGGCCGAGCACGCAGCAGACAAAGAATACCCAGAACAAGTTGAAATAATTGAGTTTGATGTAGCCTTCGCCGGTTTCATCGCGCCCGAGCATGCCCTCGGCGGCGGCGTCGCGGTCGAGCATCTCCTGCAGGCGGCGCTGCAGTTCGCGCTCCTGACGAAGCGTGGGGTCGACGGTTGCCGAAAGTGCAACGAGGATGCCGAGCTGGATCGCGGGACGCAGCAGGAAGGGCCCGATGCCCTGGAGCATCACGTCGACCAAAAGCTCGACGACCGTGAATGCAATAAGGATGTAGGACAGGCGGGCGGCGTTGCGGCGCTGGTTCTTGATAAGGTCCAGGCCAAAGATGATTAGGATGACGGCACTTGCCGCAGAGAGCATGATGCCGGCGACGATAAGGCCGACTGCGACGAGCGTGTTGTCGCCGAGGTTGGCGGCGGCGTTGCCGTTGATGAGCGCGGTAATGACCCGCCACATAAAGGCAGCGACCGACGGGAGCGTGCTCACGCCGGAAAGGATGCACAGGACGGCGTACACCTTAATGATGAGGGGGATCTTCTTGACCTCCGTGGCGCTGGGGACGCTGGGGTCGAGTTCGTTTCGATCCATACATAACCTTTCTCGTTTTGACGTAGGTATAAGGATACGCCGCCGACCTGCCAAAAGACAGGACGAACGTCCCAATTGCAACTTTGTAATCCCCAACGGTGGACGCGGCGGCCATCTGGGGTCACGGGCGCTTGCACTGGACAGACCGATAAAATGTTTGGCAACAAAACTGATTATTAGCTCGGTGGGCTTTTAAAAAGCGCTGCTCATGCGCCGGGGAGCGCGTCGCGCCGTGCGTATAATAAGGCGGGTAACGCCAAAAATACGAGGCTCTGAGGGGATGCCATGTCTCAAGAAACCATCCGCGCGGCCGAGCGTGCCGCGGGACAGGTGAACACCATGTCGACGTATGATCCGGACTCCGACCAGCTGCATGAGGAATGTGGCATTTTCGGCGTATGGGCGCCCGATCGCGACGTGGCTCGACTGACGTACTTTGGCCTGCGTGCACTGCAGCACCGTGGCCAGGAATCGGCGGGAATCGCCGTGGGTGACGGCGGCACGGTTATGGTCCGCAAGGATCTGGGCCTGCTCGACCGCGTGTTCTCCAACGCCGACCTGTCGACGCTCTCCGGCCAGCTGGCCGTGGGTCATGTGCGCTACGGCACTGCCGGCGCCAAGAGCTGGGAAGCCTCTCAGCCGCACCTCTCTACCATCAATAGCGTCATTATCGCGCTTGCGCACAACGGCACTCTGGTCAACACCGATGAGCTGCGCCGCCAGCTGATCGAGCTGGGCGTGCCGTTCCTCTCCAATTCGGATTCCGAGGTCGCGACCAAGCTTATCGGCTACTTTACTCAGCGTACGGGCCATCTGCGCGAGGGCATTCGCAAGACCATGGAGCTCGTGCGCGGCGGCTACGCCATGACGCTCATCAACGAGCAGGCGCTCTACGCATTCCGCGATCCGCACGGCATTCGCCCGCTGGTGCTGGGCAAGCTGGTGGACGAGGGCTTGGATCAGGCCGACGCCGCTTCTGTTTCGCAGCTGCCCTCGCAGGACGGCGCCGCGACGGTCGACTCCGCCGTCCGTGTCACGCGCGCCGGCGGCTGGGTCGTTGCTTCCGAGACCTGCGCACTCGACATCGTGGGTGCCGAGTACGTCCGTGACGTCCGTCCCGGCGAGATCTTGCGCATCAGCGCCGAGGGTCTGGTATCCGAGCAGGGCGTGCCTGCAGCCGAAGAGCCTGCTAACTGCATCTTCGAGCAGGTCTACTTTGCCCGCCCCGACTCCATCATGAACGGCAAGAGCGTCTATGCCTGCCGTTACGACATGGGTCGTCAGCTGGCACACGAGGAGCCCGTCGAGGCCGATCTGGTCATCGGCGTGCCCGACTCCGGCCTGCCGCCCGCGGAGGGGTATTCGCACGAGAGCGGTATTCCCTTTGGCGAGGGCCTTATCAAGAACCGCTACGTGGGCCGTACGTTTATCGAGCCTACGCAGGAGTTGCGTGCCATGGGCGTGCGTATGAAACTCAACCCGCTGCGCGACAACATCGAGGGCAAGCGCCTGGTCGTCATCGACGACTCCATCGTGCGCGGCACCACCATGGTGCAGCTCGTCAAGATGCTGCGCAACGCCGGCGCCAAGGAGATTCATATCCGCATCAACTCGCCCGAGGTCATCTGGCCGTGCTTCTACGGTATCGATACCGACGTGCAGTCGCAGCTTATCAGCGCCAACAAGACGGTCGACGAGATTTGCGAGTATATCGGCGCCGATTCGCTGGCCTTCCTTTCGGTCGAGGGCCTGCTTAAGGTCATGCCCAAGGGCGGCTACTGCGATGCGTGCTTTACCGGCCGCTATCCCGTGGCGATTCCCGAGAGCTTTGGCCGCGACAAGTTTATGGAGGGCTTTAAGCCCCGCAACCTGGACAAGCCGCTGCACTTTGACGACGACGCCGTGGTCGAGAAATACGACGACCGCAGCTGGGAAGAGGAGCATGGCGAGGCATAAAACCTGCCATATGGGGACAGGTTTATTTTGGTAGGTTTTACCTGCTGTTTTGTTGATATGACGGCGCATGCTGTTATGGCGCGCGCCGAAATGAACGCAACTATGAGCACCGTTTGGCGCCCGCGCGGCGCCACGGTAGTGGGAGAGGAAGGCTCAGATGAGCGACAGCAAGCATGTGACGTATGAGGATGCCGGCGTCGATACCGCTGAGGGCGGCCGCGCCGTCGATGCTATTAAGCAGATGGTCAAGGACACCAATCGCCCCGAGGTTATCGGCGGCATCGGCGGCTTCGGTGGCCTGTTCTCGGCTGCCGCGCTTAAGGTTATGGAAGACCCGATCCTGATCAGCGGTACCGACGGCGTGGGCACCAAGCTCGTGCTCGCCCAGATCATGGACCGTCACGAGACGGTGGGCCAGGACCTGGTCGCTATGTGCGTCAACGACATTCTGGCTTCGGGCGCCGAGCCGCTGTTCTTCCTAGACTACGTTGCCATCGGTCACATCGAGGCCGAGCACATGGCAAAGATCATCAAGGGTGTGGCCGACGGCTGCAAGCTCGCGGGCTGCGCGCTCGTGGGCGGCGAGATGGCCGAGCACCCGGGCGTCATGGCTCCGGCCGACTACGACCTCGCCGGCTTTACCGTGGGCGTCGTCGACCGTCCCAAGATGCTCGACCCCGCGAACGTCCGCCCGGGCGATGTGATCCTGGGTCTGCCTTCCACCGGCGTGCACTCCAACGGCTACTCGCTCGTGCGCAAGGTCATTGGCGTCGACGGCATTAAGCCGGGTACGCCCGAGGCCGCCGCTAAGGCCGAGGAGCTGAGCCGTCCGCTCGAGGAGCTCGGCGGTGCATCGCTGGCAGACGCTCTGCTGGCCCCCACGCGCATCTACGTCAAGCCGATCCTGGAGCTGCTGCGCCGCGGCGCCAACGTGCACGCTATCGCCCACATCACTGGCGGCGGTATTACCGAGAACCTCAACCGTGCACTCGCCGACGACGTCGACGCCGTGGTCACCCGCAACGGCGCCGAGATGGGTTGGGACGTTCCGCCCGTCATCACCTACGTGTCGCGCCAGGCCGAGCTCGCGCCCAACGAGGCATGCAAGACCTTCAACATGGGCGTCGGCCTGTGCCTGATCGTCGCCCCCGAGGACGAGGCCGCGGTTACCGAGGCCCTGGTCGCGCTGGGCGAGAAGCCGTTCCGCGTGGGCGAGTGCGTCGAGGGCTCCGGTAAGGTTGTGTACTCCGATGAGCGCTAACGAGCAGATGGCTGCTGCCGAGGGCCTGGGCTTTGTGCCCTACGCCCGTCCGACCGGCACCGATACGGCCGAGCCGCTCAAGATCGGTGTGCTCATCAGCGGTTCGGGTACCAACCTGCAGGCGCTGATCGATCTGATCGCCGCCGGTAAGCTCAACGCCTCGATTGAGCTTGTGGTGTCGAGCCGTCCTTCGGCTAAGGGTTTGCAGCGCGCTGAGCGCGCGGGCATCCAGACGCTCACGCTGTCCAAGGATGTCTATGCCGACCCCATCGCTGCCGACGAGATTATTGCGCACGAGCTGCTCGAGCGCGGCTGCGAGTATGTGGTCATGGCCGGCTACATGCGCATGGTGCACACGCCTCTGCTGGCGGCGTTTCCCAACCGCGTGGTCAACTTGCATCCGGCGCTGCTGCCGAGCTTTACCGGTGCGCATGCGATTGACGACGCCTTTGCGCGCGGCGTCAAGGTAACTGGCGTGACCGTGCATTTTGCCAACGAGATCTACGACAACGGTCCCATCATCGCCCAGCGTGCGCTGGCTGTCGAGGAGGGCTGGGATGTCGACACGCTCGAGGAGCACATCCACGCGATTGAGCACGTGCTGTATCCCGAGGTCGTGCAGATGCTCGCCGACGGCCGCGTTCACGTTCTAGAGAGCGGCAAGGTCGCAATTGACGCGCCTCGCGGCTAGCGGCGCACAGTACAATTTAGCCGAGTAGTCAGGGTGGTCATTGGCGCCAAGGCGCGCGTGGCCACCCTTTGTTTTGGGTAGTCACCTGCGACGTTCTTTAACGACTAGTCATTTAAGAACGTCCCCGATGGCTAGGTGAGAGAGGTGAGCGCATGGCGGATAACGAAGCGCTGTTTACGCCTGAGCTGGTGTTTTTTGATTGGGAGTGTGCGACGCCGGATGAGGTGTTTGCGCGGCTCGAGGGCGAGCTTGCACCACGTGGCTACATTGCCGACGGTTGGCTCGACGCCGTTCTCACGCGCGAGGATGCCTATCCCACGGGCCTTGCCATGCCGGCGGCAAACATTGCCATTCCGCATACCGATCCGGGGTTTGTGACCAAGCCCTATATCGCGGTGGTGAAGCCCACCGCGCCCGTGACATTTAACGCTATGGCTGGCATGGGCGCTCCGGTGCCGGCGCAGATCGTCATTAATCTGGGCATCGCCGAGCCGGGCGGCCAGGTCGAGGCCCTGCAGGCGCTCATGAACATCTTTATGGACGCCGATGCCGCAGCCGACGTGCTCGGCCAGACCACGTCCCAGGGCATGGTCGACGCCATCCGCCGCCATTTCTAGGATGGGGCTGAGCCGGCACTTGGGGACGTTCCTTTTCTGCCGGCAGTAAGGGACAGTCCCCAAGTGCCGGCATATAAAGAACGTCCCCAACTGCCAAGTGCCAGAGCTGTCCCCTTTGCACCAAAATGGTGCAGATTAACCTGTCCCCAATGCACCAAGCGTGTCGCGGGGGCCGCGTTGTGACACAATGGCGTTTGTTCGATTCGTTATGCGAAAGGCCAACTATGGCAAATAAGAAAAAGAACTCCGAGGCCGCGCCGACGCCCGAGCAGCAGGCCCGCGCTGCCTCCAGCTCTCGCAAGAAGCAGCGCAAGACGTACGTGTCTAAGACCGTCAAGATCGTTCTGGTGGTCATCGGCGTGCTGGCGATGTTGCTTTCCGTCTCGGCGATGGCGTGCTCCGGCCTTATGTCGCAGGCCGAGGACACCTCGGGCTACAAGCTGACCGGCGGTGTTGCTGCCACTATCAACGGCACCAACCTCACCGAGGACACCGTGACCAAGCAGATCATGAGCATGCGCACGTCCTACGGCTACACCAAGGACAAGGACTGGGCGCAGTA
>CAVEET010000074.1:0-8528 GCA_963614835.1 Bulleidia sp. | reverse complement strand
TGCGCGATCTTTCGACCATTCAAGCGCGTTGGGATGCTGGCCGCGCAAAGAAGGTCAACCCCTTGCGCGCCGCCATCGACCGCATCCAGATGCGCACGCTGCATATTAAATGCCTGGAGACGGGCGTTGCCTGGGTTCTGTTCGAGGTGCTGGAGCATCTGTTCTCCCAATCTGCCCAGCTCAACGTGCTCGATTATCGCCTGCTCTATGTGGTGCTGATCGGCACGCTGTATGGCCTGGACTTTGGCTTGGTCGCGGCGCTTCTGGCCTCGGTGGGCTTGGCAGCGAGCTACTTTACCCAGTACGGCTATACCTTCCAGGGTCTGTTCTACGAGCCGTCTAACTGGCTGCCGTTTATTGCGTACTTTGTGGTGGGTGCCGTGTGCGGCTATGTGCAGCTACGCAACAGCGAAGCTATTAGGGCGGAGCGCGATCAAAATGAGCTCGTTCGCAACCGCAATACGTTCCTTACGCAGCTCTACCAAGACGCGATCGAGGACAAGCGCGCGTACAGGCGCCAGATCGTGGGTCGCCACGACAGCTTTGGCAAGATCTTTGCCGTGACGCAGGAGCTCGACGTGCTCAACCCGCGCGATATCTATCGCAAGTGCTGCGAGCTTCTGGGCGAGATCCTCGAGAACGATTCGGTCGCGATCTACCATGTTTCGGGCGGGGCATTTGCACGCCTGGTGGCAGCAAGTCCCGCGATTGCCGAAGATGCCGCACGTTCGCTCACGCTTGAGCAGCTTGTACCTCTTTTGGGCGACGGGGCTCGTTCGAACCTGTGGGTGAACCGCGAGCTGACGCCGGGGCTTCCCATGTTTGGATACACGATCGAGCGCGACGGGGCACCCGCCGTGTTGATCTTTGTGCGTAGTGCGGCCGAAAACCAAATGACCCTCTATTATCAAAACCTGTTCCGCATCTTGTGCGGGTTGGTCGAAAGCGCGCTGGGCCGTGCCTTTGACTATGAGGCGGTGGCGCAGGATAAACGCTGCGTTGACGGCACTTGCGTGCTCAAGCAGGCTGCCTTTGGCCAAGAGCTCGCGGCGGAGCAGGCGCTGGCAGATAGCAAGATGGGGAGTTTTTTGCTCCTGCGCGTGGTACCGGGCATGGAGCCTGTCGGCGAGCTGGTGGGCGCAATTGGATCGGCAATCCGCGAGAGCGACGCGGCGGGCTTGGTCGACGGCGACGTGCTCTACCTGCTTATGCGCCAGGCAAAGGCGTGCGATCTGCCCATTATCTGCGAGCGCCTGAGCGCAAAGCATATTGCGGTGGAGCCCGTCGACGGCGAGGACATCGTGGCGCTGTTGCAGCACATCTCTTACACCGGTGACGGTGAGGGAGGTGCCGCTTGATCTCGCTTGTCGTTGCTGCCGTCTTGCTGCTGATTCATGCGTTGGTTTGCCTGATGCTGTGGACGCTCATGAAGCTGGGCCTGCTGCCGGTGCGCGGACACATGCTGGCTGTGATAGTGCTGGTGCCGCTGTGGGGCCCGTTGCTGGTGGTTCTGCTATCGGTCCGCAGCGCGGTGTTTGGCGAGGGGCTGAAAGAGTCTGCGCTGGAGTCGCTGCGCTTTAACGACGGCCTGCATCGCAGCATCCTGGTGCACGACCGTGACGCCGATGCGAGCGTGGTCCCGCTCGAAGAGGCGCTCATCGTCAACGACCCGGCATACCGGCGCCGCTTAATGCTCTCCATGCTCACCGAGGAGCCCGACGCTTACCTGGTGCAGCTGCAGGCGGCTAAGCTTAACGACGACGTTGAGGTGGCGCACTATGCCGCGACGGCGGTGGCGCAGATCTCCAAGGAGTCCGACCTTAAACTGCAGCAGCTGGAGCGTGCCTTTAAGACGGACCCGAGCGCGCAAAACCTCAACGAATACTGCGATTTTCTTGGTGAATATTTGGGCTCGGGCTTGGCCGAGGGGCGCGTGGCTCAGATTCAGCGCCAACAGTACGCGCGCCTGCTTGCGCGTCGCTGCGAACGCGAGGATACCCTTGAGCTGCGCATTCGATACGCGACGGCGCTGGCCGATGTCGGACAGATCGACGAGGCGCAGGCCGTGACCGACCAGCTGGTGCTCGATGTGCCCGAGGAGCAGGAGGTTTGGATGCTTTGCCTGCGGCTGGCCGTGATGCGCCGCGACGGTGTCGAGGTTCACCGTATGATCGATGCGATTGACAAGCAACATGTGTATTTGAGCGCCGACAACCGCGAAAAGTTGGCGTTTTGGCGCGACGGGGAGGAGGCCAGATGAGCGTGGCGCAACATATCCGCGACCGTGCAGGGCGCTTTCGTTGGATGGGACTCCTCGTGGTGTGGGCGGTCTTTATTGTCATGGCCGCCGTGCTGCTGGTGGAGCGTGCCGGCGTGCAGTACAGTGCGGGCCTGCATAAGCTGGGGATGCTTGCCGCCAACGATGCGGTGCCGGCCTCCTCGGCAATCTTTGGCCATAAGCCCACGTGCCTGGTCATTTCAGATTCCGATCAAGCTGGCGTCGAGGACGTTAAAGACCAGTTCGACCAGATTTTGCTGGACATGAAGATCGCCCATCGCGATGTTGATATTGCCACCGACGGTGCCGACGCGATCCCATCGCTCACGTCGTTTGATCGCGTGATTGTGCTTATGTCCTCGCTTGACGGACTGGGTGCGCATCTGACCGATCTGATGAGTTGGGTGAGTGCGGGTGGCTCACTCATGCTGGGCATGACGCCAGATAACTCGAACTACCTGCAGGCTATTGCTTCCAAGCTTGGGATCGAATCGGCCGGATATGACTATGCGAAAGCCGAAAGTATCGTTCCGAGCGAGGACTTTATGTTGGGCGGAGGAGAGCGCTACGAGTTCTCGGATCCCTTCGATTCTTCGCTCTCGGTTTCATTGCGCGATACGGCGCACGTATGGGCAAAGACCGGTGACGCGGGCACGCCGCTCATTTGGTCTAACGATTGCGGCAGTGGTCACACCGTGGTGTGCAACATTGGCATCTACGACAAGGTCATGCGTGGGTTCTATGCTTCGGCCGTAAGCTTGCTGGGCGATGCCACGGCCTATCCGGTCATTAACAGCGCCGTGTTCTATTTGGACGACTTTCCTAGCCCCGTGCCCTCGGGCGACGGTACTTATATCAAGCGTGACTACGGCCTTTCCATTGCCGATTTTTACACCAAGGTCTGGTGGCCCGATCTGCAAAAGCTCGCGCAAAAATACGGCATTCGCTATACCGGCGTGATGATCGAAAACTACGAGGACGCGGTCGACCAGACCGAGCCCGCGCGCCAGGCCGATACCACGCAGTTCCGCTATTTTGGCGGCATGCTGCTGCAGATGGGCGGTGAGCTGGGCTTTCACGGCTACAACCATCAGCCGCTCGCGCTCTGGGACACCGACTACGGCACGCTGTACGACTACAAGACCTGGAAGAACAAAGAGACGCTTGTCGCTTCACTCAACGAACTTATCGCGTTTCAGGACGAGGTCCTGCCCAACGCGCGCGGCTCGGTCTACGTGCCACCGTCAAATATCCTTTCGGCCCGCGCGCGCAAGCTTATCGGTACCGATGTTCCGCGAATTAAGACCATTGCCAGTACGTATTTTGAGGATGGCACCGACCTGCCGTACGTGCAGGAGTTTGGCGTGGCGAGCGATGGCATTGTGGAGCAGCCGCGCATTGTCTCGGGCGGCATGGTCGACGATTCCTATATGCGCCTGGCTGCCGTGTCCGAGCTCAACATGCACTACGTGAGTACGCACTTTATGCACCCGGACGACCTGCTCGATCCCGATCGCGGCGCCAAGGAGGGCTGGGAAGTCTACAAGGGCGGCCTGGTCGACTACCTGGAGTGGCTTACCAAATCCGCGCCCGACCTGCGGCACCAGACGGCGTCGGAGTGCTCCGGTGCCATCCAGCGCTTTTCGTCGGTTACGGTGAGCGTGGATACCAGTGCGGATGCCTGGACGCTCAGCCTGGGCAATTTCCACGACGAGGCGTGGCTCATGTTCCGCGCCAATAATGGCGAGCCGGGTGCGGTGACGGGTGGCGAACTGACGCACCTTACGGGCAATCTGTATCTGCTCAAGGCAAATGATAAGACCGTGACGATCGAGCGCAAGGAGGGTGGTGACAAATGAGAATCTGCTTGGTGCTCGAGGGTTGCTACCCCTATGTGCACGGCGGTGTGTCCACTTGGATGCACGGCTATATTCAGGCTATGCCCGAGCACGAGTTTGTGCTGTGGGTGATCGGCGCGCATGCTGCCGACCGCGGCAAGTTTGTCTACGAGCTGCCCGGCAACGTGGTCGAGGTGCACGAGGTGTTCCTGGACGATGCTCTGCGGCTTTCGGGCGAGCAACATGAAGCCAGTTTTAACGACCGCGAGCGCGAGGCGCTACGCCGCCTGGTGTCGCTCTCCAATCCGGACTGGGACGTGCTGTTCGATATCTTTCAGCGCCGTCGCGTGCATCCGCTCTCGTTTTTGCAGAGCCGAACGTTTATGGACATCTTCCGCGACGTGTGCCTTGCCGAGTACCCCTACACGCCCTTTGCCGATGCATTCCACACCATGCGCTCCATGTTGCTTCCCGTGCTCTACCTGTTGGGCAGCGAGGTGCCGGTGGCCGATGTGTACCATGCCATCTCGACCGGCTACGGTGGCCTGCTCGCCTGCCTGGGCTCAAGCGTTCACCATGCGCCGGTGCTGCTGACCGAGCATGGCATCTATACCCGCGAGCGCGAGGAAGAGATCATTCGCGCCGATTGGGTGGTGCCGTCATTTAAGGACCGCTGGATTCGCTTTTTCTACCTGCTTTCGGAGGAGATCTACCGCCGCGCCTTCCGCGTGACCAGTTTGTTCCATAACGCTCGCAAGACGCAGATCGATATGGGTTGCGATGCAGACAAATGCCTAGTCATCCCCAACGGCATCCAGTTCGACCGCTTTAAGGATATTCCCATAAAGCCCGATGACGGCTGGGTGGACATTGGCGCGGTGGTGCGCCTGGCGCCCATCAAGGACGTCAAGACTATGATCTATGCCTTCTTTGAGCTGCACGAGCGCCTGCCTAAGGTGCGTCTGCACATCATGGGCGGCGTGGATGACGAAGAGTACGGCGCCGAGTGCCACGCGCTGGTCGATACCCTGGGCGTGCGCGACCTGATCTTTACCGGTCGCGTCAACGTGGTCGAGTACATGGAAAAGCTCGACTTTACCATTTTAACGAGCATCTCCGAGGGCCAGCCGCTCAGCGTGCTGGAGTCGCTTGCCGCGCGCCGTCCCTGCGTAACGACCGAGGTGGGCTGCTGCCGTGAGCTGCTCGAAGGCGCCCCGGGTGACGACTTTGGCGTGGCAGGTTTTGTGACGCCGCCCATGTATCGCAAGGGCTTGGCCGATGCCATGGAGCGCATGTGCGTGAGCCGCGCCCGTCGCATTGAGATGGGGGAGCGCGGGCAGCGTCGCGTTGCCACGTACTTTTTGCACGAGCAGATGCTCGCCAACTATCGCGCGCTGTACGACGAGACGGCGTGTGCGTTTAACCTGCCCAGAGAGGGGGAGTAGCCGGTGGCCGGAATTGGTTTTGAGCTCAAGCGCCTGTTTAGGCGCAAGGGCCTGTTTGCCACGATGCGCGCTTACGGCTACGCCGGCATTGTGTGCACGGGCCCGATGCTGCTGGGCGTGCTGCTCCAGGTGGGTATCTTGGTGCTGTGCGGTCTGTGGGGTGTGGGCCGTGCCAACCAGGATCTGCTGGTGTGCATGGTGACCTACACACTGCTGGCCTCGCTTTTGCTCACGAGTTTTTTCTCCATGCCGGTCACGCGCTTTTTGGCTGATATGTTGTTTGCCGAGCGCGAGGATGAGATCCTGCCTTCGTTTTGGGGCTCCAACGCCATCATGCTCGTTGCGGGCACGGTGCTCTACGGCGTCTTTTTGCTGTTCTCGGGCGCTACGCTGCTGCAGGGGCTGCTGTGCCTGTGGCTGTTCAACATTATGATCGTCAACTGGAACGGCATGAGTTACCTCACGGCCATCAAGGATTACCGCGGCATCCTGTGCAGCTTTGCGGCCGCCATTGGCGTGACGTGCCTGTGCGCCCTGGCCGCGCTGGCGCTGGGACTGCCGCCGGTCGAGGGGCTGTTGGCGTCAATTGCCCTGGGCTACGGCGTCATGCTCGTCTGGGACGTGGTACTGCTGTACCGGTATTTTCCGCAGAGTGACCGCAGTCCCTGGCCCTTTTTGCAGTGGCTCGATCAGTTTATGCCGCTGGCGCTCACGGGCCTGTTAACCAATCTGGGACTCTTTGCGCACCTGGTGATTATTTGGGCTGGTCCCATTGGCGTTCAGGTCAAGGGCTTGTTTTATGGTGCGCCCTACTACGATGTGCCGGCGCTGATCGCGTTTTTGACGATCCTGGTCACGACCGTCAACTTTGTGGTCTCGGTCGAGGTCAACTTCTATCCACGCTACCGCGACTACTACAGTCTGTTCAACGACGGCGGCGTGGTGGGCGACATCGTGGTGGCAGAGGAGGGGATGCTCTCCACGCTCAACAGCGAACTGCGCTTTTGCGCGCTCAAACAGTTGTTTGTGACCGCGGCGGTCATCTCGCTCGAGACCACGGTGCTGTCGGCCTTACCGTTGGGCTTTAACAACCTTATGCACGGGTATTTTCGCACGCTGTGCGTGGGCTATGGCCTGTATGCCGTGGGCAATACGGTGATGCTCATCTTGCTGTACTTTACCGACTACAAGGGGGCCGTGATGGCATCGGGGTTGTTTGCCGGTGTGGCCGGGCTGGCGACTGCCGTGTCGTTGCTTTTGCCGCAGCAGTTTTACGGCTTTGGCTTTTTGTTGGGTGCAGCGGTGTTTTTTATCGTGGCGCTTCTGCGGCTCGATACCTATACCGCCAACTTGCCGTATCGTATCCTGAGCCAGCAGCCCATTGTGGCGACCGACAAAACGGGTCGCTTTACACAGCTGGGCCGCTTGCTCGACCATGCCGAACAGCGCTATGAGGAAGGCCGACATAAGGGCGTGCCGCACGGCGCGTTTGAGCGCGCAGTAGTTCACGTGTATCGCAAGCATTGGGGAGGTTCTGATGACCGATAGGATGATGTCTCGCCGTCGCCTGTTTGAGGCGGCTGCCGGTGCGCTGTTGCTTTCGGGCTGCTCGGTGCAGGAAGACTCCTCGACCAAAAAGGTCAAAAAGCAGGACAAGATTAAAAAGACCGAGGCCTCCGACCAGTCCAAGCACCTGCGCGACAAGGACGAGCTCTACGAGGTCTACGATGACTCGGGTATTGTGACCATGTACCTGACGGTCTCACGCGGCAACAGCTCCGAGAACACCGACCACAGCTGGGCCGAGATCAACACGTACTCGGTGTATGACTATGCCGACATGGGCGTGACGCGCTATCAGGTTATGGGCCTGCTGCAGCCGGGCGACGAAGACGGCCCGGTGGCCGGCGAGGTTGGCTATGGCGAGGAAGCGCCCAATGCCACCGTGCAGGTGCGAGGTCAGACATCGAGCATGAACTCGCAAAAGAATTACAAGGTGGAGCTCAAAAAGGGCAAGGGTACCTGGCGCCAACAGCGCGCGATTGCGCTCAACAAGCACATGGGCGAGGGTATGCGTTTTCGCAACAAGATGGCCTACGACCTTATCCGTGGGATTCCCCAGATGATGGGCCTGCGCACACAGTTTGTGCATCTGTGGGTGTGCGACCAGACCGAAAAGTCCAACGACACCTTTGAGGACTACGGCCTGTTTACGCAGGTGGAGCAGCTCAACAAGACGGCGCTTAAGGCGCACGGCTTGGATAAGAACGGGCATCTGTATAAGGTGAACAGCTTCGATTTCCATCGCTACGAGGACACCATTAAGCTCGCCGACGATCCCGACTACAACCAGGCTAAATTTGAGGGCATGCTCGAGATTAAGGGCGATTCGGACCACACCAAGCTCATCGAGATGCTCGATGCGCTCAACGACGAATCACAAAAGATCGATGATGTGCTCGATACCTACTTTGATACCGAGAATCTGGTCTATTGGCTGGCGTTTCAGATTCTGACGGGCAACTGCGATACGCAGAACCGTAACTGCTATCTGTACAGCCCTCTCAACTCAAATACTTGGTACTTTTTAGATTGGGATAACGACGGCATGCTGCGTAAGTTGGAGCTTTCTCTTACCGGGTTTTCGGACTACGCGAGCTGGGAGCGCGGCGCGAGTAACTACTGGGGCAACGTGCTGTTTAACCGCGCGTTGCGCAGCAAGTCGTTCCGCAGCGAACTCGACCGTGCCGTCAAGGACTTGCGCTCGTATTTGACCGAGACTCGCCTGACCAAGATGATTAAGCACTACCGCGATGTGACTGAATCCCTGGTCTTTGCTTCGCCCGATATCGACAATCTGCCTGTCACCAAGGACCAATACGAGCAGATCGCTGCGGCGATTCCCTCCGAGGTCGAGGAGAACTACAAGAGCTTTCGCGAGAGTTTTAAAAAGCCCATGCCGTTCTA
>CAVEET010000073.1:0-6719 GCA_963614835.1 Bulleidia sp. | reverse complement strand
TGGGCGTCGGGCAGCGTCGCGCGGATCTGCGCCTCGGTCTCGTCCAGGCTGCGGCCATCTTCGCGCATGGCCCGCGCGTACTCCACCAGCAGGCCCTCGGCACCCGAGCCAGTGCGCGAATCGATGCAGCGCACGTCGAGCTCGTGGGTCTCGGCGACCAGGCATGCGTTGGAATAGCAGGCGGACCATTCGCTGCACAGCGAGATAAAGATCGCGCTGTCGTGGCCGTCAGCACGCACGCGGTCAAAGAGTGCCTTGAACTCGCCGGCACTCGGCTGCGAGGTGTGCGGCAGTTGCTCGGAGCCGGCCATGCGCGCGACGTACTCCTGGGCGGTAATCTGTACCTGGTCGAGCAGGTCCTCGCCCTCGATAATCACATGCAGCGGAATCACGTAAATGCCGAGCTCTTGAGCGCTGGCGGGGGAGATGTCCGACGTGGAGTCGGTTATGATGGCAAAAGACATAATTGCACCTTTCGTTGGGGCGCTTGCGCGCCGCCTTCTTAGAGCAAAGTGCGACAAGTATAGTGGAGTTGCTCTACATTGCTAGGTTCAATTGTTGAATAGTCAACAGTTTGAAGTGACGGTGTGGAAATCATCAACTGGGGAAGAGGGATGCCGATGGCAGCGCTGGAGATATGCAAGCGGCCGGTTGTGCTGTTTGATTTTGACGGCACGGTGGCAGATACGGGTCGGGCGGTGATGACCTCGACGCGCAAGACGCTTGCCGCGCGCGGGTTTTCGGAGGCGCAGATGGGTGACCTGCGCCGCATGATCGGGCCGCCCCTGTGGAAGAGCTTTCACGACTTTTATGGCTTCTCCCGCGAGGAGTCGCTTGTGGTGGCTGACGAGTACCGTGCCTTTTTTGATGAGTTGGGACCGGAAGAGTACCCCGTGTTCGATGGGATCCCCGAGCTGCTGGATGGGTTGGCCGCTCAGGGCAAGCGTATGGCCGTGGCGACGTCACGCATGGAGGCAAAGTGCATTGACATGGTGGGCGAGCTGGGGCTTTCGCAGTTTGAGGCGGTGGTTGGCATGAATCCACCGCAGGGGCGCGAGACCAAGGCCGATTCGGTTCGCGACGCGTTGGCGGCCTTGGGTGCGGCCGCGGACGATGCCGTGATGATCGGCGATCGCTTTAACGATGTGGAGGGCGCGCACGCAATGGGCGTACCGTGCATTGGTATCTATTCGGGCGCGGCGGCGTCGGGCGAGCACGAGGCGGCGGGTGCCGATGCAGTGGTGCACTCGGTGGCCGAGCTTGCTAAACTTTTCGCTATCTAATAGACGTAATGTGAGGGGCGGGCGTACCCGTCGCTCATTGGTAAGGAGGTCGTCCATGAATCAGGTGGAGCAGAGCGTTACCGAGTATGTCGACGAGGTCTGGGAGGACGTCGTCGCCGATATCGAGCAGCTGGTGAGTTATCCGTCCGTAGCCGTTGCTGCCGATGCGGAGCCTAGCGCGCCGTTTGGCCGCCCGGTTCGTGATGCGCTCGATTGCGCACTCGGCATTGCGCAAAAGCTCGGCTACCAGACGAGCGACGACGAGGGCTATGTGGGCATTGCCGATATCCCGGGTCGCGGCGACAAGCAGCTCGCGACCATCTGCCACGTGGACGTGGTGCCCGCCGGCCCCGGCTGGAACACCGACCCGTTTGCGATGGAGCGTCGCGAGGGCTGGCTGCTCGGCCGTGGCGTGATTGATGACAAGGGTCCGGCGGTGTTGTCGCTCTACGCCGGTGCCTACCTGCTCAAGCACGGCATTGTGCCGCGCTATACCTTCCGCGCGCTGCTGGGCTGCGATGAGGAAGTGGGCATGTCCGACGTTCACCATTATCTGGAGAATCACGCAGACCCCGACTTTTTGTTTACGCCCGATGCCGAGTTCCCGGTCTGCAATGCCGAGAAGGGCCAGTTTGGGGCGACGTTCGTGAGCCCCAAGATCGACGGCGGGCGCATCGTGTCGTGGAGCGGCTCCGAGGCGAGCAATGCCATTCCGTCGCAGTCCATCTGCGAGCTCGCGATTGCCGCCGATGAGCTGCCGGCGCCGGTCGAGAACGCCGATCGTCTGGAGATCACGGCGCTTGATAATGGCCATGCGCAGATTTTCGCCCACGGTATCGGTGGCCATGCTTCGATGCCCGAGGGAACGATCAATGCCGTCGGCCTGATCGTGTCGTATCTGCGCGAGGCCGAGGACGCGTTTGGTGCACGCGACGAGCGCCTGCTGACGCCTGCCGAGCATGAGTTCGTCAAGTTCCTGGCCTTTGTGCATGCGGACGCCTATGGCCGCGGCCTGGGTATCGACGCGACGAGCCCGGCGTTTGGCCCGCTTACCTGCAACGCTGGCGTCATCCGCGTGGCGGATGGCCATATTGAGCAGGTCATCGACGTGCGCTTCCCCGACAGCACGAGTGCCGATACTATCCGCGAGCAGCTCGACCCGCTCGTGGGCCGTTTTGGCGTGACGTGCCAGCTGGGTCGCGCGAAGGTGCCGTTCTCGGTGTCTGCCGACGATCCGGCCGTGAAGGCGCTTATTGATACCTATAACGAGTTTACGGGCAAGCATGCTGAGCCCTTTGCCATGGGCGGCGGTACGTACGCGCGCAACTTTGCCCGCGCCGTGTCGTTTGGCCCCGAGGAGACCGGTCTGGAGCTGCCCGCATGGGGCGGCCAGATGCACGGTCCCAACGAGTGCGCCAACGAGGAACAGCTCAAGCAGGCGCTCAAGATTTACATCGTGGCGATCCTTCGTCTAAACGAACTCGAACTTTAAGGTTACGCGGTTTCCCAATCTAAGTTGCGGTGGAATAGTTCCTAGAAAGGGCCATTTGATGGCCAAGCAGGAACTATTTCACCGCAACTTTGTTTTTATTGGTGTAAAAGGCTGGCCATGTTTGGCGGCGGGTTTGTTATTCGTTTGTAAAGGCCGTGCTGCGCTTGCGGTAAGGGTCTATCAAATGACCGTAAGAAACCGCAGCTGGCGCGGGCGCTGCCCGATCGAGGTCGTATCTTTCCAAACAGCAAAGCGGGCAGGGTGCCCGCGAGTCGCATGTACGAAAGGAAGATCATGCTCGATCAGGCTTATTCTCGTCGTCAGTTCCTCGGCCTCGCTGGTGGTCTTGCCAGCATCGTCGGTCTCGGTCTCGTTGGTTGCGGCGGCTCCGGCGCATCCGACGCCGCCGACAAGGGTAGCGCCGCCGCTGCCGAGTCCGTCTCCGGCGAGGTGACCTACGACGGTGCCTCTTCGTTCCAGGCTCTCGTCGAGGCCGCTGCCGAGAAGTTCATGGACGCCAACCCCGACGTCTCCATTTCCGGTTCGGGTAACGGTTCGGGCAAGGGTCTGACCGCCGTCGTCGCCGGCACCGTCACCATCGGCAACTCCGACGTCTTCGCCGAGACCAAGCTTGAGGCCGATCAGGTCAAGAACCTCGTCGATCACGAGGTCGCCGTCGTGGGCATGGGGCCCGTCGTCTCCAAGAACGTGACGGTCGACGACCTGTCCCTCGAGCAGCTCAAGGGTATCTTCTCCGGCCAGATCACCAACTGGAAGGAGGTCGGCGGCGACGACGCCACCATCGTCGTCCTCAACCGCAAGGCCGGCTCCGGCACCCGTGCCACCTTCGAGGCCGCCGTTTTTGGTGACGAGGCCGTCGACTTTAAGGGCGACGCCGAGCTCGACAAGTCCGGCGACGTCCAGACTCAGATGGGCAGTACCGACAACGCCATCTCCTACCTGGACTTCTCGCACTTCGATGACTCCAAGTTCAACGCCATCAAGGTCGAGGGCGTGGAGCCCAAGAGCAAGAATGTCACCGACGGCTCCTTCAAGATCTGGGCGACCGAGCACATGTACTGTGCAAAGGACGCCGACGAGGCTACCAAGGCCTTCCTGGAGTTCATGCTTTCCGACGACGTCCAGGGCAAGCTCGTCGAGGAGCAGGGCTTCATCCCCGTCTCTGCCATGAAGGTCGTCAAGGACGCCAGCGGCAAGGTCTCCGCTAAATAAGTAGTCGCCCCCGGAAAGGTTTGCAATGGCAAAACAGCTGCCAAAGCGCGACCTTGAGAACGTGGGCCTGTGCGTCACGGGCGCGTGCGTAGCGCTCGTGACGCTTGTCGTTGCCGCGCTCATCTTTATGGTCGCCCAAAAGGGCCTCTCGGCTTTTGTCAAAGACGGCGTCTCGGTCGTCGAGTTTTTCACCGGCACCAAGTGGGACCTGGCCAACACGGCCGAAAACGGCCTGCCCTACACCGGCGCCCTGCCCCTGATCGTCACCTCGTTTGCGGTCATGGTGCTCTCCACGCTCATCGCGTTGCCCATCGCCATCGGCTCTGCCATCTTTGCGGTCGAGATCCAACCAAAATTTGGCTCCAAGATCTTTCAGCCGCTTATTGAGCTTTTGACCGGTATTCCCTCGGTCGTCTTTGGCCTTATTGGCTTTCACGTTGTCGTCGGCCTTATGAAGAGCGTTTTCCACGTGAGCACGGGCTTGGGTATCCTGCCCGGTGCCATCGTGCTGGCCGTCATGATCCTGCCGACCATGACCACGCTTTCGGTCGACGGCCTGCGCGCCGTGCCCGACAGCTACCGCCAGGGCTCGCTCGCGCTGGGCTACACCCGCTGGCAGACCATCTGGCACGTGGTGCTCAAGTCCGCCATGCCGTCGCTCATGACTGCGGTCATCCTGGGTATGACCCGCGCCTTTGGCGAGACGCTCGCCGTGCGCATGGTTATCGGCGGTATCGAGGCCATGCCGACGTCGCTGCTGTCGCCGGCGTCCACCATCACCACCACGCTCACCACGTCCATGGCGGTCTACGCCGAGGGCTCGGCCCAGGACGACGTCCTGTGGGCACTCGGTCTGCTGCTGATGGGCATGAGCCTCATCTTCATCCTGATCATCCATCTCATTGGCCGCAAGGGGGCGGAGGCTCGTGGCTAGCACGCGCATCCACATCGACGAGGCGAGGCTCGGGCGTGTCCAAAAACAGGATCGCATCGCCACGGGCGTGCTGACGGCGATCGTCGCCATCGTCATGCTCATCGTCATCTCCATGGTGGCCTATATCCTGTTCGAGGGCATCTCGACGCTGTTCCAGCCGGGCTTTCTCACAGAGCCGTCGCGCGCCAACGGAACGCAGGGCGGCGTGCTCTACCAGCTGTTCGACTCGTTCTACCTGCTACTGATCACTCTGATCATCTCGGTGCCCATCAGCCTAGGCGGAGCGGTCTTCCTGGTTGAGTACGCGCCGAACGGCCCTATCCGCGACATCGCCTCTACCGCCATCGAGACGCTGTCCTCGCTGCCTTCCATCGTCGTCGGCATGTTCGGCTTTCTGGTGTTCTCGGTGCAGCTGGGCTGGAAGTACTCCATTATCTCCGGCGCCGTCGCGCTTACCATGTTTAACATTCCCATCCTGGTGCGTGTGATCCAACAGGCGCTCGAGGACGTGCCGCAGGCCCAGCGCGATGCGTGCCTGGCTATGGGCCTCACCCGCTGGGAGGCCACGCTGCACATCCTGATCCCCGAGGCCATGCCTGCCATTGTGACGGGCATCGTGCTTTCGGCCGGCCGCGTGTTTGGCGAGGCCGCGGCGCTGCTCTTTACCTCGGGCATGAGCTCGCCGGTTCGCCTGAACTTCTTGAGCTTTAACCTGTCGAGTCCTACCTGCGCCTGGAACGTGTTTCGCCCCGGCGAGTCGCTCGCCGTGCACATCTACAAGATTTACGGCGAGGGCAGCCCCGAGGCCCAGCAGATCGTCTGGGGCACCGCGGCACTGCTGATGATCTGCGTGCTGCTGTTTAACGTAGTTGCCCGTATCGTGGGCAAGCAACTGGCAAGGAGGATGACGGCTGAATGAGCGAGATAAATGTAACGCCCGCAACCGAAGCGGCATCGTCCGACACCCAGGACTTTTTGTCGAGCGTGGGGGAGAGCGAGAATCGCGTGCGCGTGAGCGGCAAGGCCGTGAGCGACGAGGTCGTGCTCTCCACCAAGGACGTCAACGTGTACTATGGCGACCACCATGCACTGCACAATACGTCGCTCGACTTCCACAAGGGCGAGATCACGGCGCTCATCGGGCCTTCGGGCTGCGGTAAGTCGACCTTCTTGCGTAGCCTCAACCTCATGAATCGCGAGATTCGCGGCTGCCGCGTGGAGGGCGAGATCAACTACCGCGGGCGCAACGTGAACACCAAGACCGAAAACACCTACGAGCTGCGCCGTTCCATTGGCATGGTGTTCCAGCAGCCCAACCCGTTCCGCAAGTCCATTCGCGACAACATCACGTTTGCGCCCAGGCGTCACGGTATCACCGACCGCGACGAGCTCGACCGCATGGTCGAGGAAAGCCTGCGCGGCGCGGCGCTTTGGGACGAGGTCAAGGACAAGCTCGACAAGAGCGCCTACGCGCTTTCGGGCGGCCAGCAGCAGCGTCTGTGCATTGCGCGCACACTGGCGCTCAACCCCGACGTGATCCTGTTTGACGAGCCCTGCTCGGCGCTCGACCCCATCTCGACGCTGGCGATCGAGGACCTTATGTCGTCGATTGTGGCCGAGCGCGCCATCGTCATCGTGACGCACAACATGGAGCAGGCATCGCGCGTGTCCAATCGCACGGCGTTCTTCTACATGGGCGATATGGTCGAGTACGACGAGACCGACGAGATTTTCCAACGGCCCAAGGATAAGCGGCTGAATGATTACCTCACCGGCA
>CAVEET010000072.1:0-4195 GCA_963614835.1 Bulleidia sp. | reverse complement strand
CCCGACATGCCATCGGCAACGACGACATCGAAGTTACCTGAGGTGAGGTCGGTGCCCTCGCAGTTACCAACAAAGCCGGGAACGGCGGCCTTCATAGCAGGGAAACAGGCCTTGGTAAAGTTGGAGCCTTTCTCATCCTCGGTGCCATTGGCAAGCAGGCCCACGCGAGGATGCTCGATGCCCAGGACGACGCGGGCATAGGCGCTACCCATCTGGGCAAAACGCACCATGTCATCGACCTCCACATCGGGGTTGGCACCCATGTCGCACAGCACCGTCAGACCGCCGGCGCGATTGGGCAGCGCATTGGTCAGACAGGGGCGCACCGGCTGCTTCTTGCCTTCGGCCTGATACCTAAACGGCGTCACATAGGCGGTGGCGGCGGCGGTCATGGCACCGGTGGAGCCGGCGGAGAAGAACGCATCCGCGTTGCCCTTCTTAATGGCGCGGCAAGAAAGCACGATCGACGACTTACGCTTGGTCATCACGGCGCGAATGGGATCGTCATCCATGGCGATAACGTCAGGCGCCTCAAGGGCCTCAACACGTGCATGGGAAGCTGCAAAGGGATTGACGATTTCGGCGGGACCAGCTGCCAAGACCTCGATATCGGGATCGGCGGCAAGCGCAGCTTCGATACCATCGAGAACAACCTGAGGTTTCTCGTCTCCGCCCACAACGTCTACACAAACGCGAACGTTACTCATATACATGCTCCTTATACAAAAATGGCCGACTCATTGAGCCGGCCATTGTGGTTCCATTTGGAACGGCATCGCATCCAGAGTATACCGTTACTCGGTAACGATAACCTCGCGGTCCTTGTAGAAACCGCAGCTGGGGCACACGTGGTGCGGAAGCTTGACAGCGCCGCAACGGGGGCACGTGGACTGAGCCGCAGCCGAGATCTTCATGTTGGCGGAACGACGGGTGTGAGTGCGGATACGACCCTGCTTTTGTTTAGGTACGGGCATAGTGACCTTCCTTATGAACTATCCAGTGTGGCGATTACGCGCAAGTAGCGATACTACCACAGTTTTACTCATCAAGCTTGAGATTCTTCAATGCTGCAAATGGATTTTCCGTGGCAGCGGCCCATTCTGCCTCTGCCTGGGCGGCGCAATCGCATTGCTCGACGTTGAGATTGCAACCGCATGTGGGGCACAGACCGCGGCAATCGGGCTTGCAGAGCACCACAAACGGCGTGTCCATGACGACCGCGTCGTTGATGGGCTCACCCAGATCGACGATGCGGTCCTCACACAGGAGCTCGTAGCCGTCCTCGTAGGCCTCGGGATCCTCGGGCTCCTCAAAGAGGTAGAACTCCTCGATCTCGCCGGCGATATCAAACGAGGCGGGCTCCAGGCAACGGTCGCACTCGCCGGTGGCGTGCGCGCGGACCATGCCCGTGAGCAAGACACCGGTACCGGCATTGGTAAAGACAACGTCGTAGTCGATGCCGTCCTGAAGCTGGTACTCCTTCTCGCCCACCGTGTAGGTGGCGACATCGACCTTACCGGTCAGCGGATACGAATCTCCAGGAAACTCAAGCTGCTCGGAAAGATCGACGGTAACGCTCGGAAACTCAGCCATTACCACTGACCATTCTGTTGGGCGGCACCCTCGTTGAGCTGCTGACGGCAACGGGTAACGGTGCCGGTCAGGCTCTTGAGGTTCTCCTCCAGGTGCGTAAAGACCTGCTCCGCGTAGTCCTCGGCAGCATAACGCGTCTCGCGCTCGTACTGCTGGGCACGATCGCGGATGTCGTCGGCCTGCTGCTGCGCAAGGCGGACGATCTCCTGCTCACCGGCAATGGTGAGGGCCTGCTGCTGAGCGTCGGCGATGATGGAATCAGCCTGAGCGGCGGCGGAAGCCATAAGCTCCTCGCGCTCCTTAAGGATACGGCGGGACTTCTGCCACTCCTCGGGATAGCTCATGCGGATCTCGTCGAGGATATTGAAGAACACGTCGGCGTCGATGACCTTGAACTGAGCGTTCTTGCCGAAAGGCGGCTTGGCTTCCTCGATCAGCCCTTCGAGCTCATCGACCAAGCTGACGATCCTATCGCCAGGAAAATTCTCGCCCGGCATCCGGTCTCCTTTCATAGGTAACATATCATCGTGCTAGTTTACCACATGCCACCAGGCAATAAAAAACGTCACGAAAAGCGATGTCTGAGCGCTTCGACCACGTTGGACGGGACAAACGTCGATACATCGCTGCCGAGCGAGGCGATCTGGCGAACGACCGAGCTCGAGATATAGCCGTACTGCGGCGCACTCATGACAAAGATGGACTCCAGCTCGTTATCCAAGCGGTAGTTGAGGTCGGCCTGCTGCAGCTCGTACTCAAAGTCAGTCATGGCGCGCAGACCCTTGACCACGGCCCCCGCCCCCTGATCACGAGCGAAGTCGACCAAGAGGCCAGTAAAGGGCAGGACCTCGACGCCATCGATATCACCGAGTGCCTCACGGGCCAGCGCCACGCGTTCATCGAGCGTAAACGTGGTGCCCACACCGTTTTTGCCCTGCGACTCGGCAACGGCCACGATCACACTGGGAAAAATGCGGCGGGCGCGGCGGATGACGTCGATATGGCCAAACGTGATGGGATCGAAGGTACCCGGAACGATGACGCGGTTAATGGTGCCATTCATGGGCGTCCTCCTGAAACGTCGTGGCATCGTTGTTATCGGCATCGGTGACGGCACTATCGTCCTCACCGTCGTCATCGCCGACCCAACGAAGCAGGTCGACCGAGGTAATGCCGTAGCGCTTCTCACGTACAGTCTCAAAGCCTGCCGGATGCGCGCCCGCATCGGCGGAGGCATGCTCAAACAGGGCATAAGCGCCAGGCGCAAGCAGACCCTGCTGAGCCAGGTTCTGCAGCAGTTCCTCGACCGGCTCGGCACCAAAAGCATAGGGCGGGTCGAGCAGGACCAGATCAAAGGGGCCGCCCGGTACACGACCGCGCGAGGCACTCGCCAGCATGTCGCCCGTGACCACGCACCAACGCGCACGGTCACGGCAGAGCGACTCGATATTCTTGGTAATGAGCCGCGCGGCATTGCGATCGATCTCAAACGTCGTGAGCGAGCGGGCCCCACGAGAGAGCATCTCTAACCCTAAGGCACCGGAGCCGCCAAAGGCGTCCAGCACACGAACCTCTTCCAAATCGAAATCGAATGCCGACATGACCATAGATGCGCATGCCTCGCGCACGCGATCGGTCGTGGGGCGGGTGACATCGCGACCACGGGGCTCCTCGATCTTACGACCGCGCCATTCGCCGCCGATGATTCTCATCCTCCGCTGACCTCCTTAAAAATGTGTCGATATCGCATGGCGACCGCATCGCGCAGGGGGCGCGTCGCCACGGAGTCAAGGGTGCAAGCATACCGCAAGAGCTCGACCGCGTCCAAATGGGCCCACTCGATTAGTTCCTCGTCGGCATCCAGGTCGACAAAGCGCAGGGTCACACCGCCATGCTGACGGTAGCCCAGGATTTCGCCCTCGTGACGCAGACGCAGGTCCATCTGGGCGAGCGTAAAGCCATCCGCGGTTTTTTCGAGCGATTGCAGGCGATCTTGTGCTGCCGACGCGCCGCCGTTGCCCTTAGAGTGCGTCATGACCAGGCACGTGCCCGACACACTGCCACGGCCCACGCGGCCGCGCAGCTGGTGCAGGGCAGCCAAACCAAAGCGCTCGCCGTTCTCGATGACCATGACGGTGGCGTTAGGCACGTCGACGCCCACCTCGACCACCGTAGTCGAGACGAGCACGTCGATCTCGCCACGCTTGAAGGCGTCGATCACACGATCCTTCTCCCCCGCCGGCATGCGGCCGTGAAGGCGCTCGATGACAAAACCCGGCAACGCCAGACGCAGGCGGTCGAGCTCGGTCGCCGTATCATGCAGCGGCACGGGGACCGTCACGCGGCCCCCCTCGTCGCGGGCGATACCGGGCACGTCCTCCAACTCATCGGCCGAGTCACTCGGCTCCACGAGCGGGCAAATCACGTAGGCCTGCTGACCTTTTTCATGCGCTTCGCGGATGGCGCCATAGGCGAGGTCGCGGCTCGACTCGGTGAGCACGCGTGTCGTCACGCCAGCGCCAGGGACGGGCCGATGGCGGATGATGCTCGTATCCAGATCGCCGTAGACCGAAAGCGCCAGCGTACGCGGGATGGGCGTTGC
>CAVEET010000071.1:0-2670 GCA_963614835.1 Bulleidia sp. | reverse complement strand
GACGAGATTTTCCAACGGCCCAAGGATAAGCGGCTGAATGATTACCTCACCGGCATGTTCTCCTAGTCCGGGACATGCTTGAGGCCCGCGGCGGCCACGGTTGCCGCGGGACTGATTGGAGAGGCGGGTCATCTCTTGTGGGAGATGGCCCGCCTTTTTGCTCTGCGACCGAAACGACCACCACAAAGGGGACAGGCGCCTTCGTGGTGGTTTGGGGTGGGGCTCGCTGCTATCATGGACAACGTTGAATTTCTACGAAGGAGCAGGGCATATGGCGATTCTTTTGGGATGCGATTCCATCAGCCTAGAGTTTCCCACCAAGCATATTTTCGATAGCGTGACGCTCGGCGTGGGCGAGGGCGACCGCATTGGTATTGTCGGTAAAAACGGCGACGGCAAGTCGACGCTGCTGAGCGTGCTCGCCGGCACGTTGGAGCCCGACGACGGCCGCGTGACGCACCGCCGCGACACGACGATTGGATTGCTCGGTCAAAAGGACCAGCTTGTCGACACCGATACCGTGCATCATGCCGTTGTGGGCGACACGCCCGAGTACGAGTGGGCGTCGAGCCCCCGCACGCGCCAGATCCTCGCCGGCCTCATCAGCGATGTGCCCTGGGAAGGCACGGTGGGCGAGCTTTCGGGCGGCCAGCGCCGTCGCGTGGACCTCGCGCGCCTACTGATCGGCGACTATGACGTGCTCATGCTCGACGAGCCCACCAACCACCTGGATATGCGCACCATCAACTGGCTCGCGCGTCACTTAAAGGCTCGCTGGCAGCGCGGTCAGGGCGCCATGCTCGTGGTCACGCACGACCGCTGGTTCTTGGACGAGGTCTGCACCAGTATGTGGGAGGTCCACGACGGCCAGGTCGATCCTTTCGAGGGCGGCTACTCCGCATATATCCTTCAGCGCGTGGAGCGCGACCGCATGGCCGCGGTTACCGAGGAGCGCCGTCGCAACATGGCGCGCAAGGAGCTCGCGTGGCTGAGCCGCGGCGCCCAGGCGCGTTCCACCAAGCCCAAGTTTCGCGTTGATGCCGCTCGCGAGCTGATCGCCGACGTGCCGCCCGTGCGTGACGAGCTGGAGCTCAAGCGCCTCGCCGTGAGCCGCCTAGGCAAGCAGGTTATCGATGTGGTCGACGTGGACGCCGGCTATGCGGATGCCGGCGGCGCGCTCAAGCAGGTGCTCTCCGATGTGACCTGGCTCATTGGTGCGGGCGACCGCTATGGTCTTTTGGGCGAGAATGGCGCTGGCAAGTCGACGCTGCTCGATGTGATCCAGGGTAAAATTGCGCCCACGCGCGGCCGCGTGAAGATTGGCCAGACAGTGCGCTTTGGCGTGCTGTCGCAGCAGCTCGAGGAGCTCGAGCCCTTCATGGGCGACACGATTCGCGAGGTGCTCAGCAACTATAAGAAGTACTACGTCATCGACGGCAAGGAGACTTCGCCCGAGAAGCTCTGCGAGCGCCTGGGCTTTACGACGCAGCAGCTCTGGAGCCGCATCGGCGATCTTTCGGGCGGCCAGCGCCGTCGCCTGTCGCTGCTGCTGACAATCCTGGACGAGCCCAACGTGCTCATCCTGGACGAGCCGGGCAACGATCTGGATACCGACATGCTCGCGATTGTCGAGGATCTGCTGGACGGCTGGCCCGGCACGCTGATCCTGGTGACGCACGACCGCTTCTTGATGGAGCGCGTGACCGACCAGCAGTGGGCGCTGCTCGACGGCCACCTGACGCATATGCCCGGCGGCGTGGACCAGTATCTGCGCCTGTGCAACGCCACCGCCGAGGGCGAGCCCGTGGGTGCGCCGAGCGCCAAGACCGGCACGTTTGACACCGGTGCCGCGGCAGCTGCGGCCGAAAAGCCCAAGTCGAGCGGTCAGCCCAACGGCCTGTCCAATGCCGAGCGTCAGAAGCTCCGCCGCGAGGTGAGCTCGCTCGAGCGCAAGATGGAGACGCAGCGCGCCCGCGTGGAGGAGGCCGAGGCAGCAATGGCCCAAGTCGATCCCACCAACTACACGGCGCTCGGCGAGCAGCAGGCAAAGATCGACGAGGCTCACGCTGCTATGGACGAGCTGGAGATGGCGTGGCTCGAGGCGAGCGAAAAGCTCGAGGGCGAGGAGTAGGCGAGAATGATCAAAGCCGCGTTTTTCGATATCGACGGTACGCTGCTGAGCTTTAAGACCCACCGGATTCCGGCGTCGGCGCAGCAGGTGCTCGACAGCTTTCACGAGCAGGGGATCGCGTGCGTGATCGCCACGGGCCGTCCGACCTACCAGATGCCCGATTGGCTGTTCGACCTGGGCTGGGATGCGTACATTACGCTCTCGGGCCAGCACTGCTTTGATGCCGAGGGAGCTTACCGCAGCTGTCCGATCGATCCGGACGACGTTGCGGTGATTGTGGACCAGGTGGCGCAGGGGCGCTACGACTCGCTGTGCATGCAGGGCGAGAACTCGTTTGTGAACCGTCTGTCCGAGCGCGTGGTGACGGCTGGCAGCAACGCGGGAATCGTCTACCACGAGGAGCCGTTTGAGCATGCCTTTGACGCGCCGGTCTATCAGTTCTGCGCCTTTGTGGACCCGGCCGACGAACATATCGTGACCGACGCCGTGTCGCATTCGCTCACCACGCGCTGGTGTGACCTGTTCTGCGACATTATTCC
>CAVEET010000070.1:0-10221 GCA_963614835.1 Bulleidia sp. | reverse complement strand
CGACGGCGCGCCCGCGCGAGGGGACCGCCGTGAGGTTGGCGAGGCGCCCGGCAGCACGCTCTTCGTCCACGGCGAGCCCACAGACGATGGCGGACATGAGCGGCATGAGGGCGCCGAGGAACTGGACGTAGGCGTCCGCGCCCAGCGCCGGGTCCCATCGGGTAACGGAGAAGTACTCGCCGCAGGCAAGACCGGCTGCCAGGCCGCAGACGAGGTGCACCGCCGTGAGCGGGGAGCGCGCCAGGCGCAGGGCCTCGGAGAGCAGGGCCCGCGGGAGAGTCATGCGCAGCGTCGGGTCGGAGAGTCGTGTCATGGCCATCATCTCTCCTCGGAGCGCGCGAACCAGGCCGCGCCCGCCGCCGTGAGTGCGGCGAACGCGAGCGCGCAGACCGCAAGGCCCGCCAGTGTGAGCATACCGTCCGCCGCGAGCGCCCCGCCGAGCGCCATGTCCGCCGCGAGTGGCTCGCCGCTCGGCAGCACGGGGATGAAGCTCGTAGGGATGACCATGCTCGCCGACGGCGGAAAGAGCTGCGGCAGCGGCATCAGCGACCAGGCGAACCCACCCACGAGCTGCGTGGCGAGCGGGCAGAAGATGCCCGCGAGCATGCCGAGCCGCGCCGTGAGGAAGAGCCCTGCGGGGATCATCCACGCCGCGGTCACCGTGTTGGCGAGCGCGCAGAGGAGCATCGTGAACGTGCCCGCGGCCGTGAGGCCCTGCGAGGAGAACGCCGATCCCGCGAGGTAGATGCCGAAGACCACGAGGTTCGAGAGCGTGCAGAGCGCGAGGCACCAGAGCGCCTTGGCCCACCAGGCGCGCCCGAGCGGGAAGCCCAGGCCCAGAAGCCCCCGCATCCGCGTGCGCGCGTCCGCCCGCGCGACGCACGCCACCACGAGCGAGAGAGACACGGGCAGGAAGAGCGCGTACCAGTAGTTCCACGCGCTGAAGATCTGCACGCCCCGGTAGGGCATCGCGCCGAGCAGCGGCATCGGCAGCGCCATGAGCACGGCCAGGCGAACCGGTGCCGCGTGGCGCGACTTCAGGGCCTCGGCGCGCAGGCCCGCGAGCAGGCCGCCTTTCTCGCCCGTCATGCCGCCACCTCCCCGCGCGCTCGACGCCCCTCCCGGCAGACGCTCATGAAGAGTTCCTCGAGGTCCTGCCCGGACCGAAGCGCATCCTCGTAGGCGAGGCGCCCCCCGTAGATGATGCCGATGGTGTCCGCCATCTGCTGCACCTCGGAGAGGATGTGGCTCGAGACGATCACCGTCGTGCCCGCCGCCGCGAAGCCGCGGATCTGGTCGCGCAGCTCCTCGATGCCGATGGGGTCGAGGCCGTTGGTGGGCTCGTCGAGCACGAGCAGGCGTGGCCGGGCGATCAGCGCCAGCGCGAGCCCCAGGCGCTGCCGCATGCCCATCGAGAAGCGCCCGGCGCGCTTCTTCCCGGTGTCCGCGAGGTCTACGGCGGCGAGCACCTCATCTACGCGGCTCTCGGGAAGGCCCAGCAGCGTGGTGCGCACGCGCAGGTTCTCGCGTGCGGTGAGGTTGGGGTAGAGCGGCGCCTCCTCGATGAGGCTGCCGATTGCGTAGAGGTCCTCGCGGCGCCAGGCGTGCCCGGCAAAGAGGATCTCCCCGGCCGTCGGCCGCAGCATCCCGCAGATCATCTTGAGCGTTGTCGACTTGCCGGCGCCGTTGGGGCCGAGCAGCCCGTACACCTCGCCCTCGCGGATATGAAGGCTCACGTCGGCCACGGCATCCTGCGCCTGGTCGCCGCGGCCGAAGCGCTTGGTGAGCCCGCGCGTCTCGAGCATGTAACCCATGGGTTCGTCCTTTCTCTTCCGGGCGTGCGGGCCGAGTCGCCGTGCCCGCGCGCCTTACCTTTCGGGTCCACCATCCATGGTGGGGCGCGTTTCTAACGAAGCTGTAACGGCCGTTGGGCTCTTTTGGCGCCAGCCCTTCTCGATCTGTACGCCACTCATGGTATGTTTATCGCGATAACAAGGATGGAGGTGCCCGCGGCACGCAATAAGTACCCGGAGGAGACGGTCGAGAAGATTCTCGACGTTGCCGAGCGGCTCCTCGTGGAGCGCGGCTACGAGCACACCACGATGATCTGAAGAGCAATACGCTAAACCGAAAAAGGTAATCGAAGCCGCGCTTGTGGACTTATCGAGGGTCGAGATTCCCGCCCCATCCATCGGCACCCAGCAGAAGGTCGTCGACATCCTCGACCGCTTCGACTCCCTAACGAAATCACTCACCGACGGTATCCCCGCCGAAATCGAGGTACGCCGGGCGCAGTACGGGTACTACCGCGACCGCCTGCTCGACTTCCGAAACTAAGCGAGAATAAGTTATCGGTACGCTTTTTTATAAAATGTAAAAAAGTACCCCCATAACTGATAAAATGGACACTGAAAAAAGGGGTGCATCTTGCGTATATACCGACGTGAAAAGTATCTGAAGCGAATGCGTGGTTTCTACCACGATGACGGGATGATCAAGGTGATCACCGGTGTTCGCAGATGCGGTAAATCCTGTCTCATGCAATCAATCGCAGACGAGCTTGTGGAATCCGGCGTAGCGAGCGACCACATCATCTATATCGACCTCGACTCACGGGAGAACAGGAAGGTCAAGACGACCGATGAGCTCGAAAATCTGATTGATATATCGACTCCAGCAGACACTGAGGGGACGAAGTACCTCTTCATCGATGAGATTCAGAACGTAGAGGAATTCGAGCTGCTCATCAACGGCTACCGGACAGATGGCGGTTGGTCCATCTTCATTACCGGTTCGAATTCATATCTGCTTTCTGGGCAGCTTGTTACAAAGCTGACGGGTCGCTATATCGAGTTCGAGGTGTTCTCACTCGACTTTGCGGAATATATCGATATGAAGCGTTTTCTCGGCAAGCCTGTCAATGACGTTCTCGTGGGAGAGTTTACCGAGTACCTGACCCTTGGAGGATTTCCCAAAGCGTTGGAGTATGAGGGCGAGGATGAAAAGCGCACCTATATCAAGAGTGTTATTCATGAGATCTTTGAAAAGGACGTCAAACATTCGAACAAAATTAAGAATGTCTCGGTTTTCGATGCCGTCCAGACGTATCTCATCAACAACTTTGGTGCGCCGACGAACCTGAAGAACCTCCTTGCGTACTTCAATGATGTCGAGAAGATTCCCATCAAGCGCGAAACGCTCAATCGGTATATCCAGATTCTTGTTGACGCGAAGATCCTTTATCGCTGCTCGAGGTTCGATCTCAAGTCTCGGCGATCGCTTATCCGCGAAGAGAAGTACTACCTGGCTGATCCCGGCTTCTATTTCGCCATGAACACGGATACGAGGATTAACTACGGGCCGGCGTTGGAGAACGTGCTCTACCTCTATCTTGCATCGCGCGGGTACGAGCTTTCTGTGGGCCGTATTGGGAAGCTCGAGTGTGACTTCATCGCTCGTAGGCGCAATGCTTACGCCTACATCCAGGTCTCTATGTCGATTGCCGACAGAGGCGTCGAGGAGCGCGAGTACAGGCCGTTCGGCCACATCAGGGATGGGTATCCGCGCTACTTGTTCACGCTTGATCCTCTATTGCAGGAGAGGGATGGCGTCAGGCACCTTAACATGGCGTCGTTTATGCAAGATGGCGGTGATCTTATTTGAGCGGCGGCCAGATTCTTTTGCTCCCTAGTGCGCAAACAGTGCGGGTATCAAATGAGGATCATTGCCTCACGTAGAATCGACAGACTGAGAACTTGTTTTGATGTTGACAGGCTTTTTGCTAGTGGCTCCTATTTCCGAGTGGGAATAGCGGAAATAACGGCCTCCAAACCTTCTGGTTCGGAGGCTTTCTTTTCGTTCTGTTCGGAAGGAGCTCCTTGCCAGAGCCCCATGGATAGCGAACGGCTTTATCGAGCGTGCGCGTTCTCGTAGACACCTTTGATTTCTTCCGGCAAATTGTCGGGAATCAGCGTCTCCAGCCTATCCTCGCTGCCATCTTGAATCGCTTGCTCGTAGTACCAGCATTTGAACTTCAACATGTCCAGGGCACGGTTCATCTTCGCGATCTCCGACTCCATGTGGGCCTTCCGCTCCTCGAACATGGCCTTGCGCTGGGGGTATGTTGATGGACCCTCTGCACACCATTCCATGAACAGACGGATGTCCTTGATCTCCATTCCCGCCTTCTTCAGGCATTCGATGACCCGAAGCGCCTCGAGTTCCGTATCGCCGAATCGGCGAATGCCGGACGTCCGCTCCAGCCCCGGGAACAATCCCTGCTTGTCGTAATACCGCAGCGTTGAGGCGGGCAGACCAAACATCTCCGCCACCTGTCCGATTGTGTACATGGCCCCTCCGAATAAATCTCGAATTCATTCCTTGACCTAAAGTCAGGTTTAGGTATTACCTTCATTCTCGTCAATACAAATCGGTAGCGCAAGGGGTGGTCCGTAATGGGCAAAACGGTTTTCGCCGGCGGCGTGAACGGTGTGGGCGATATCGCCGGGCATCCCGCTCTGGAACAGGCGCAACGAATGGGCATGGAAATCTAGGCGGGCTACTTAGCCGCACGGAGACAGATTAGTGTCCAGAACCATCGATAGGAGGAAATCGATCATGGCAATTAAACAGACGGCGGGTAGGGATGCTCTAGGGGATTTTGCCCCCAAATTCGCTCAGCTCAATGACGATGTGCTGTTCGGCGAGGTGTGGAGCCGAGAAGACGGGCTTTCCCTTCGAGACCGCAGCGTGGTGACGGTGGTGGCCTTAATGGCGCAGGGTCTGACGGACTCTTCGTTCCAATATCATCTGATGTCCGCAAAGAACAACGGGGTGACCAGGGCTGAGATAGCGGAAATCCTTACGCATGCGGCGTTTTACGCGGGATGGCCCAAGGCGTGGGCGGCCTTCCGCATAGCGAAGGAGGTCTGGGCGGACGAGGACGACGGCGCCGACGCAAAGGCCCGACACCAAAACGAGATGGCCTTTCCTATCGGTGCCCCCAACGACGCATTTGCGAAGTACTTTATCGGGCAAAGCTACCTCGCGCCCCTTTCCACCGAGCAGGTCGGCGTCTACAACGTGACGTTCGAGCCCGGCTGCCGCAACAACTGGCACGTCCATCACGCCAAAAGCGGTGGCGGACAGATCCTCGTCTGCGTGGCCGGTCGAGGGTTTTACCAGGAATGGGGCAAATCGGCACAGGAGCTGCGCCCTGGCGACGTGGTCAACATCGCCCCGGGTGTGAAACATTGGCACGGAGCCGCGCCCGAGAGCTGGTTCTCCCATCTCGCGCTTGAGGTTCCGGGCGAGGAGGCCTCCAACGAGTGGTTGGAGCCCGTGATCGACGAGCAATACCTTAAAGCGACCGACAAGGAGGCTTAGGCATGGAGCAGTTGAAACTGACGCAGGAATGGGACAAGGTGTTCCCCAAAAACGACAAGGTTGAGCACAGCAAGGCGACTTTCCACAACCGATACGGCATCACGCTGGCGGCCGACGTCTACGTGCCAAAGAACGTGGAGGGCAAGCTGCCTGCCATCGCCGTCAGCGGTCCGTTTGGCGCGGTGAAGGAGCAAACGTCCGGCCTTTATGCGCAGAAAATGGCGGAGCTGGGCTTTTTCGCGATTGCCTTCGACCCGTCCTATACCGGCGAGAGCGGCGGTGCGCCCCGCTATGTGGCATCGCCGGACATCAACACCGAGGATTTCTGCGCAGCGGTGGATTTCCTCTCGGTACAGGAAAACGTCGATCCGGAGCGCATCGGCATCATCGGCATCTGCGGCTGGGGCGGCATGGCAATCAATGCCGCAGCCATCGACACTCGTATCAAAGCTACTGCTGCTATGACGATGTACGACATGACCCGCGTGACCGCAAACGGCTACTTTGACGCCGAGGATTCCGAGCAGGCGCGCTTCGAAAAGCGTAAAGCGCTGAACGCGCAGCGCACCGAGGACTATAAAAATGACAGCTACGCGCTGGCGGGCGGCGTGGTCGATCAGCTGCCCGATGACGCGCCGCAGTTTGTGGCGGACTATTACGCCTACTACAAGACTCCGCGAGGCTACCATCCCCGCAGCCTGGGCTCAAACGGTGGCTGGAATGTGACGTCCTCGCTGTCGTTTTTGAATATGCCGATCTTACAGTACGCCGGCGAGATCCGCTCCGCCGTGCTGCTGGTACATGGCGAGAAGGCGCACTCCCGCTATTTCAGCGAAACCGCGTACGGCAAACTGACTGGAGACAACAAGGAATTGCTCATTATCCCCGGTGCCAACCACACCGACCTCTACGATCAGATGGACGTCATTCCGTTTGGAAAGCTGAAGGCATTCTTTGAGGAGTATTTGAAATAAGACGCACCTTACTTTTTACTTATTAACGGTCATGCATTTAGCGAGGACGGTTTGCGGCAAGACGCCTCGCCGCGCCATTCGCCGCCTGCCCGTGCCGCCGAGAGCAGAGTGCCCAAGTCGGCCCGAATCGCCTCTGCCTTGCTTCCAAGCTGCAGCGGAGCCGAATCGCCCGAGATGTTCACGCTCAGCAGGTGCGCATCCGGCAGCTTTGCGGTCATGCTCCAGAACGGGAGTGTAATGATGCCGGGGGTCATTTCGCCCACGCCAAGCTCCAGCAACAGCACGCGGCCATCGCTACGCTCGCGCACGAAGCGCCCATATCGTTCGATACTCTCGCGCCATGCCGCGCCCTGCAGAAATGTGTCGTCGCGCACCCACGGCACGAGCTGCCAGCCGCAGTGCGGGCATCGGGGGACATCCTCGCTGCGGATCTCGAAGCCCGCACTGCCCACGTGGTTGTAACGATTGGCGTGAAGGCGGCCGTTGGAAAGAAACTCATTTCCGTGGGGAAGAAACTTCTCGGTGAGTAAAGCTCATCGGAGCGGGGATAGAGCTTTGTCTGCGGGGTACGAAATGCTGGCTAGCGGTTGCGACGCCTTGTTGCAGAAATGCCAACTGCCGCAACTACACCACCGGCAACACTCAGGGCGGCTGCCATCGCACCGTTGTCGCCCGTCGCGGGTAGGGTGGTCCCGGTTGGTTTAACCGCCGCTACTGCCTTGGTGGAAACAGGATTTGCCGTCGGCTTTTTTGCTTCGGGCTGCGGTGTGGGCTCGGGCTTGGTTTCCGGTTCGGGTTTGGAACCGCTCGTATCGGTTGCAATCAAGTGCACGTCACTGTCGAAGACGTAACGGATGTAGTAATCGTGCCGCGTTTCGTGCATAATCCCCTGCCCGCTGTCGAAGTCACGGTCAACGTGTGTGCCAAGGTAGGTTGAGCTGTTGAGGTCCAGCCTGTAAGGGATTTGGTCGTCGGCGTAACTGCCTGTAAAGACCACGGTTGCTCTAACGTGATTGTCAATCATGGTCAGGGCAATAGAGACGCTGGCCTCTTTGGGGTTCTCGGTTTTTATAAGGCTTTCGGTATCGGTGTCGATCTTGAAGAGATGGACGGTGTCGTTAAGCCCGTAGATGAAGTCCTCGGGTTTGTCGGGAAAATCGTATACAAGAGCCTCGTTCTGGACCAACTCGAAAGCAGGGGGTAGCTCCAAATCGTAGTAATGATCGATGGGGGTGGTTGCTGTGAGGCTGCCTTCCGCGTTGACTTCGTCGCAGGTGATGGGTACTGCGACATCGGGTTCGGGCATTTCTGTCGCCAGTGCTGTGCGGGGTAGCAAAAGCAGTCCTGCCACAAGAATGCTTACTCCGAAGGCGGCGACTCTGGCGCCTGCATGACGCTTGACGTCGCGGATAGACAGGCCAGTCCGTTTGTTATGGGTCTGCGGTGCAACATGCTGTCCATACATAAGACGCTCCTTATTCGTAGGCCGATTTCCGTGGATCTATATTGCGCCTGCCCGATTCGGCCAGGCTCATACACGCGAACGCTCACGCGAGCAGGAGAAAGCTCTAGTTAATTTTCCCACAGTCGACACTTTGCGGCCAACGATTTACTGTTCAATTCTCGGAGAGAGAATCAAGACAGTTAACGAGTTGTCAGGCAATGAGATTGTGTCTAGAGAGCACGAACAAGAGATGCGATCTGCAGACGACTGAATAGCTCCATCTGTTTTGGTTACAACGAAATGTGTGCCGCGCGCCTGCGGCATGAATAAGGGAGATTCTTATGAATATCGTTGTATTGAGCGGCAGCCCGCGTAGGGGCGCCAATACCGACACCATGGTCGAGGCGTTTGCCGAGACCGCGCGTGAGGGCGGCAATACGGTCGAGGTCGTTCGCGTTGCCAGCAAGAAAATCGCCGGCTGCTTGGGATGCCAGTACTGCTTCGCCCATGAGGGCGTCTGCGTGCAGAAGGATGACATGGCCAACGTGATCGAGTCGCTGAAAGACGCAGATATGGTCGTCTTCGCCTCGCCTATCTACTGGTTCGATATAACCGCGCAGGAAAAGGCCGCCATCGACCGTCTGTACGCCTTCGGTGCCACGGGATTCCCGTTCACCAAGACGGCCCTTTTGCTCGATAGCCACAGCGAGGGCGTCTATGACGCGGCGATCGCCATGTACAAGTCAACCTGCGCGTACTGCAAGTGGGAGGACCAGGGCATTGTCACCATCAGCGGTATGACCGAGCGCGACAGCATGGCCTCCTCGCCCAAGTTGGAAGAGGTGCGAGAGCTCGCTTGCAAGCTCTCTTAAGGCAAGAAGAGCGCATGGCAATCGGTGTTGGTGGAAATGCTTGCTGTCCTTACCGAGAGGAATGCTGATTGCCATGCGTTGATGCTTCCGCGGACAATTCCGGCGTGCTAAAACGCCTTCTCGTTCAAGAATTCCCTGAACGCGGGAATGTCAAAGCCAACGAGACCACGCCCGCGCTCTCCGATGACGCCGTCCTCGAGGAGGCGGCGCTTGTATTGGCTTGCATAGTTGCTGGCGACGCCCATACGCTTGGCAATTTCTGAGACCCTGCTGGGGCCAGAATCGGGCAGCATCGCGAGTAAAAACTCAATGTCTTTATCGGAAAGCTCCCGATAGGTCGTTTCGAGAGAAGCCCGATGCCATGCTTCTCGAGTTGCCTGAAGATGCCATTCATGCACGTGCGCCAGTTGCCCTGGGCTTCTTGAACATATGTCCAATCGATGCCCACTGGACCAATTTGAACGCCGTTTATGCGCGCGTGAGGCTGTGAGAGGTAGCTATCTGCGGCTTCTTTGGTTCGCTCGATAATATCTTCGAGCATGCCTGGCATGGCGGAGACATTTGCTGCGATCCAGCCGTGTTCAAGCGCCGTTTCTGAAAGGAGCGAGAGAAGCGCCGTCTTGCCCGTTCCCCTTGCGCCCGTAAAAATAGTCGACAGGTTTGGATCTCCCGGGCCGTTGATAAAGCCACGGTTGATGTCACGCAGAATATGCTCGCGACCCGCTAGAAAGGGAGGGACGCTTCCAAATGTTGGGGTAAAGGGGTTCTTGCTGTACTCCATGGTAGCTCCTTTGCAAGTTTTGCTAGTTTTTGCAACTTTTGCTAATTTTTGCAAGTTTTGCTAATGGCTAAACATGCCTTGTGCCGTGAGATTGCAGGAGTGAAAAACGGGGATTCCTATTATTCTGACTGCGTTGCAGCGAGCGGGGCCCGGAGCGCGATGTTGCTGCGCTTCGGGCCCCACCGTTTTGAGAGCTTATGGCGGTTCTGCCGCAGTCCTAGTCAAACAGGCTCGGCATGTCGTTTTCTTTCATAAGGGCACCGGCGGAGGGGAGGCTCTGTGCGGTGAACTTCTCGGCCGAGACGCCGGCGCCAAGGATTTCTTCGGTTGTGCCGACGGTGGTGACCGAGCGGCCCTTCTTGGCCGTAAAGGCCTGGACACCCTGCGTGTTGGTAGTCGTCTTGGTCTTGAGCAGCGACGTGTTGAAGTTCATCAGGCGGTAGTCGCTCGAGACCAGCGCGATGTCGCGATCTTCCTTGAGCACCTGGGCATACAGCAGCTTGCTGCCACCGTAGATGGCGTTCTTGAGGCGCTTGCGGTTGGTCTTGGTGACGTATCCAGAAAGCGCGACGCGCACCACGCGGCCGTTCTCAAAGACAAATAGCACGTCGGCCTTGTAGTCCTCGGGGTCGATGACCCAGATGACACTTTCGTCGGGTTCCATCTCAAGATCGGTCGGTAGGTACGAGCCCAGCTGAGCCGACTTGGTGTCCTCAAACGCCGCAACCTTGCACTTGTACACCTGGCTCTTGTTGGTAAAGACCA
>CAVEET010000069.1:0-3216 GCA_963614835.1 Bulleidia sp. | reverse complement strand
TCCTGTACCTCAACGAGTACCAGTACGAAAACGACCTGGTCACCGACTTCGCCCGCCTGGTCGCCTCGCCCAGGCGTCGCGGCTCGCTGTATGTCGCCGCGGCAATTGCCGCGCTCATCGGCATCGGTATGCTGGTGGCCGGCGGCAACTGGATCAAGTTTGGCGTCGTGCTGATCGTATTCGGCGCCTTTTTGGCCTGGTGGAGCAAAAACCTGCACCACACCCTCGCCCGCGACTTTATCGACGCCGTCGAGGCCGACGAGTCCATGGGCGGCCGCTATCGCCGCGTCGCCGCCAACGAGGACGGCCTGATGGTTTGGGGCAAGAGCGGCAAGTCGCAGTTCTTCCCGTTTGACAAGCTCGACCACGTACTCGACGGCGAGCGCATCTTTGTGGCCATGTTCGCCGACCAGGGCGTGACGATCCCCAAGGACACCTTCGTCCGTGGCGATGCCGAGCAGTTCGGCTCCTTCCTTAAGGCGCGCATCAACAAAAAACTCCGCATCGAGACCAAGAAGAAGAAAATGAAGGCCGAGAAGGCCGCCGCCGAGGCCAAGCAGGGCGACAAGGCCCAGGAGACCAAGCGCAAGCAGAAGAAGAACAAGAAAAAGCGCTAAGGCCAAGCCAGGCAGGCAGTCTCGCATCCCGCCATCCTCCCCATGCACCCGAGCGTGCTACACTAGCAGCATCTATGCCACCGCGAACGGCTCGGCTCCGCGCCCGCCGCTCGCAAACGAACTTTAAACGCACGAGGGTTGGCCATGCCGCTTTTCTCGCAACATACCGCCCGGTTCTCGCCGGACGTTCCTTTGGAGGGCACCAGCTCTCGCGAGCTGCTCAAGCGGTACCAGCCGCTCGAGACACTTGCGACCGGCGGTTTTGGCTCCATCGAGATCTGCCGCGACACGCACCTGCGCCGCCGCGTCGCCATTAAGCGCACCCCCCTTATCAACGGTGCCGGCATGCCCGCCAGCGACATCATGGATGTCCTGCGCGAGGCGCACACCGCCGCCATGCTTCAACATCCCAATATCGTGCAGGTCATCGACTTTACGCACGACACAGCCTATGCCTACCTAGTCATGGAGTATGTCGATGGCATGTCGCTTGCCGAGTTTTTGCACCGCGTGGACGGCCACTCACTTACCTTTGACGAGGCCGCAGCCATTGCCGATGCCCTGGGCCAGGCGCTCACCTTCGCCCATAGCAATGGCGTACTCCACCTGGACATTAAGCCCGCCAACGTGCTCATCGACCACTCGGGCAATGTAAAGCTCACCGACTTTGGCATGGCGCGACTGTCGTCTGCCGGTGGCTTTGGCGGCTCACGCGGCGGCACCATCGGCTACATGCCGCCCGAGCAGCTCGATATCGAGACCGGCACGGTCGACGAACGCGCCGATGTCTTTGCCCTCGCCTGTGTGATCTACGAGGGCCTGTGCGGCAGCGCTCCCTTTATGGCGGCCACGCCCGCCGACTCGCTCGACCGCATCATCGGCGGCGCCACCTATCCCAGCGAGCTGATACCACACTTTCCCCCGGGAGCCGAGGCCGCGCTCATGAGCGCGCTCTCCCCCATGCCGCAGGACCGCCCCAACAGCATCGAGGCATTTTGCGACCAGCTCCTTGCCGGTCTGGGCAGCGTACGCGAGGGCCGTCGCAGCCTGGAACAAATGGTTGGCGAGCTTTCGGATGACGAGCAGGAGCTCGACGATATCGAGCCGTCGCACTACGAGGACGACGCCATCGAGATCGACCCCGCACTCGGCTGGGCGGGCACGCGCTGGAGCCATGCGCGCGACTACACCATGCGCGCTATCTCGGCGCTAGCGTGCGGCACCTTTAGCTTTTTGCTGATGCAAACGGCCGGGGTCGCGGCGCTTCCCGGCCTGGTCATTGCGGCTATCGCAATCGGAGCGGCGGCCGGCCTGGCCCCCCAGATCGGCTCGGCCATCTCGGCTGTGGGCTTTTTGGTGCTCATGGCCAACGCCACCATGCAGGCGCAGGGCATCCTGTCGATGTTGCCCGTCGCGGTGATCTTTGCCGCCGCCATGTCCGGTTGGTGGATCGCCTGGGGTCGCACCGAGGCTGCCGCGAGCGCCGCGCTCACCTGTGCACTCGCGCTTGGCTGTCTGACCGGCAATACCTTCCTGGCAGCTGGGGTCGCCGCCGGCGTCGCGTCATTTTGGCTCGGCCCGGCAAGCGCCGCCGCGGCAACGGGCATGGGCGCGCTTTTTGCCCGTCTGGCCACGGTCGCGCTTTCAGCCGGAGGCGTGCTGGGGCTCGGTAACGTTGCCGCAGCGCTGGGAGATCCGCTCCTTTGGACTGCCTTTGTGCTGGTCGCGGCAACTGCCGCAGCATCATCCGCGCTGCTCAATGCCCATGCCAAGCGTGCCGACCAGGGCTCAAACCTTGCCGCAATCGCCGCCATCGCTGTCACCGGCATCGGCTGCGCAGCGGCGTCCTGTCTTGCACACCATATGGAAATTGCCAGCCTTGCAGCCGCGGTCGTCGCCAAGGCGGCGGTTGCGGGAACCCTATCCTCTATAATCGTTGGGATATGCCTATATTTGCTCGGATACCAAAGAACCTATACGGAGAGTGATCTTTCGTGAACTTCCTGAACATCTTCGAGGACCACGTGGCCGGCATCTTCGGTGCCACCCGTGCCCCGTTCTCCTTTAAGAAGCTTGCCAAGCAGGCCGCTCGCGACATGGAGGATCAGACTCTGGTGATCAACGGCGTCAACACGGCGCCGGCACTCTATACCATCCTTATCGCCGCCGACGACGATCCCATGCTCGCCCCGTTCTACCCCGAGCTTTCGCGCGAGGTCCGCGAGTTTGTGAAGGCACAGGCCGAAAAGCGCCGCTATGTGTTTGTCGGCGAGCCCCTCGTGCGCTTCATGATCGATCCGCAACTGCGCGCCGGCAAGTTCTCGGTCTTTGCCGAGAACGTCGATGCGCCCACGCTCGGCCGCCTGTACGAAGAAGAGCGCGCCTATCAAAACGGCCTGGGCCAGAACAACTCCGCGGCAAGCCGTGCCGCCAGCGCCCCGCGCGCCGGCCAGCAGCAGTTTGCTGCCCCGCAGCAGCAGCGCCCCGCCGCCATGCCCCAGCAGCAGCCGACACCTCGCGCCGCCGCTCCCGACCCGCTTGCCGCGGCAGACCCCTTCGCGCCTAGCGTCCCCGACCCCGCCGCCGCACCCATCCCGGT
>CAVEET010000068.1:0-2052 GCA_963614835.1 Bulleidia sp. | reverse complement strand
CGTCATCGGTAGCATAGTCGCCATACATATTCATAATGATCTGAGCGCGCATCTCCAGGGAGTCGCGCTTTGCCCCCATCGAGGCATTCCACTCCTGCATAGAGCCATAACCATCGCCGCGGTAGTCGACGGGCTGCACCAGCGTCGCCTCGGACGGCGTAGATCCGACCGTATCGGATAGTGTTGCCGCGTGGGCATCAGTTGCGCCGGCGCCCACCAAAAGTGCCACGGTCAGAGCGGCGGAAAGGGCGGCGGCTTTCGGTTTTCGTGAATCGATCCTCATGTAGCTGGAAACCTCCGTAGTGTGTTTTTGCTGCGTTTGAGCTGCGTGTGATTCGATCGCGCTGCATAGTACCCCGAGCAAATCGCGACCTGCGGTTTTACTCAAAAGGCGCACGTCAATTGCGTAAAACTCACATCCTCTTAACAGGAGTTTTCCACAACTCGAATGCATAAAGCGTGCCAAAAACCCTGTTTTTGCACCCTCTCTATGCAAAAAAGGCACCTGTGCAACCATTGTTCGCACAGGTGCCTTGAGCAGGCATTTTATGCAGTTATACCTATCGAGTCGCAAGAGGTCCTTGCACAAGTCGCCTTACTCGTCCAGCGCGGCGAAGGCCTGCTTCAGATCCCAAATGATATCCTCGGCGTTCTCGGTACCGATGGAAAGACGGATCGTGGAGGGCGTGATGTTCTGCTCGGCGAGCTCCTCGGCAGAGAGCTGGGAGTGCGTGGTGGTAGCCGGGTGCACGACGAGCGACTTGACGTCGGCCACGTTGGCGAGCAGCGAGAACACCTGCAGATGATCGATGAACTTCCAAGCTGCCTCCTGGCCACCCTTAATCTCAAAGGTAAAGATCGAGGCACCGCCGTTGGGGAAGTACTTCTGATAGAGCTCGTGATCGGGGTGCTCAGGCAGGCTCGGGTGGTTCACCTTGGCGACGTGGCTGTCACCAGCCAGAAACTCAACGACCTTCTTGGTGTTCTCGACATGGCGGTCAACGCGCAGCGACAGAGTCTCGGTGCCCTGGAGCAGGACCCAGGCGTTGAACGGACTGATGCAAGCGCCCTCGTCACGCAGCAGGATAGCGCGGACATAGGTTGCAAAGGCGGCGGGACCGGCAGCCTCGGCAAACGAGACACCGTGGTAGGAGGGGTTGGGCTCAGCAATCTGGGCGTACTTTCCGCTCGCCTTCCAATCGAAGTTACCGCCGTCGACGATCACACCGCCCAGCGAGGTGCCGTGGCCGCCGATGAACTTGGTTGCGGAGTGGACGACGATATTGGCACCATGCTCCAGCGGACGGAACAGATACGGGGTGCCGAAGGTGTTGTCGACGACAACCGGCAGACCGTGCTTCTTGGCGATCTCGGAGATGGCGTCGATGTTGGGGATGTCGGAGTTGGGGTTGCCGAGCGTCTCGAGATAGATGACCGTGGTGTTGTCCTTGATGGCACCCTCGACCTCTTCAAGGTTATGGGCATCGACAAACGTGGTCTCGACGCCAAACTGGGAGAGCGTATGCTCCAGCAGGTTGTAGGAGCCACCGTAGATGGTCTTCTGAGCCACCACGTGGTCACCGGCCTGGGCAAGAGCCTGCAGGGTATAGGTGATGGCAGCAGCACCGGAGGCGACGGCAAGACCTGCCACGCCACCCTCGAGGGCGGCGATACGGTCCTCGAAGACGCCCTGGGTGGAGTTGGTCAGACGGCCGTAGATGTTACCGGCGTCGGCAAGACCAAAGCGGTCGGCGGCGTGCTGGGAGTTGCGGAACACATAGCTCGTGGTCTGGTAGATAGGCACGGCGCGGGAGTCGGATGCGGGATCGGCGCTCTCCTGGCCAACGTGCAGCTGCAGGGTATCGAAACCAAAGGTGTGCTCGGGGTTGTTGATGAACTGGCTCATGATGATCTCCTTGATCGAATAAAAGTAATAAGAGTAAGAGAAGTAAGTGGCTGTCTCCTGATCACGCCGACGGGCGCAAACAGGAGCCCGGCATTCGTCTTGGTAAGCAATTCATATGCGGGCCTCCTTTCGCATCCCGGTTCCGT
>CAVEET010000067.1:0-12676 GCA_963614835.1 Bulleidia sp. | reverse complement strand
CCAGCTCGTCAGCGATATCAAAATAGCGCTGACCAATGTCCTCGAGCAGCTCCTCACACGACACGTGGTACTTAACGTGCGCATTGACCAGATAGAGCAGGTCGGTCACCTTGGTGTCGCCCTTAAAACGGCGACCGCAGGCGGAAACCACCACAAAACGGCGGGCAGGGTCGGCATCGACGATGGCCTTGATCTTCTTGAAGTGTTCGGCGTCGGCGACCGACGAGCCGCCAAACTTGGCAATCTTAATCATGGGCTGGAGGTTACCTTTCTAAAAAGCCTCTGCGAACCTGTTTTGCGCGCTCTGATACCATGGTTTCACCGATTGGGACCAAGGCATCCGAGGAGCAGTGTTATATGGGAACTTATCATAGTACACGAGGACGCACTTTATCGTGCTCAAGTAAGGTGGCAATCCGTACCGGCATCGCTCCCGACGGGGGTTTGTTTGTCTCGGACGAGCTCGGCACCCAGCAGGTCGATATCAGCTCGCTTGCAGATAAATCGTACTTTGAAATCGCTCAAGATGTGTTGGGAATGTTACTGAATGATTACACGGCCGAAGAAATTTCGGCGTGTGTCGACGAGGCATACCGCGGCACGTTCGCGAGTGAAGAGGTTACGCCGCTCGTCAAACTCGACGCAGCGCCGGGCGCTGACGCCCCTCAGACCTATGTGATGGAGCTCTTTGGCGGCCCCACAAGCGCCTTCAAGGACGTCGCCCTGCAGATGCTCCCCCGCTTGATGGCCCGCACTTCCGCCAAGGACGGCGGCGCCGAGCGCATCATGATCGTCACTGCCACATCGGGCGACACGGGCAAGGCAGCACTCGCGGGCTTTGCCGACGCCCCGGGCACGGGCATCACCGTCTTTTATCCCGAAGGCAAAGTCAGCCGCGTCCAGAACCTGCAGATGTCCACACAGGAGGGCGATAACGTCGCCGTCTGCGGCATCCGTGGCAACTTCGACGATGCCCAGAGTGCCGTCAAGCGCATCTTTGCCGATAAGGAGCTTGCCGAGCGTCTTGAGGCCGCCGGCACGGTGCTTTCGAGCGCCAACTCCATCAACGTCGGCCGCCTGGTGCCGCAGGTCGTCTACTACTTTGCCGCCTATGCGCAGCTGCTGCGCGCCGGCGCCATCGAGGCCGGCGACGCCGTGGAGTTCTGCGTACCGACCGGCAACTTTGGCGATATCCTGGCCGGCTACTATGCCAAGCGCATGGGCCTGCCCGTCGCCAAGCTCATCGTCGCGAGCGACAAGAACAACGTGCTTGCCGACTTCCTGACCACCGGCGTTTACGACCGCAACCGTCCGTTCTTCACGACCATTTCGCCGTCGATGGACATCCTTATTAGCTCTAATCTGGAGCGCATGCTCTACTTCCTGTCCGATGGCGACTGCGAACTCGTTGCCGGCCTTATGGAGCAGCTGGCACAGACTGGTCGCTACGAGGTGCCCGCCGAGCTGCTGGCCAAGATTCAGAGCGTCTTTGGCTGCGGCTGGGCCAGCGAGGACGAGGTCCGCGCTGCCATCAAGAGTTGCTGGGACGCCAACGGCTACGTGATCGACCCGCACACCGCTTGCGGCTATCACGTCTTTGAGCAGGTCGCCCCCGCCGAGGGCGCCAAGGCCCGCGTGCTGCTTTCGACCGCCAGCCCCTACAAGTTCCCGCGCGCCTGCTGCGACGCCCTGGGGCTCGATGTTCCCGAGGATGATTTTGAGGCTATGCGTGTACTCGAGCAGGCCACCAACACGGTCGCCCCGACCCAGCTCGCCGAGCTCGAGTCCAAGCCCGTCCGTTTCGAAGACGTCTGCGACGTAGCCGACATGGCCAACTACGTAGAGTCTGCAGCAAAAAAGATGGCTTCCAACTAAAACCCCTTATAAGGCGCCGGCGAAAGCCGGCGCACTTTCTTTCATCAGATACCCACCGGGATGATGACGAACTGACATGCGGGTCTGCCTGTTTAGTTCGTCGCGAGTTCCGCACGAGCCGGAAAGCACTTAATGTGCTTTCCGAGCGAGCCAGGACTGCCCGAGCAGCGAACTAAACGGCCAGACCCGCCCAGGAGGACCCACATGATCAAAATCACCGTCCCAGCAACCAGCGCCAACCTAGGCATTGGCTACGATACCCTCGGCATGGCCGTCAGCCTCTACTCGCACTTCACCTTCGAGCGCGCCGACAAGCTCACCATCACGGGCTGCCCCGAGGAGTTCCAAAACGAGAATAACCTGGTCTACGTGAGCTTTGTGGATGCACTAGCCGCATGGGGCGAGTCGGCTTTCCCCGTTGCCATCGACATTCAAACTGATGTGCCCGTCGCCCGCGGCCTGGGTTCCAGCTCCACCTGCGTCGTCGCTGGCATCATGGCGGCCGCCGCGCTGACGGGCCACACCGTCGACCGCGCCGAGCTCGTCCGCATCGCCACCGAGGTCGAGGGCCATCCCGATAACGTCGCCCCCGCCATCCTGGGCGGCGCCGTCTGCTCCTTTACGCCGACTGATTCGCTCCCCCAGTGCCTGCGCTACGAGGTGAGCGATCGCTTGCGTTTTATTACCGTGATTCCGCCCTACGAGGTGCATACGAGCGAGGCCCGCAAGGTTGTGCCACAGGAGATTCCACTCTCCACCGCCGTATGGCAAATGGGCCGCATCGCCGGCATGACGCGCGGCCTGGAGACCGGCGACCTTGACCTGATTGCCGCCGCCAATGACGACCGCATCCAGGAACCCTATCGTCGCCGTCTGATTCCCGACTACAACGCCGTGCGCGACACCTGCCTTAACGGCGGCGCTAAAACCATCTGGATTAGCGGCTCGGGCTCGACCCTCATGGCTGTGACCGACGATACCATCGTGGCAAAGTTCCTGCAGGTCAAGCTGCGCGAGCAGTTCCCCAAGTGTGACACGCACATTCTGACGTGCGACACCGAGGGCGCTCAAATCGAGTACCTGTAGACATCCTCCTCATATACCTGTCCGGGACGGTCGGGATGTTCCCTCAAAATCGTCCTCGCGCATGAAGGCCCCTTGTCCTGCTCCTACGGAGCGACGGACAAGGGGCCTTCGCGCTGCAGAATGATTTTGAGGGAACATCCCGACCGTCCCTGCGCCTACCTTGCTGAGGATGTCTACAGGGACCCACGCTTTGAAGGGGCGCCAGGCTGAAATAGATGGCCCTTTATTGATAGGGGCTCTTGCTAGGCTGGAGCCCTTACTAGAGGCAGGCCTCGGCGATGCGGCGCTTGAGTTCGTCGATGCCGGTGCCGGTTTGGGAGCTTGTAATGATTACGTTTTCGGCCGGGACGTTGAGCTGCTTTTTGATGGCTGCTGCTTGGCGGGCCTGCTGGGTACGGCTGAGTTTGTCGGCCTTGGTGAGGCAGACGATAAAGTTGAACTCGTTGCCCTGCAGGTAGTCAATCATGTCGTGATCGAGCTTGCTGGGGTCGTGACGAATATCCACCAGCGACACAACCAGGTTAAAGCTACGCTCCGAGTCGAAAAAGTCGCCGATGAGCTCGGCCCAGCGGTCGCGCTCGGCCTTGGAACGACGGGCGAAACCGTAGCCCGGCAGGTCCACAAAATGCACGTCGTCGGCCTCAAAAAAGTTGATGTTGCTCGTCTTGCCCGGCGTGCTCGAAACCTTGACCAGGTTCTTGCGGCCAAAGAGTTTGTTCATGATGGAGGACTTGCCCACGTTGGAGCGGCCGACGAAGCTCACCTCGGGACAGGTGGACTCGGGGATCTGCGAAACCTTGCCGTAGCTGGCGACGAACTTGGCAAGCTGGTAGTTAATTGAATCGGCCATGGACACTCCTTGGTCGTAGGTTTTTACAAAACGGGCGTGCTATTGCGCGGCGGCGATACGACGAACGATGTCAAGCGTGATGCCGCTCGCGGTGCGAGCGTACTCGTCCAGATCGAACTCGCGCTCGCAAAACGCGTCATATGCCTCGTCACAATTATCGCTGATAGCGCGCAGTACCAGGCAATCGACACCATTCTTGGCCGCGATGTGCGCAATTGCCGCGCCCTCCATCTCGACGCAATCGGCATGCGTGGCCTCAATCGCAGCGTTACGCATGGCGACACCCGTAACAAAGCGATCACCCGTGGCGATAGTGCCACACAGGAACTGCTTGGGGTCCTTCTCCGCAGAAGTCTCATCCGCCGAGGCATCCACAAATCCATGCCCGGCAAGCACGGCGGCGGCAACATCAGCCAACGCCGGTGTCGAGACAAACTCCTCGAGCCCCGGCGCGGACTCGGCGATGAGTGCCGTATCGGTATCCAGATAGCGCAGGCACTTGCCTATAACCACGTCGTTAATATGGAGTTTAGGGTTTAGGCCGCCCGCAATGCCCGAAAACACAACGGCCTGCGGGGCGTATTTGCTGATGAGATGCTGCGTTGCGGCAGCGGCGTTCACGGTCCCCATGCCTGCCGTCGTGGCGACTACTGTCAGACCCGAAAGCCCACCGTTCACAACGGTCAAGCCCGCCTCCTGCGACTCATGCGTGCCACTCAGCTCTTCCTTAATCTGCGCAACCTCTTTTTCGAGTGCGCCTATGATCGCGATGGTTGCCATGCCATCCCCCAAATCCGTGCAAATTGCTTATCCACGGTATGGTACCAGCATTTTGGCTCAGCCGTGTCAGCACCAAGCCGTTAGGCCAGTACAGCTCGGGTATCATAAAGGGGCAAAAACGGCTTGTTAGCCGATGGCCGACCTGAGCTCCGCACGGCGCTTTTTCATACCGGCCATAACGGCATTGCGCAGCTCGGGCATGCGCGCGGTATCCATCTGTGGAACGCCCTCAAGCTTATAGGGAATGCCCAGTTGCTCGTACTTGACGACACCCATCGTGTGATACGGCAGCATTTCCAGGCCCACCACGTTGTGCCATGGAGCGATGAGGCGACCGAGCTTCTCGCACTCCTCCACCGTGTCGGTAATGCCCGGCACCACCACGTGGCGGATAACGACCTTGATCTTGCGACGTGCAAGTTCATCGCCGAACGCCAAGATGCGTGCGGGATCGCAACCGGTCAGCTTTTTATGCTCGACCGGGTCGGCATGCTTAATATCGAGCAGTACCATGTCGGTCTCGTTGAGCACGGCATCGAACTTCTCGGGGTGGTTGGGGTCAAATGCATAGCCACAGCTATCTAGGCAGGTATGTACACGGCCATCGGGGTTGTTATGCATAGCACGAAACAGATCGGCCAAAAACTCGGGCTGCAGGAGCGGCTCGCCGCCGGACACCGTAATGCCACCGCTGCGATAGAACTCGTGGTTACTCTGGAACTCATCCATCAGGTGTTCGACGGTCACCATGGTGCCGCCGTTGACCGACCAGGTATCGGGATTGTGGCAATACGCGCAGCGCATGGGACAGCCCTGAACAAACACCACAAAGCGGATGCCGGGTCCGTCGACCGTACCCATCGTTTCAATCGAATGTACACGGCCCAGGGCAAACGCGGAGTCCTCGGGACGAGCGTCCACACCCTCGAGCGTCATCTCAGCCATTTCCGCTACCTTGCCTCTCCTTGGATGCAACCAATTAAAATGCCAGAGCCATTCTAGCCCATGCGTTTGCGTTTAAACGTCTCAGACTAGAACGGCACGTTTTAATCTATCCCCCATCACCATGGCTGGGGGCTACGTCGAGATGTAAGGCTGAAGAACGCTCGCCTGCGGCCTTTACGCCTTGAGCGTGAGCACCGCGCCGAAGGCGGTCGGGCCGCAATGGCTCGAGATGACGCCGCCGACCTGAGTCCAGGTAACGTCCTTAAAGCCAAGATCGTGTGCATAGACTTCCATGTCGTCGCGCAACTCCTCGGAAAGACCCACCGAATACGCCAAGCCAATATGCGAGTAGTCGATCTCGCCCTTCTCTACCATGTGATCAATAAAGGCACGGGCACACTTAAGCATAGAACCGCGGAACTTCTTGGTCGCCACGAACTTACCACCCGTCACCTCAATGCAGGGCTTAATCTTGAGCAGATGGGCACCGAGGAATGCCACGTTGGACAAGCGACCGCCGGCCTTAAGGAAGGCGAGATCGGTTGGGACAAAGCCCAACAGTACGCGGTCCATGACCGAATTGGTGAAGGCGAAAATTTCGTCAACGGTGGCATCGGGATGAGCCTCAATATACTTGGCGGTCTCGACGACAACGAGCGACTGGCCTACCGAGACAAAGCGCGTGTCCATGGAGTAGACGTAATCGCGACCCTTGGCGGCGATCTTCGATGATTGATGCGAGCAGGTCGTGGCCTCGGAATACGCGAGATGCAAAATAGTCGCGTCGGGTTGCTCGGCATGGATGCGGTCGTACACGTGAGCAAAATCCGCAGGCGCGCAGCCACTGGTCTTGGGCATCACGCCAAACTCATTGCAGCGCGAATAAATCTCGAGCGGATCGATCGAGCCGTCCTCGACGGTCTCGTCGCCAATCGTGACATGCATAGGCACGCGCAGAGCTCCGGCGTCACATCCGACCCAGACTCGACCACGATTACATACTTGCCCATTATTATCACGACCCATCTCGACATTGGCTTTTCAATACATGGCACGCGCCGCCGCACTGTTGCACAACGGCGTCCAAGCGCCAAAGAGACGCCGCCCCTTGCACACAACAAAGGACAGCGTCTCCCTGGAAAACTCCGTGCATCCTGAGATTCTACACGGTTTATTAAGGAGTGTTACTTATTCCGCAAACGGTCGCTATACGCGATAAACGGTAGCTGGCCGCGGTAACTGCGACACATTCCGCCCAGCAAGTCCAATCGTACTCCATGCACGGTTAATGCACGAGGCGGTAGAAATTCATCGATACCGCACCCTCGGCGTGCAGCTCCATCGCCGGAACCGCCGGCGAATAGGTACGGCTCGTAAGTGCCGCCTCGCCGCCATTTGCAAAAATCTCGACCATCGTAGTGTCCGAAAGCACGCGTAGGTCGCGAAGCTCGCCGAGCTCAATCGACCTCTGGTCGCGCCCATAGCCTTCGTCACCCATATCGAGGGTAAGCATCCCGTCCGTATAACGCACAAAGACACCCTTGCGGATTTCGAGCTCGACCATCTTGGTGCCCTCACAGGAAACCACAAGATCAAACAGGCGGCCCGGCTCCTCAACGGTTTCACCGCCTGTCGCGCGAACGCAGTCGCCGCGCACCTTCTCAATCTCGTGCGCCGGCTGCTGACAGAGCTTACCATCGCGTATGCTCAGCTCTCGCGGCACCGTCAACGCGCACTGCCACCCGCGTGCCACCGTCGGGTTTTCTGCCGTCGCATCGGGGCAACCAGACCACCCGATCATCAAACGCCGACCCGCAGCATCCTCAAAGGACTGCGGTGCGTAGAAATCAAAGCCGGCATCGACCATCGGGGGCATGCCCTGCCCGGTGATCTTAAAACTCGGCGCCTCCCAATCGGCCTCGATGGGGAACCACACGCACTGATGCGGATTGCGGTAACGCCAACCATCGGCAGGCACACCCTGCGGACAGCAAACGAGAATAAGCTCGCCATCGAGCTCAAACAGATCGGGGCACTCCCACATAAAGCCAAACTTCTCGCCCAACTCAATGCGCGTCGCATAGCTCCAGTCCTCAAGATTGCGCGAGGTATAGACAAGCACGCAGCCACGGTCGTCTTTCGTACGAGCGCCCAGAACCATGTAGTAGATACCGTCGTGTTCAAGGATCTTGGGGTCGCGCACGTGCGTACCGATATCGTCGGGGTAATCGACCGGCCCAACAGCTATGCGCTTCTCGCCCAATTCGTCGGGATTCTCGGCAACCATATGAATCTGGTTTTGCTCACGGCCCGTCAACACGTAGTCGTAATCATCACGGTCAAAATGCTTAACGTTGCCGGTATAGAAGTAGTGAATCTTGCCATCACGTACAAAGGCAGAACCAGAATACGCTCCACTCGAATCCAAATCGGAATCGGGGAACAGCACGGGACCGTGATTCTCGTACGTCACAAAATCCTTTGTCGCCAGATGGTTCCAAAGCACTGGACCGCCATGCGCAGCATCGAACGGATCGTATTGATGATAGATGTGATACGTATCACCAATCTGAACCAAACCATTGGGGTCGTTGAGCCAGCCAAGCTCAGGCTCCACATGGAACAAAAGCCTATCGGGGTCGGACGCGATGCGAGCCGCCGTCTCATCCTGTCCGGCACGCCACTGCTCATAGTCCGCACGCATCACCTTGTTTTTTTGATTAAACATCGCCATTGACCTTCTCGTCTATAGGAAAGGACGCTCGACTCACACGAGCCGAACGCCCTTCCCCAAATGGACTTATCCGCACATTACGCTGAACGGCTCAACTAGAAGCTAACGTCGAAGCCAGCGCCAGCGCCCTCTTCATCGGTGGTCGGCACGCCCTTTGCCTTGTTGTAGGCAAAGATCAAGACGATCGGCACGATGAAGGCGATGAGATTGCCAGCCACATACCACACGAGCGTCTCGGGCGTGACGATGAGCAGGCCAAGCACGCCGGTCAGACCCTGACCGATGGCGCGCACCTCAAAGAGCTTCACGAAGGCACCGCCGCAGCCTGCACCGATGCAAGCGCAGATGAACGGGATGATCGAGTAGCGCATGTTTGCAGCAAAGATTGCGGGCTCGGAGATACCGACCAGCGTCGGGATAAAGGACGACATGCAGATGTTGCGCTCTTTGGAATGCTTCTTGTGAATGAGGTACATGCCGATGGCGCCGCCGCCCTGGGCGATGATGGAAACCGACCAGATGGCCTGGATGTAGTTGAAGCCAGTCGTGGCAACGAGGTTTGCCTCGATACCCTGGATGAACTGATGCGTACCGGTAACGACAAGCGGCTGCAGGAACGCGGCAAAGACAAAGGCACCGAAGACGCCCATCCTGTTGTACAGGATATCGATTACGCCGGCGAGGACGTTGCCGATCAGGTTGCCGAGCGGGCCGAACACGGTGAACAGGGCGACGTTAGCAAGAATCAGGGTAACGGTCGGGACAAAGACGAACGAAACGACCTCGGGGATGTACTTCTGGGCAATCTTCTCGACCTTGGCCATAAACCAGGCAGTCAGGATTGCAGGGAACACGCCGCCCTGGAAAGCAACCATGGGAATGGAGAGCGGACCGAAGTTCCAGTACTCAGCACCCGTCGGGTCCATAACGAACGTGTTACGGTTCATAAGGCTCGGGTGAACCATGACGATACCGACGAGGATGCCCAGGATCGGGTTACCGCCAAAACGCTTGACCGCGCTGTACATAACCAGGACGGGTAGGTAGTCGAAGGTGGTGGCGATAATGGCAAAGAAGCTTGCGAGGTTCTTGAGGAACTCGCTGTGATCGGCGAGGCTGCCCTCCATGCCAAAGAGGCCGTTGGCAACGATCAGCGACTTAAGGCCGATGATGATAGCAGCGCCGACGAAAGCGGGAATGATGGGGATAAAGATGTCCGAGAATACCTTGAGGACCGAGAAGAACTTGCCCTTCTTGTCCGCCTCGGCGCCCTTGACCTCGGAAGCGCTGATCTCCTTAACGCCCGTCAGAGCCATAAACTCATCGTAAACCTTGTTGACGGTACCGGTGCCGAAGATGATCATGAGCTGTCCGCTGTTGTACAGCACGCCCTTGACGCCATCGATGTTCTCGAGCTCGGCCTTGTTGTACTTGCTCGTATCCTTGAGCACCAGACGCAGACGCGTAACGCAATGCGTGGCGCCCTCGATGTTCTCCAGACCGCCGACGTTATCGACGACTTGCTGAGACACTACTTTGTAGTCCATGTTCCTCTCCATTCCTTTACGAAATCATAAGACGTTTTGATGCCATTACAGAGACGCGATCGTTGCATTTGCGCACTTAAGCGTACCGTCGGTGACCGTCAGCGCCACGCCCTGGCCCTGCTTATTGCAGAATCGAGCGTTAAGCGCAACATCATCGACAAAGATGGTCGCGATATCGTCGTCAACGACCAGGCGCACATGATGAGTGCCCTCGCCCTTAAAGAACAACGGACGCTCGAGGCCCATGTTGTTGACCTGGAACCACGGATACTGGGGGGCCGCCGTAAACTCGAGCTTGCCCTCACGCAGGTTGGCTCGGAACTCATAGGCAAGACCGGACTCGGCGTCCTCGGCAAGCTTCACCGAGAAGCCGGCAGCGTCACCGGCGAGCTCGATGTCGGCATCGAGCATATAGGTGGAACCGGCATCCGCGGCGAGCACCTGCTCGACCTTGCCCGACTCGCAGGAGAGCTCAAAGGCCTCGACTGCCTTAGCCTCGCCAAAGGCGCCAAGCATGCTGTCAGGAAGCTTGGTGCCGAGCGTTCCGTCGGCACGCTGAACGATCTCGAGAGGCATAAAGGTGCCACCCCACAGGTAAGAGCTGGGATCGCCACCCTCGTCACGCGTAGGAACCCAACCAAAGAGAACGCGGCGCTCGCCATCAAATGCGGTACGCGCGGCATAGTACGCGCGGCCATCGAATGAATCGTCAGCAGGAGTGATCCAAGGACCGTTGATGGAGCGAGACATGCGGTAACGGGTCTTGTTGCCATCACTGTACTCGGAGAACACCAGATACCACCAGTCGCCCATCTTAAAGAGATCAGGCATCTCGAACATGGTGTAAAGGCCCGGATTCCACCAGTCGCCCTGGAACTCCCAGGTATCCAGGTCCTTGGAGGTGAACTTGACCAGACGCCCGGTCATCAGACGCTTGTCCTCGCCCACGCGCGTGCCGAGGATGAGCATGTACTCTTCGTTCTCCTCATCCCAAAGCACAAAGGGATCGCGCCAGTTGCGGTCATCGTAACCTTCCTGGGGCGGAAGCAGCGTCTCGGCGATGTTCTTCTCCCACTTGACGGCGTCGTCACTCGTTGCGTGAAGAAGAACCTGCTTCATCAAGCGTGCCTTGACCTTATCGCGATTGCAACCAGTGTAGAGCGCATGGTACTTGTCGCCCACCTTAAACACCGTGCCGGCATAAACATACTGGTCGACTTCCTCGTCGCCGCCACGCTCAAGGCTCTCGCCAAAGTCTTTGTAATTGACGAAGTCCTTGGTTGTCGCGAGTGCCCAGCCAAACGGCTCTCCGAAAGGTCCGGGGTTTCGCGTGTCACGCTGATGATAGAGATAGAACGTGCCGTCCTCGCCGTACGGCATGATGTCGCCCACCCAAATTCCCTCAGGCTGGTAATACACCTTGTGCATCCGAGACTTCCTTCCCACGTGATACTAACTCGGTACAACTGCAAGATATGTCAATCGTTTTCATATGTCAAACGTTTTCACACCAATATGTCTTTTCGCAGTTCCAGTCGTCGGCAAACGGTTGACATATGCCGGCGAACGGTCATCAGAGGCGTTTGAGGAATTCTTTTGGCACGGGATGAACTACGCGGTTTTGCCCTCAATGAGTTCAACGGGGAGCTTGGTATTCGATTCGGGCTTTTCACCGTTAACAAGAGCGATGATGGATTGCGCCGCGAGCTCTCCGATGCGATCGATATCTTGACGAACGGTTGTTAAGTCAGGCATAAACGTCATAGTGCGGCGGGCGCCATCCGCGCCCACGACCTTAATATCGTCCGGAGCGCTCAAGCCGCGCTGCTTCATCACGTTAAGACAGATAGCCGCCATCGTGTCGTCTCCCGCAAAGATGCCGTCAATATCGGGGTTCTCATCGAGGATCTTCGCAACGACCGCACTCTTTTCGTCATCGGACTTAACGAACTCGACCTCACGGACAAGCGCGGGCAAACCGGCCTGCTCCACAACATCGTGGTAGGCATCGGTACGCTTATTGGCAGGCATGCGCATGCGGCTATTGTTGCGCAGGCACAAGATGCGCGAACACCCGTCATCAATCAGGCGACGCGTGGCAAGTTCGCCGATGCCATAGCTGTCGCTCGCAATCTGAACAGAGGTCTCGCCAAGGTCGCAGTCGATACCAACCAGACTCAAGCCCATCTCGGCATACGCCTCGGCACCGATATTAAGCGAGTTGACGATGACGCCATCAACCATATTGCGCCGAAGCATATCGATATAAGAACGCTCAAGATCAGGTCGATTAGCGCTATTGCACAGCAACATCTTAAAACCGTTTTCGGCCAGGGTACGCTCAACGGCTTGGACCGCTTGGGCATGAAACGGGCTGCTGACATAGGGGACGATCATACCTATTAGATTCAGGCGACCGTTGAGCATGGCACGGGCGATATCGTTGGGCGTATAGTTGATGCGCTTCATCGCGGCATGGACCTTATCGCGGGTCTCTTGGCTAATATAGCCGCGATTATTAAGCACGCGAGATACCGTAGTAGGCGAAACCCCCGCCACCGCTGCAACTTCCTTGATGCCAGGCTTAGCCGAATCCTTAGAACGAGCGCCCTCGCGAGCCATAGCACCCTCCCCCATCAACATGTCATACGTTTACATACGAACAAAGCATACCCCAACAAGAGCGGGAAGACGGTAACAGTACAAGTAAGTAAACGACTCATCCAAATAATTAGGTGAGTTCCGCCTAAAGGGCGACTACACAGGACCCCAGCCGGGGCTGTTTGGGCTACCTCCCAAAACATTCCGCACTGATATTTTCTGTATTGAAGACGTCGATGATGCACCCGTATACCATTG
>CAVEET010000066.1:0-2876 GCA_963614835.1 Bulleidia sp. | reverse complement strand
CGGTCCCGGGCTGACAATTTCGACTGTAATGGACGTTCTTAAATGACTAGTCGTTTAATGCACCAGTTTCTGTCGAGTCGGTGCTTCTTGCGGGTTGCCCGTATAATGGTTTGCGTATGAACCGCAACCAAGGAGTTCCAGTTTATGGACCAGAGCCTTTTTAAATTCGACCTGATCGCCGAGGACCCGACGACGCATGCGCGTGCCGGCGTGCTGCACACCCCGCACGGCGACATCGAGACGCCGATCTTTATGCCCGTGGGCACCAAGGCAAACGTCAAGGGTATTCCCACCGAGACCGTCAAGCAGCTCGGCGCCCAGATCGTGCTTGCCAATACCTATCACCTGTCCATGCGTCCCGGCGAGGACACCATCGCCGAGCTGGGCGGACTGCACAAGTTTATGAACTGGCATGGCCCCATTCTTACCGACTCGGGCGGCTTCCAGGTGTTTAGCCACAACGACGCCGTCAAGCTCACCGACGAGGGTGTGCGCTTTATCGTCAACGATTACGACGGTCGCCACGTGTTCTGGACGCCCGAGGACAACATGGAAATCGCCATGAAGCTCGGCTCCGACATCTGCATGCAGCTGGACCAGTGCCCAGGCTATCCCGCCACGCGCGCTTACGTTGAGCGCGCCGTGGAGCTGTCGAGCATGTGGGCCGAGCGCTGCTACAAGGCGCACACCCGCGATGACCAGGCACTCTTTGGCATTGTTCAGGGCGGCATGCACCTAGATCTGCGCTTGCGCTCGCTGCGCCATCTGGAGGAGTGCGGCGACTTTCCCGGTTACGGCATTGGCGGCTACTCGGTGGGCGAGGACCACGAGACTATGTTCGAGACTCTGGCACCGCTCGTAAGCGAGTACATGCCCAAGCACAAGCCGCGCTACCTGATGGGCGTCGGCAACCCCACCACCCTCGTGCGCGGTGTGGGTGTGGGCATCGACATGTTCGACTGTGTACTGCCGACGCGCACTGGCCGCATGGGCACGGCGTTCTCCAGCGAGGGTCGCCTCAACTTCCGCAACGCGCGCTTTGCGCACGACGACGGCCCCATCGACCCCACTTGCACCTGCCCGGTGTGCACGGGCGGCTACAGCCGCGCGCTCATCCGTCACATGGTCACGCAGAAGGAGATGCTCGGCGGTATTCTGCTGTCGATGCACAACATCTACTACTTGCTCAACCTTATGCAGCGTGCCCGCCAGGCCATTATCGAGGGCCGCTACGGCGCGTTTGTGAGCGACTGGATGAACAGCCCTGCGGCGGTGGACTACTAAGGGCGACAGACACGCTTGCAGAGTGTGGGCAACGGCAAAGGCTGAGCGGCAGCCGCTCGTCACATTCGCGGACGCCGGCTGCGCGACCGCTGACCGATGCCTTGCAAGCGCATGATGCATCGTGGGTACCATACCGAATAGTTGATGTTCGGGCGGGTGTTTGGCGCATGGCGTCGACCCCGCCCGTTTTTCTTTTTCTCGATAGGAGCACCCATGATTAAGAACGAGAGTGTCGAGGGCGAGCATGCCTACGACGAGACGTACCGCCGCGGCCCCGTGGTCATGCGCGGCCCGATGATTCCTAAGGACAATACGTACGCTAACCTGCTGGCGCCCGAGGAGTCGACCGACTGGTTGCATGCCGATCCGTGGCGCGTACTGCGCATCCAGGCCGAGTTTGTCGACGGCTTTGGCGCGCTTGCCGAGCTCGGACCTGCGGTGACCATCTTCGGTAGCGCCCGCACGCCCAAGACCGATACGCTCTACAAGGCGGCGCGCACCGTCGGGCGTAAGATTGCCCAGCGCGGCGTGGCGGTTATCACCGGTGGCGGCCCCGGCATCATGGAAGCGGCCAACAAGGGAGCGGCGAGCGTCAACGGCAAGTCAGTTGGTTTGGGCATTGAGCTGCCGCACGAGCAGGGGCTCAACAAATACGTGAACCTCGGTATGGACTTCCGCTACTTCTTTGTGCGCAAGACCATGTTCGTCAAATACAGTTCGGGCGCTATTGTGTTTCCCGGCGGGTTTGGCACGCTCGACGAGATGTTCGAGGTGCTCACGCTGGTGCAAACGCACAAGGTCAAGCGCATGCCGCTCGTGCTGGTGGGCAGCGAGTACTGGCAGGGCCTGTTCGACTGGCTTAACGGTCCGGTGATGGACGCCGGTATGATCAGCCCACTCGATCCGGAGCTGGTGCACATCACCGACGACCTCAACGAGGCCGTCGACATTGCCCTGAGCGGGCTGATGTAGAGCAGCTAAAATGGGACGGGGCTAAAAAGACTGGTCTGAAACGTTTGATACCAGTCTTTTTAGCCCCGTCCCAAATGAACTGCTTCTAGGTTGCGGTGGAATAGGGATTGATTTGCGGCTGATAAGCCAAAAACAGTCCCTATTCCACCGCAAGTGGTAAAGGTGCCCCTAGTGGATGGGCTGGTAGCGGGGGCAGTAGCTGATGGCGATGGCGTCGACGCCTACATGGGTGGCGATGGTGCAGCCGATGGGGCCGGTGCCGGCGTCTACATAGTCTTGGCCTGCGAGTGCTTGGCTGACGAGCTCCTGCTCCTCGGCAGCACCGGTCGTGAGCACGCGCACGCTGGAGCCCGGATGCTCGGCCAAAAATGCGAGGCAATCGGCCATGGTGTTGGCAACGATGCGCTTGGCGCCGCGGCCCTTCTTGATGGCCTTGATCTCGCCCGATTTCCACTCCGGCGAAACGGCCAGGCGAATGTTGAGCATCTGCGTCAGCTGGCCGGCGAGCTTGGGCGCGCGGCCGTTCTTAACGAGGTTCTCGAGTGTGCGCGGAATCAGCAGCAGATGGGCGTCGGGCAGCGTCGCGCGGATCTGCGCCTCGGTCTCGTCCAGGCTGCGGC
>CAVEET010000065.1:0-2657 GCA_963614835.1 Bulleidia sp. | reverse complement strand
AGGATATGAAGGTGCAGACGAGACATAAGATTCCAAAGGATACAATGGGTGCGGACGAATAGAGGAGGAAGCAAATGCCTACGGTATCTCAGCATTATGGACACCATGCCGTGCCTGGGGCAGTCGATGAGACCCGGACGAGGCAGCAGGCTGCTCCTGTCGTGCTCATGGTATCAGGCGGCGCGGACTCGACGGCACTGCTTCTTATGGCGTGCACATCAAAGCTGGATATCCAAGACGGGCGCGGTGTTGCCCCCATTGCTCGCGAGCGCCTGCATGTGCTGCATGTAAACCATCATCTGCGCGGCAAGGCGTCCGATGGCGACGAGGCCTTTGTGCGTGAGCTCTGCGCGAAATATGGTTTACCGCTGTGCGTGGAGCACGCTTATTTTGATGGGGAGTCGGGCAATATTGAGGCCGCGGCCCGCGAAGTGCGCTATGCCGCGGCGCGGAGGTATGTTCGCGAGCTCTGCGCCCAGACGGGGGCACCGCGAACGGCGGCTCGTATCTGCACCGCGCACACGTCTTCGGATCGCGCGGAAACGTTTTTGATGAACGCGATTAAGGGTTCGGGGCCCGCTGGCCTATCGAGCATTCCTCGCCGGAGGAATATCGTGGTACGTCCCTTGCTCGACCTAACTCATGGCGAGCTCGTGGGCTATCTACAGGTACATGGTCAGCCGTGGCGTGAAGACGAGAGCAATGAGGATATCTCGTATCTGCGAAACTACGTGCGCCATCGAGTAATGCCAGTGGTGGCGCAGCGCAACGCGAGCGTCTGCAAGACGATTGGCGCCGCCTGTGAGATCTTAGGCGATGAGGACGCGTTTTTGTCTCAGCTTTCGGCACAGGCGTTTCGAAGCTGTTTGCGCAAAGAGGCAGCGGGTGCGCTGGTGCTCGATGCCAGGCGCCTGGCTGCGGCCGAGGTGGTAATCGCGCGGCGCATCGTGCGACTGGCGATTAAGCGCATCGATCCGGACGCTCGTCCCGAGATGCGACATGTGGAGCGAGTCCTTTCCTGCGTTGCCGAGGGCGCCGGCTCGGTCACGCTTCCGGCGGGGATTGACGCACGCATTGAGTTTGGCATGCTGGCGTTTAAGGCGCCGGCGGCTCGCGAGGGCCTGGTCGCGGACTGGGTTACCGTACCCGGTCGTTTGCCGTTGGGCGGGGGACGTATGCTGGTCACAGAACCGATGGCCGTTGAGCCGGGATGCGATATCGTGCGCCGCGCCCGTGAGCTTGCGGCTGCCGGGGAAGTGACAGCTTTGGTAGACGCGGCTGCCCTGGGTTTTGCCGACAGCGATAGTGAGCGGATCCTGGCGGGCTCGCGTGGCGAGATCCCTGCCGAGGCGCGATTGGCACGCCTGTGGGTGGACGGTCCCGCACCGGGAGACGTGATGTGCCCGTTGGGGATGAGTGGCCGAAGCAAGAAAGTATCCGACTTGCTAGGTGAGGCTCGCATTCCCGTTTCCGAGCGCGCCGGCGTGCCCATGGTGAGGACGGCGCCGGGGGGTGCCGTGGTGTGGGTCGCCGGAGTTCGCGCGGACGAGCGTTTTAAGTGCACGGCCGCGACGCGCGTGGCATATCTGCTCCGCGTGGTCGATGCGGAATAGCGTCCCACGCCTGCTATTCTGTGCGACGTTGACGGTATTCCCGCGCTGATGGCGCACGGGCTGGTAAATTTACCCCGTGCGCTGCTAGAATGTGTAGTTCGCGTCCATACGGCGGTGTGTGGGCGATAAGCACAAGAAAGGGTTGTCATGGCTTCTCAACATCCGGATATCGAGAAGGTTCTGTTCACGCAGGAGGATATCGACGGTATCGTCTCTCGCCTAGGCGAGCAGATTACTCGCGACTACGCGGGTAAGGATCTGGTGCTGATTGCGGTCCTGCGCGGCGCCGTGGTCTTTATGGGCGACCTGATGCGTAAGATCGAGCTGCCGACCAACATCGATTTCATGGCTGTTTCGAGCTACGGCGACGGTGTGAAGTCCTCGGGTATCGTGCGTATCATTAAGGACCTGGATATCGACATCCGCGGTCGCGACGTGCTGATCGTCGAGGACATTCTGGACTCGGGCCTGACGCTCAAGTATCTGATGAAGAACCTCGAGAGCCGCAAGCCCGCTTCGCTGGAGGTCGCTGCCTTCCTGTGGAAGGACGTTGAGGACCGCACCTCGGCCATCACGCCCAAGTATGTTGGAACCCATTGCCCCGATGCCTTTGTGGTGGGCTACGGCCTCGACTATGCCGAGCGCTATCGCAACCTTCCGTATCTGGGCATTTTGAAACCGGAGGTTTATTCGTAAGATGCCCGACGACCGTAACGACAACAATTCCCAGACTCCCCGGGAGCCTAAGATCCCGGGGATGCCCGGAGGCAAGAAGCCCACACGTACGGGCTGGCTGTATTTTATTTTGGCTTGCGCGCTTCTGGGCTATGCCTTCTTTAATATGGGCTCCGGCTTTGCCAGCTCCAGCAATACCGTTAAGCTCACGACGAGCGAGATGGTCAGCGCCATCAAGCAGGATCGCGTCGAAGATCTGACCTATACGGTTCAAGACGGAAGCGTGACGGGTCATTACTGGAAGACGAAGAAGGACAAGGGCGATACGAGCGAGCTCAAGAGCTTCTCTTCGACCTATGTCGGCTCCGA
>CAVEET010000064.1:0-2447 GCA_963614835.1 Bulleidia sp. | reverse complement strand
GGAGAGCACTTAATGTGCTCTCCGTGCGAGCAGGACTGTCCGAGCAGGCAACCTTATGCCTCTCGGACTGTCCCGGCCCAACTTATCGTTACGACAGCGCAATACCGCCAAGCCAGCCCCAACGCACGCCAGAGCCAGTGCCGTAGAACCCAATGAACGAGTCAAGCGACCTCGACGTGATGGCGCCCTCGTTACTCATAACGATGCCGCCGCCAACGTAGATGCCCACGTGGCCATAGATCAGACCCGGCATGCCGGTACCACTATGCGAGGAGTCGGCAACAATCATGCCCACCTGCAGCGCCGAGCGGTCGGAGCTATAGCACCAAGCGTTAAACATGTCGCACGCGTTACCGCCAAAGTAACCAACGCCGGCGTTGCGGAAGACGTTGGAGACCCACGCCGCGCACCAGTTCTGGCCAGGCGAGGGCGTGGAGTAGCAAGCGTTGACGACGGCCTGCTGCTTGCCCGAGCCGGCATTCTGCTGCGGGGTACCGCCGGCATACGATCCGCCACCCGAGCTTGAACCACCCGAGTAGGAATTGTTCTTGTTCGCGGCAGCTGCGGCGGCGGCAGCCTTCTTGGCAGCCTCCTCGGCCTGAGCGGCAGCGAGAATCTCGGAATCGCGCTGGGCCATGAGCTCCTTGACATCGTCGGAGAGGCCGTTCAGAACCGTCTGGACCTCCTGCTGCTTGGCCTGCATGTCCTGCATCTGAGCAGTCTGCTGGTCCTTGAGCTTCTCCAAGTCGGCTTTTTGCGACTCGAGCTCGGACTTCTGCGTATCGAGCTCTTTCTGGATGGTCTGGATATCCTCGATAGCGTCACGGTCGCTCTTGTTGATCTTCTCGACGTAATGCGCGTTGGCGACGAGCTCCTCAAACGAGCCAGAAGCAAGCAGCAACGACAAGATGTTGGTCCCACCCGACTTGTAGCTTGCCGCCACGCGATCGGAAAGCTCGTTACGCTTCTTCTTGAGCTCCGACTTCTTGGTGTCGATCTGCTCCTGGGTGTCGTCGATCTGACCCTGAACGTCCTCGATGTCGTTGAGCGTCTGAGCGTTCTTGTTAGCGAGCGCCGCGTACTCGTTGGCGATGCTGTCAAGCTGGGCCTGAACCTCGTCGAGCTGGGCCTGGGCGGCACTCAGCTTGTCGGTGGTTTCCTGGCTGGCCTCGGCAGCACGGGCGCGGGCTGGCAGGCCAAAAAGAACTGCAGCAGAAGCGGCGCCGAACAGGGCCTTGAGGGCGGTGCGGCGCGAGAGCTCCTGAGTAAAGATGGAATCGCTGTTTGGTGACATATGTACTCCGTTACATGTTTTGTTTATATGTCGCTCAAGACATACATATTACCGTACATCCGACGCATCCCAACGATTTCCACGAACGGCAGAAAACCGCACGGCCGGCGGCATGCGTACGGCCTGGAATTACCAAGAAACCGTTATGTATTCCCGTCTTATGAGTACGTTAACATCATTACTCTGCTTTTCGTTGTGTCAAACAGTTGCACCGCACCTAGCTGCGCTATACTCCCCTCAAGAAGTGTTCCTGATTCGATAGGAGACTACATGTCCCAAGCACTCGACCCCAAAGACACCTGCGTCCTCGTTACCGGCGGTGCCGGCTTCATCGGTTCCCATACCGTCGTTCAGCTGCTCGAGGGCGGCTACCAGGTCGTCGTTGTCGATGACCTCTCCAACTCCAGCGCCGTCGCCATCGACCGTGTCAAGACCATCGTGGGCGACGAGGCCGCCAAGAACCTCACCTTCTACGAGGCCAACGTGCTCGACCGCGATGCGATGAACAAGATCTTCGATACCCACCAGATCGACCGCGTCATCCACTTCGCCGGCTTTAAGGCCGTCGGCGAATCGGTGAGCAAGCCCGTCGAGTACTACCACAACAATATCGAGAACACCCTGGTGCTCATTGACGTCATGCGCAACCATGGCTGCAAGTCCATCATCTTCTCGAGTTCCTCGACCGTCTACGGCGACCCGGACAACCCGCCCGTCACCGAGGAGGATCCTAAGAAGCCCGCGACCAACCCCTATGGTTGGACCAAGTGGATGATCGAGCAGATCCTTATGGACGTCCACACCGCCGACCCCGAGTGGGACGTCGTGCTGCTCCGTTACTTCAACCCCATCGGCGCTCATCCGTCGGGCCTGATCGGCGAGGACCCCAAGGGCATCCCCAACAACCTGGTGCCCTATGTCGCCCAGGTCGCCGTGGGCAAGCTCGAGGCCGTTCAGGTCTTTGGCAACGACTACCCCACCCCCGACGGCACCGGCGTGCGCGATTACATCCACGTGTGCGATCTGGCATCTGGTCACGTGGCCGCCCTCAACTGGATGAACGGCAAGACCGGCGTCGAGATCTTTAACTTGGGCACCGGCACCGGCACCTCGGTACTCGAGGTCGTCGCCGCCTTCTCCAAGGCTTGTGGCA
>CAVEET010000063.1:0-7909 GCA_963614835.1 Bulleidia sp. | reverse complement strand
AGGTCGCCCATCTCGGTTGCCAGCGTGGGCTGGTAACCAACGGCGGACGGCATACGGCCCAGCAGTGCGGAAACCTCGGAACCTGCCTGGGAGAAGCGGAAGATGTTGTCGATGAACAGCAGAACGTCCTGGCCGCGATCGCGGAAGTACTCAGCGGTGGTAAGGCCGGCCAGACCGATGCGCAGACGCGCTCCGGGCGGCTCGTTCATCTGACCATAGACCAAGCAGGTCTTGTCGATAACGCCAGACTCGCTCATCTCGAGGAACAGGTCGGTGCCCTCGCGGGTACGCTCGCCGACGCCGGTGAACACCGAGGTGCCGCCGTGCTCCTGGGCGAGGTTGTTGATGAGCTCCTGGATCAGAACGGTCTTGCCGACGCCGGCGCCGCCGAACAGACCTGTCTTGCCGCCGCGGATGTAGGGCTCGAGCAGGTCGACGGCCTTGATGCCGGTCTCGAAGATCTCGGTCTTGGTGGTGAGCTCGTCGAAACGGGGCGCTGCATGGTGGATGGGGTAGAACTCCTCCACCTCGGGCATGGGCTTGCCGTCGACGGGCTTGCCCATGACGTTCCAAATGCGGCCGAGCGTCTTGGGACCAACGGGCATCTTCATGGGCTCACCGGTATCGGTGGCGATGAGGCCGCGCTGCAGGCCGTCGGTCGAGGACATGGCGACCGTGCGGACGACGCCGCCCGGAAGCTGGCTCTCGACCTCAAGGATCGTGCTCAGATGACCGATCGGGGTCTCGGCCTCGACCGTGAGCGCGTTGTAGATCGGGGGCACCGCGCCGTCAAACTTGACGTCGACGACAGGGCCGATGATTCGCACGATGCGACCATCACCGGCAGTCGTCTTCTTGGTGGCTTCCTCGACCGCAAGCTTTACGGTGTTATTAGCCATTACTGTTCCTCCAATGCTGAGGCTCCGCCGACGATCTCGTTAATCTCGGTCGTGATCGAAGCCTGGCGCACGCGACTATACGTGCGGGTAAGGGTCGAGATGATCGCGGTGGCGTTTTCCGTCGCGGAGTGCATGGCCTTGCGGCGTGCACCCTGCTCGGCAGCCGCCGAATCGATCAGGGCCTGGTAGATGACCGTCAGGATATAAGACGGCACAAGCTTGCCGAGAACATGCTCGGGAGAGGGCACGAACTCGAACGTGGACGAGATGCGCTTAGGGGCGTCGGTCTCGTTCTTACGCGGACCGTGGGCCATAGCGATCATCTCGGGGTCGAGCGGCAACAGATGCTCAACGCGAAGCTCCTGATCCACGCGGTTCTTGGCGTGGTGGTAGACAAGCTCGACACGGTCAAGCTCACCGGCACGATACGCATCGCAGATATGAGAGGAGATCATGCGGGCCTGATTGAAATCGGGCTCAGAGGAGTTGCCCTCAAAGTGCATGACAACGTTTGCGCGGTCACGGAAATACGTGGCCGGCTTACGCCCGCACGCGATGATCTCGCATTCGATGCCGTCGTTCGCCCAAGAAGCGGCGAGCTTTTCGGCCGTGCGCTCCACCGTCGTATTGAAACCGCCGGCAAGGCCGCGGTCCGAGGCAATAACGACAATCAGGCCATGCTTGACGCTCTCATGCTTCTGCAGCATGGGATCGGTGCCCGAACAGGAGGCGTCGCCGGCGACCGTCAACATGACGTCGGTCAGCGCCTCCTTATAGGGCTCGGCCTGCTTGGAGCGATCGAGGGCACGACGAATCTTGGCCGTAGAGACCATCTCCATCGTGCGCGTGATCTGCTTGGTCGTGGTAACCGAGGAGATTCGCTTCTTAATGTCGCGAAGGTTGGCCATGGGGCTTAGTTCTCCTCTGATCCAGAAACATCCGAATGGTGCTTGGCCATGAACTGCTGCTTGAAGTCGCCGATGACGCGCAAGAGCTCAGCCTTGGTGTCATCATCGATCTTCTTGGCGCGAACCTTGTCGAGCAGCGAACCAAAGCCATTGTCCATGTACTCGATGAGCTCGGCACGGAAGGGCAGCACGTCGGCGATCTCCAGGTCATCCAGGAAGCCCTCGTTGCCAGCGAACAGCGTAACGATCTGCTCGCCAACCTCAAACGGCTTGTAACGCGGCTGCTTCAGGAGCTCGGTCATGCGAGCGCCGTGGGTAAGCTGCTTTTGCGTGGCCTCGTCGAGGTCGGAGCCGAACTGCGTAAAGCCAGCGAGCTCCTGATAGGAAGCGAGGTCCAGACGGAGGTTGCCGGCGACCTGCTTCATGGCCTTGGTCTGCGCATCGCCACCGACGCGGGACACGGAGATACCCACGTCGACTGCCGGGCGCTGACCCTGGAAGAAGAGCTCGGACTGCAGGTAGATCTGACCATCGGTAATGGAAATGACGTTGGTCGGAATGTAGGCCGAGACGTCGCCGTCCTGGGTCTCGATGATCGGCAGTGCCGTCATGGAGCCGTAACCGTTCTTCTTGGACATCTTGACGGCACGCTCGAGCAGACGAGAGTGCAGGTAGAAGATGTCGCCAGGATAGGCCTCGCGTCCGGGCGGACGATGCAGCGTCAGCGACATCTGACGGTAGGCCACAGCCTGCTTGGACAGGTCGTCGTAGATGACGAGCACGTGGCCGCCGGGGTTGGTCTCGCTGGCGGGCTTGCCGTCCTCGCCGTTGTACATAAAGAACTCGCCAATAGCGGCACCGGCCATAGGCGCGATGTACTGCATAGGGGCGGAATCGGCAGCGGTGGCCGAAACGATGATGGTGTAGTCGAGCGCACCGTGCTGAGCGAGGGTCTCGCGGATGTTGGCAACCGTGGAGGCCTTCTGGCCGATGGCGACATAGATGCAGACCATGCCCTTGCCGCGCTGGTTGAGGATAGCGTCGATGGCGATGGCGGTCTTACCGGTCTTACGGTCACCGATGATGAGCTCACGCTGACCGCGGCCAATAGGCACCATGGAGTCGATAGCGAGCAGACCGGTCTGAACCGGCTCGCACACCGGGGTACGATCGATGACGCCGGGAGCCTTGAACTCGATGGGGCGACGGTGTGTGGCGACGATGTCGCCCAGGCCGTCGATGGGCTGGCCGAGCGGATTGACGACGCGGCCGAGCATGGCACGGCTCACGGGGATATCCATAACGCGGCCAGTGGTGCGGCACTCGTCGCCTTCCTTGATGGAGTCGACGGCACCGAACAGAACGGCGCCGACCTCGTCACGGTCAAGGTTCTGGGCAAGGCCGAAGACGGTCTCACCGGTATCGGAGCTCTTGAACTCCAGAAGCTCGCCTGCCATGGCGCTCTTGAGGCCGGAGACGCGCGCGATGCCGTCGCCTACCTCGTCGACCGTTGAAACCTCATGCGTATCGACCGTCGCGGAGAGGCTCGTGAGCTGCTCCTGCAGTTTCTTGGCGATATCCTGGGCATTGAGGGTTTCGGACATTAGGCTTCACCTCCGTACGAATTAGCAGAGTTTGCGAGGGTCTCCTGCGCGATGCGCAGCTGCGTCTTGACGGAAATGTCACGACGCTCGCCGCGGGCCTCGAGCACCAGGCCGCCCACGATAGACGGGTCGACCTGCTCGATAAGGAATACCTTGCGGCCGAAGTCCTGCTCGCATTTCTTAGTGATGGTTTGACGCAGCTCGTCGTCGAGCGGGATCGCCGTGGTGACGGTCACGCCCACTACATCCTCGTCTTCCTCGGCAACATACTTAAAGGCAGCTGCCACCTTGGGAAGAAGGTCGAGCTGGTCGCGCTTGGACATGGTGTCGAGCACGGCGATGATCTCGGGGCTGGCAGAAGCCAAGCGCTCGATCATCTCGAGGTCCTCGAACACATGGTTCTCGGCCTTGGCGGCTTCCAAAAGGGAACGCGCGTAGGTCTCGAGCACCTTGTCCTGATAGCGGCTAGTCGGCATTCAGGCTACCTGCTTCCTGGATGTAGCGCTCGATGAGCTTCTTCTGCTCGGCATCGTCCTCGAGTGCCTCGCCCACGATCTTGGTGGCGACGGCAACGGACAGGTCGGCGATGGAGCTCGCGGCACCGGCGTAGATGGACTTGCGCTCGTCCTCGACGGTCGTATGGGCCTTGGCGATGATCTCCTCGGCCTCCTTGTGAGCAGCCTCGATGATACGGGCACGCTCGGACTCGGCGTCCTTACGGGCCTCGAGAACGATGTCGGCAGCCTGACGACGGGCGTCGGTGACGATCGAGTCGGACTCAGCGCGCTTGGCGATAGCCTCCTGCTTGGTCTTCTCGGCCTCGTCGAGGCTCTCCTCGATCTTCTTGCCGCGCTCCTCCATGGTTTTCATGATGCCCGGCAGGGCGACCTTGGCCAGCACGATCCAGATAATCAGGAAGGCGATAAGCGCCGGGATGAACTCCGCCATCTTAGGGATGAGGATGTCCGCACCGGCGGCGCCGTCCTCGGCGAACGCGGAAACCGGCATGAGCAGCGCGGCCGCGGACGCGGAGAGTGCGATCGCGCTCTTCTGGGATGAAAGATTCATACTTGACGCTCCGTGCTATTTAACGATCAGCGCGACAACGAAGCCGATCAGAGCCAGAGCCTCGCCGAAAGCGGAGCCCATGATGAAGACGGTGAACACGCGGCCCTGAACCTCAGGCTGACGGGCCATAGCACCCGTAGCACCCAGAGCAGACAGGCCGATAGCAAGACCAGCGCCGATAACACCGAGACCGTAACCGATAACTCCCACGATTCCTCCTTTGTCGTGCGTGTCTTATTTCACGCAGGATAACCTTTTTATAACTGCCGGGCTCCATGGGTACGGGCACCGGCGGTTTAACGAATTGCCTTACCTTTAAGGCACGAACGGAAGACTACTCCTCCTCCGCGACCTCCTCTGCCTCGGAGACATACACGGCGGTAAGGACCGTGAAGACGTAAGCCTGGATGGCGCCGACCACAAGCTCGATCGTATAGATCAGGATGAGAATGGCAAGCCAGGCCAGCGAAGGCAGGGCGCCGACGGCGTGGGCCGCGGAAACCTGCTGAAGCAGCGGCTGCATGAACATGCTCGCCATGATGGCGAACGAGCCCATGACCACGTGTCCTGCGAACATGTTGCAGAACAGACGGACGGCGAGCGTGATGAGGCGCAGGAAGGTCGAGAAAAGCTCGACGACCCACACGAGCACGTTCATCGGAAAGCTCACGCCCTGCGGGGCGAGGCTCTTGATGTAGCCGATCACGCCGTGAGCCTTGCATCCGTAGTAGATGAAGTACACGAAGGCGAAAATGGCGAGTGCGGCGGTGGAGCCGATTGCGCCGGTGCCGGGCTTCATTCCCGGGATCAGGCCGATCATGTTATTGATCAGGATGAACAGGAAAAGCGAGCACAGGAACGGGAAGTGCTTCTTCCAGTTCTCACCCACGACACCCTTGCCGATATCGTTCTCGACGTACTCGATGATGTACTCGAAACCGTTGACGAAGAAGCCCTTGGGAACCAGGGTCTGCTTCTTCTTGAACACGGCCAGGACGATCAGGAGCACGATCGTGGAGACGATCAGCCAAAACGAGTACTGCGTGATGCCGCAGCTCAGATCGCCCACGACAGGGGTGGAGCTGAACTCGCTGACCAGATGATTAATCTCATCAGGCAGCTTTTCAAAAATTTCCACGACTTACCTTTCGACCTCATGAGGATCTCGCAGCGCCTTGGCGACGCGAACCGCGCAGGCGGCCATAAAGGCCACGAAGCCGATCGCCTCGCCCAGGAGGAACATGCGAAATGCCTCTCCGAACAACACAAACACAACCAAGGTAAAGACAAGCAACGCGATTGCCGAGACCGCGAGACTCACCATACCCTTGAGCATGTCCGCATTCTGCTTATCGTCAAGAACCGGCTTGAGCGTAAAGACAAAGGGAAGGAAGGCAATCGCGCCCGCGATGGCACCTGCAACGATAGCGAGCAGATCGGCTATCTGAAACACTGGCGTCCTCACTTTCCTTTTTTATCGCCTCACAGGACAGTTCCCGCCAAACATTGGTGACTATTGTACGAGCCAATCGCTAAAGTACAACCGAAAAAGCATCGGTTAATACGCACCTGTTCGTTTTCTTAAGACCTTCTTTATGCCGCAGGTACGGTAATACGTTTTTCTCGAACCCCTCAGCGCAAAACGTCCGTTAACAGGAGTGCGCGTGGACGTCTTTTGCTCGCCCGCGCGCACCATTTCTTCGTATTTTCGACGTTAGCCGGTATGGCTCAGAGATTACAGCGTGCCGTAGATGCGGTCGCCGGCGTCGCCGAGGCCGGGAACGATGTAGGCAGCCTCGTTGAGATGGTCGTCGATGGCGCAGGTATAGATATGCACATCAGGATCCTTCTCAGTCAGCGACTTGAGGCCCTCGGGGGCCGCGACGATGCACAGCATGCGGATGTCCTTGACACCGCGCTCGCGCAGGTAGCTGATGGCCATCTCGGCCGAACCGCCCGTGGCAAGCATGGGGTCGACGACCAGGCAGATGCGCTGGTCGATATCCTTGGGCATCTTGCAGTAATACTCGTGCGGCTCGTGGGTGACCTCGTCGCGCTCCATGCCGATGTGGCCCACGCGAGCGGAGGGCACCAGGTCGAGGATGCCGTCGACCATGCCAAGGCCCGCACGCAGGATGGGCACGATGGCGAGTTTCTTGCCGGCGAGCTGCTTAAACGTTGCGGTGGTGATAGGGGTCTCGACCTCGACGCCTTCCATGGGCAGGTCGCGCATGGCCTCGTAGCCGTCAAAAAGTGCGAGCTCGCGCACAAGCTGGCGGAACTGGTTGGTGCCGGTGTTTTTGTCGCGCAGGATCGACAGCTTGTGCTGGACGAGCGGGTGGTCGACAAGCGTCACACGGGACGCGTCGTAGGTGACGGTCATGGGTTGATTGCCCCTTTCGTTGCGGCCGCAAAACGACCTTGCTGACAAGGCGCGAAGCAATGTTGCCGCCGCACGCCATGCATTAGTTTAGCGGTTTGTTATATCGAGCAGCCCATCACAGCCCTACTGTGCGATGCTGAGCGAGCGCCTGACTGCATCACGCCAGCCCGCAAGGTTTTGCTCGCGGCGCTCGGCGGACATGTGGGGAAGGAAGGTCCTAACGATCTGGGCATTTTGCTCCAGCTCTTCAAGGTCTTCCCAATAGCCGACGGCAAGACCCGCCAAGTACGCGGCACCGATTGCCGTGGTCTCCACCGTCTCGCATTGCAGCACGGGGATATCCAGCAGGTCGGCCTGGAATTGCATGATGAACTCGTTGCGCGAGGCACCGCCATCGACGGACAGGCGCTCAATCGAAAGTCCCACGTCCTGCTCCATGGCGCGCAGCACGTCATAACTCTGGTAGGCCATGGACTCGCAGGCCGCACGCACAATGGTCGCGCGACTCGAGGCACCGGTCAGGCCGCACACGATACCGCGGGCACGCGGGTCCCACCAGGGAGCGCCCAGGCCAGCGAAGGCGGGGACGAAGTAGCAGCCCTCGTTGTCGTTGATCGAAGCGGCGAGTTGCGCGGACTCGCTCACACTCGAGATGATGCCCATGTTGTTGCGCAGCCAGTTCATGGTTGAGCCGGCGGCAAAGATAGAACCCTCGAGCGCATAGCTGATCTTGCCGTCCGCGGCGATACCGATCGTGGAGACCAGACCGTTCTTGGATTCGACGACCTCGTCGCCGGTGTTCATGAGCATAAAGCAACCCGTGCCATAGGTGTTTTTGGTCTGGCCGGGATGGAAGCAGCAGTGGCCGAACAGCGACGCCTGCTGATCGCCCGCCACGCCCATGATGGGCGGCATGTTGGTCATGATGTCGCTCGCGACGCGGCCGTAGTCGCCCGAGCTCCAACGAACCTCGGGCATCATGGAACGTGGAACGTCAAAGAGCGCCAGCAGGTCGTCGTCCCAATCGAGCGTATGGATATTAAAGAG
>CAVEET010000062.1:0-5350 GCA_963614835.1 Bulleidia sp. | reverse complement strand
CCTGACAATCGATTCTTATAGCAGAGGCCCCTTGGCCTTTAGTTTGATACAAGTTCCGCACGAGCCGGAAAGCACTTAATGTGCTTTCCGTGCGAGCAGGACTGTTCGCAGTAGCAAACTAAAGGCCAAGGGGCCCAGTCAACCTATCAGCAGCGATTACTCGGCAGCTAGTTGAATTTGAAGATCTTTGAGGCAAGACGGTATAGGCCGAGCGTGGTTTTGTCTCCGGCCCGTCCACGCAGGTTGGTAAAGAATCCGACCACGCCGTAGCGAGCGCGACGATACATGCGCTCGTCGTACTCCTTCAGGTCCTTCCACAGCGCCTTCAGACGCTCATCGGCACAATCTTCCTCGGAAAGCTTGGTGAGCACCGAGCAAATCGCCATCATCATGGTGAAGTAGCCCATCATGTACGAACGCAGACGCGAGGACTCAACGTCCTGGTACAGATGGAACGATTCCATCATGATGCGCGTTACGCGGAACTGCTGACCCAGGCGCTTGACCATCGTGGCCTCATTGACGCTCTGGCCCTCGCGACCGATAAAGTAGCGATAGAGGTCGATGTCGGCGTAGTACATGGTCTTGCAGCGCGGCAGCGGCACGTATGCGTAGATATTATCCACGTAGAACGTGTGTGCCGGCATAGGCAGATTGGACTCGCGCAGCACATCGGTGCGATAGCACAGGCTGTGCATGAGCAGGTTCTGATCGGGACGGAAGTGTCCAATCTGGTCCCAAGAAAAAATCTTTTTGCGCGGCAGAGCAAACTTGTAGCCAATAGCGGTGTGCGTGCCCTCGTAAACCTTCTCGTACACGTAGTTCGAGATAAACAGGTCGACGCGCTGGTCGCGCTCCTCAAAGCCACGCAGAATCGACAGCATGGTCGAAAGCGCCGCACCGTCGAGCCAGTCGTCCGAGTCAACGACCTTGTAGTAGGTACCTTGCGCCTCGCGCAGACCCGAAAGGACGGCAATACCGTGGCCGCCGTTCTCCTGGTGTACCGCGCGGATGATACCGGGATAACGTGTCTCCCACTCGTCGGCCTTGGCGGCCGTCTCGTCCTTGGAGCCGTCGTCCACCACGATAATCTCGATATCGGTGGCGTAATTGCTCCCCTCCAAGATGGAGGTGATGCAATGGTCCATGTCCTTGGCGGCGTTATACGAGGGAATACCGAATGTTATGACTTTATGCATGGCAGGCGATAATCTCATCCGAAAGATCGAGGGCGGAATTGGTCACGGCGTCCATATCGTAGTAACGATACTCGGCCAGACGACCCACCGGGTGGAAGTTCGTCAGGTTCTGGACGCGCTCGAGATAGCGCTCGTAGAGCTCACGGTTCTCGGGCTCCAGGATAGCGTAGTACGGCGTCTCGCCCGAACCGGGCGTATAGGCCTTGGAGTACTCTTTCATGATGGTGGTCTTGCCGGGCAGGACCTGACCGGTCATGTTCTTGAACTCGGTGATACGCGTGTAGTCCTCGCTCGTGGTGTAGTTGACGGTGCCCACGGGCTGGAACTGGTCCATATCGAGCGTCTCGAACTTCATATCGAGCGTGCGGTACGGCAGCGCGCCCAGGTCGAGGTTGAACAGCTCGTCAAGTGGACCGGTGTAGACGATCTCGCCACCATAGACCTTGCCGTCGATCTTGACGGTAGTCTCGTCGATCTCAAAGAGGTCGCGGGCGTCTACGTCACAGAATACGTCGATCAGATCGTGATCGAGCATATGCTCGAACAGCGCGGTATAGCCGTCCTGCGGCATGCCCTGGAAAGGAGCCTGCGGGAAGTAGCGATCGTCATCGCCCACAAAGACGGGAACGCGGCCGGTGATCGAGGGGTCGATCTGGTCGGGCGTCTGGCCCCACTGCTTCATGGTGTAATGCAAAAAAACGTTCTCGTAGACGTAATCGGCGACCTCGGCAAGATCCGGGTCGTTCTTCTTGCGCAGCTCCATAATGGGCACCTTGACGTCCTTGCCAAAGGTCTCCACGAGCTTCTGATACAGCTCCTCGCCGCGCTCATCCCCAAAGGCGAGCTTGAGGCTCGCATGGTTAAAGGGCACGGGCATAAGGGTACCGTTGATGTTGGCGAGCACCTTGTGCTGGTAGTCCGTCCACTTGGTAAAGCGCGACAGGAAATTGTGGACGCGCTCGTTAAAGGTATGGTAGATGTGCGGACCATACTCGTGGACCAGGATTCCCGCCTCGTCAGTGCAGTCGAAGGCATTGCCCGCAATGTGGCTACGGCGTTCCAAAACGGCAACACGATAGCCGATAGTTTCGGCAAGACGGCGGGCGCAAACGGCACCGGCATAACCGGCGCCGACAACGATCATGTCGTACGCACCGGCATTAAAGCCTTCAGGCAGGCCTGAGGTAATCTGCATCGATACTCCTTGTCAAAAGCCACGGGCTCGTTAGCTGGGCTTTTCTCGAACATTCTTCGAGACATATTTATCAGAGCGATTATAGCGCTAATGCGTCCTATAATGAGCTTGCCACACAAGGAAAGCTCAAGCACCGCGGCGTACATTATTGAAAGGTAAACCCGCTAGCAGCGGGTTTATTCGTGAACAGCCGGGCGCCTGGAGCTTAGTGAAACGCTTGTAAGGAGTAACATGAGCGATTTCCTTAACCGTATGAAGTCTGCCGCCAAGGCCGACCTTAAGACGATCGTCCTGCCCGAGGGCGAGGATCCGCGTACCATCGTCGCGGCAAACAAAATCATCGAGGAGGGCCTGGCAAAGCTCGTCATCCTGGGCAACCCCGACGAGATCGATGTTCCCGGCGCCACCGTCATCGACCCGCGCAATGCCGAAAAGCACGAGGAGTACGCGCAGAAGTTTGCCGAGCTCCGCGCCAAGAAGGGTGTCACCATCGAGCAGGCTCGCGCCCAGGTGATGGACGCCACCTACTTTGGCACCATGATGGTCAAGATGGGCGATGCCGACGGCCTGGTCTCCGGCGCCTGCCACTCCACCGCCGACACCCTACGCCCCGCGCTGCAGATCCTCAAGACCGCCCCGGGCACCAAGCTGGTCTCGGCCTTCTTCGTGATGTGCACCGATACCCCGCAGTTCGGCACCGACGGCACGCTGATCTTCGCCGACTGTGGCCTCAACATCAACCCGTCCTCCGATGAGCTCTCCGAGATCGCCATCGCCTCCGCTCACTCTTGGTCCACTTTCATGGGCAATGTTGAGCCGCACGTGGCCATGCTTTCCTACTCCACCATGGGCTCCGCCGGTGGCGAGGTCGCCAAGAAGGTCCAGGAGGCCGTGAAGTTCTGCAAGGAGAAGGCTCCCGAGCTCGCCATCGACGGCGACCTGCAGCTCGACGCCGCCATCGTCCCCACCGTCGCCCAGCTCAAGGCTCCCGGCTCCTCCGTCGCCGGTAAGGCCAACGTGCTCGTGTTCCCCGACCTCGAGGCAGGCAATATCGGCTACAAGCTGGTCCAGCGCTTCGCTGGCGCTGACGCCTACGGCCCCATCCTGCAGGGCATCGCCAAACCGGTCAACGACCTTTCGCGCGGCTGCTCCGCCGACGACATCGTGGGTGTCGTGGCCATCACCGCCGTCCAGGCTCAGATGGCTGAGTAGCGTACGCACTCGCCCGAAGGCCGCACGGGCTAACCCCTGAAAACGTCCTCGACCAATGAAACGCCCCCGTTCTGCTCCTCCGGAGCTACGAACGGGGGCGTTTCTGGTCTGCGGATTGTTTTCAGGGGTTAGCCCGTGCGGCCTTCTGCCGTCACGTGGCATTCAGGGAATCTGAGGTGGACGGCGGCTTAGCTACGAGCTGGGGCTAAAGATCTGAATGATTGGATGCCGTTGTTGGGAGCGCAGGCGTTGCTGGTGATGATCACTTTGGAGATTGAAATGTTGGCTACGGTTCGATGTCTGACCCACCGGAAAGCGAATCCCGGTTTGGAGGCGGATTGTGGGATGTAGCTTCCACTTGGGGACTGTTTGGGAAACTGAGGGACGGAATTTTGCTTTATTGCGGGTCGCACTTTCCGCAACGTGCCCCAATCGGAAAGCGTGTCCCAGAATTTGCGCTCGAAATGGGATGGGGTTTCCGCCGTCCGCCTGCTAGCAAAAAGGCCTCCGGAGCTGTTGCTCTGGAGGCCTTTCGTTTACTTGCAAATGCGCGCGTTAGTTGCTCTTGGTCAGACGCTCGACATCGTGGGCGATCATGTATTCCTCGTCGGTGGGGATGACCATGACCGTGACTGAAGAGCCGGCGGCGCTGATGACCTGCGGACCGTTGCCCACGGCCTCGCGGTTCTTGTTGTTGTCGATGCGCACGCCCAGCCACTCAAAGCAGTCGCAGAAGGCCTTGCGGATCGACCAGTCGTTCTCGCCGATGCCGGCGGTAAAGGTAATGGTGTCCACGCCCGCCATGGAAGCGATCATGGAACCGGCCTGCTGCATGGCCTTATAGGCGAACATATCGAAGGCGAGCAGGCAGCGCTCGTCGCCCTCGGAGGCGCGCGTGCGGATGTCGCGGGCGTCGTTGGAGATGCCCGAGATGGCAAGCAGACCAGACTGCTTGTTCATCATGTCATCGACTTCCTGGTAGCTGTAGCCGCCCTCGCGCTGCAGGTAGCACACGGTGGCCGGGTCGATGGAACCACAACGGGTGCCCATCATCAGGCCATCGAGCGGCGTGAGGCCCATCGTGGTATCGCGGCACACGCCGTCCTCGATGGCGGCAAGCGAAGCACCGTTGCCCAGATGGCACGAAAGCAGACGGTGGCAGCGCGAGCCCAGGATCTCCTTGGCCATCATCCACTCGTAGCGGTGGCTCGTACCGTGTGCGCCGTACTTGCGCACGTGGTACTTATCGCACACGTCCTTGGGCAGCGCGTAGGTGTAGGCGACCTCGGGCATGGTCATGTGGAACGAGGTATCGAAGACGGCGACGTTGGGCAGCTCCGGATACTTCTCGCGGCAATACTCGATTGCTGCGGCCTCGCCGTAATTGTGCAGCGGGGCGAGCGGGGCCACCTCGAGAATCTTAGCCATGACCTCGTCGTCGACGACCGCGGAATCATCGAAGTGCCAGCCACCCTGAACGATACGGTGGCCGATGCCATCGATCGTAAAGTCGGTCTTCTCGAGCTCCTCGAGCACACGCGCGATAGCCGAACGATGATCCGGGAAGGGGACCTCCTCGGTCTGCTTGGCGCCACCGTTCTCGGAGTGGCCAAAGATGCCCATGTCCGAACCGATACGTTCGCAGTTGCCCTTGGCGAAAACCTCGCGAGTATCGGTATCCAAAAGCTGATATTTGAGGCTTGAGCTGCCGGCGTTGACAACAAGTACGTTCATGAGACTCCTT
>CAVEET010000061.1:0-11848 GCA_963614835.1 Bulleidia sp. | reverse complement strand
ATTGCATATCGAGCACCATGGCATAGACATCGCGCTTGCGGCGCGAATACTTCTGCGACAGGCGCTTTGCCACCGCAGAGGCAGGCTCCCCCTCCTCGAGCGCGGTGCGAATGTCCTCGCGCAGGGCTTCGTCAGGGTCTACCGCTGCGGCTCCAACCGGCGCAATACCGGCCTCCTCGTCCTCACTCGGCGGTGCGATGACCAGCGCAATCTCGCCCTTTACCTCGCCACGGGCACGCAGCTCCTCGGCAAGCCGGGCGGCAGATCCGCGCAGGACCTCCTCGTGCAGCTTGGTGAGCTCGCGGCAGACGGCAACCTCACGCTGGGGAAAAACCGCGGCCACGGCTTCGAGCGTCGCCACGATGCGATGTGGAGACTCATAGAAGATGAGTGCGCCGGGGACGACGGCAAGGCGCTGCAGTCGGCGCACGCGGTCGCCGTGCTTGCGACCCAAAAAGCCTTCGAAGAAGAAATGTTCGCAGGGAATACCGGACGATACGAGCGCCGTGACGCAAGCAGAGGGACCGGGAATAACCTCGACAGGCACATCCGCCTCGCGCGCCGCCTCAACCAAAGCCTGGCCGGGATCAGACACACTCGGCATACCGGCGTCCGAGGCAAAAGCGAGGGTCTCCCCCGCCAGCAGGCGGTCGACCAGGCCAGCTGCGCGACTTGCGATCACGTTCTCGTCGCAACGAACGAGCGGCTTGGAGATGCCTAGGTGCATCAGCAACTTTGAGGTCACACGCGTGTCCTCGCAGCAGATGGCATCGGCGGCGGCAAATGCCTCGCCGACGCGCGGAGACAGATCGCCCAGGTTACCGATGGGCGTACCGACCACATAAAGTTTGCCCGTGCGGGCGCTGTTTTGCGTCATATCAACCTATTCAATCATGCCGCGCTCGAGCGTGCCGAGTGCCGCGCGGGCGTCCCATGCTGCAATACGCTTCTCGGTCTTCCACGTTTGGAAGAACCAGCCAGCCGCCGGCGCAAACGATGCCAACTGGTTGGCGATAAACACGCGCTCGTAGGCATTGCGGCCCTCGGGCGTAACCGACGAGTTGGCGAAGATCGCCGCGCCCGACCATTCGCCCACCAAAACGGGGAACCCAGTTGCGACCGCCTCTTTGAGCTCACGCTTGTTGCGCGAAATCGCCGTCGTCAGACCGCGCGGGCTCGTGATGTCGAGCGCATACTCGTCGCGGTAATGGTACAGGTGAAGGTCCATGTAGACGTTCTTGTACTTGGCACCGCGCATAAAGTGCTTCCACTCGCCAGGGTGTCCCGAAGAGGAAAAGACGACGATCTTTTCCTCGGGCATATGCGAACGAACGAGCTCGTACGCGTCACGATAGAAGTTGCGCAGGTAGTGCGCCGGAATGCCATCCGTCATGGTAAAGAGGCTCTTGCGTACGCTCATCTGCGGCGTATCCAACAGCTCGATGCCCAGCAGGCTCTCGGCCTCACCATAGCGATCGGCCAGGCGCTCGAGCACATCGAGCGCAACGTGACGGCCGTTGGTGGACGAATGCCACTCGGCAACAGCCTCCGGAGTGGTGGGCGAATCGTTGGAATCGCCCTGACCGCCGGGTACAGTCGCCAGATCGAGCAGTACGCGGATGTTGTACTTATCGGCCCACTCAATAGCACGGTCGATATAATCGACGACCGAGATGTAGGAAGCGTCGGACTCCTGCGAGCCAAAGGCATACCACGGCACCGGCAGGCGCACGGCGTTGAGACCGATCTGCGCCATACGGCGAAAATCGTCCTCACTCACAAACGTCTCGTAATGGCGACGCATGCGCTCGTTATAGGCAGCGGTGCCCATGGCCTCCTGCAGCTCGGCTGCATTGGATGCTCCGGTCGCTGCATAGAGCGACGGGGTCACCCAGGGCTCGGGAATAAACCAGCCAGAGAGATTAACGCCGAGAATCCTCTCCATCACGGCCCCCTTCGAATCGCGCAGGTCGAACCTGCATCGCATTGCATAGGAAAAGTATCGTTTTGAGTATACCCGCGCGTGCGGACAGGCGACCGAACGGTCTACAAAGTGGCGCAAAAGTGGGAGGAATGTCCGGGCGGGCGGGCCCGAGATGTACACGCCAAGATGCACACGCGCGCCGGAAGTAGGCGGCCGAAAAGCCTGCCCCGTTTTTTCGCAAAAGACTGGGATGCGTTTTCCGCTGGCAGGCCCAACCGGAAAGCGCATCCCGCAATTCCGCGAAATTCCGGTCCACACTTTCCCAAACAGGCTCAAAGCGGAAAACGCATCCCGCTCTGAAGCCAAATTCCGGGATGCAGTTTCCGCAGGAGCCCTCGGTAAAAGAAAAGGACCCCTTTGCAGAGGTCCTAGTCAATTCAAGGTGGCGGGGAAGGGAATCGCGTCCGCGCGCTGCGCGGACGGACCGCTGCGGCGCTTGCGCGCCTTGCGAGCTCCGCTGGCAAACGCTCACGCGTTTACTCAGCTCCGCGCCCTCACGGGGTTCGATTCCGTGTGGGGGCCACATAAAAGAAAAGGACCCCTTTGCAGAGGTCCTAGTCAATTCAAGGTGGCGGGGAAGGGAATCGAACCCCTGACACGAGGATTTTCAGTCCTCTGCTCTACCAACTGAGCTACCCAGCCATTTGAGGTGTGCCTTGTTTCAAGGCTTGATTAGTATAACCAAGGACGCGCTCCGGTCAACCGAGAATTTTAAAAAAGTTTTTGAGCGCGACATCGGCCACAATCTCGCTCCTATAGAACGGCACGTCAGAAGCATCAACCGGCCGCAAGAAGTTTTTCACTCAGGGCCGCACGGGCAAACTCACTTGGCGTCATCCCCTCGGCAGCCGCCCGTCGGCGAATGGCTTCCTTCATTCCCAGAGGAATCTTGACCGATAGCGTTGCCGTTCCCTCACCTGAGAGTGGAGGCCGTCCATGCACGATTCCACCAACGGTGTGTTCGCCATCCGGAAACTCTCCGCGCTCGTACGACTCACACCACGCGTCAATCATTTCATCCGTTACAACCTGACCACTAGCGGTCGTATATGTCTCGCCCATCATCGACCCCTTTGCCGAGCTCGCTCGATCTCTTGCCAGAATTTCTTCTGAACCGGAGACAAGGCATGAATAATGAGCCATCCACGAATAAGTTCGACCGCAACGAGCTCCACACTCCGTCCGTCCGGAAGCCATCCAATCGCAAGCCATCTCGGCGGCTCGTCTTCCGACTCGCGGCGAATACACTCAGTAACCGCGAACCAGGCGCCAAGCACCTGTTTTTCCGTCAGGTGCTTTTTGGCGTTGGGATGAATCTCGACATCCATGCATCTCCTCCTCCATCTTAACCAATTTCGTATGACGAAAGTCCGCTGTCGCCAATTCTTAAGCCGGCACTCGTTGAAAGACAGAGGGCGAGGTGAGGATTGAGGGGCGTTCCAGCGCGGCCCAGGCACCGGGACAGGAGCACATGCGCCAAGGACGAACGTTTTCGTAGCGTGCGAGGATATTGCCATTGCGGTCGATAAAGGCGATGTCGATGGGATAGGCCATTAAGCAGGTGTGAACCGAGGAACAGCGCGGAAACGCCATGACAAGCGGCAGTCCGCTGGCGGCAATCGACCGCCGTCCCAGCATGCCGCGCAGACGCACGGTAAACGACTCCGCCACCACAAACTCGGCCGGCGTCCAGCCCAACCTGTTGAGCGCCCGTGCGTAGGCGATATAGGACGAGACCGCGGTCACATGACCACCCCCGGACGCCATGGATCGACCGTCACCGCACGTTCATGCGTGAGCACGGCCGGCGCCCCCAGGGAAACGCCGGCGATGCTCAGCGAACTCGGCCACGGCTCGTAGTGCATGGTGCAGGTATAAGTCCTAAACGTGCCAGAAAGAGAGAGCAGGCCACCATCCGATGACGCCGTGCCCTGCTCGCTCGAGACCTCGACCTGTAGGTCATATCCCTCCATGGCATCCTGAATCTGAGCCTGAACGGTCGCGGAAGCGTCAATGGAGCTCTCGTCACCCTCCCCGCCCGGCGCCACAGCGTGCGCCAGCACGATGTCGGGCACCACGCGGTCGAAGCGCGCGACCGCGCCGGCAAAGATCATGATGTTGTACGCGATGAGAGCCAGCACGAGCAGGACAGGCGTGACCACGGCCATCTCGACCGTCGCCTGGGCATGCTCCTCGCGCAAGCCCGAACGAATGCCCATTACGACCCACCGCCAAAAGCTCCCACCAGCGTGGCAACATCGACAGTGAGCGGGATGGAGCCGCCGCCGGGCAGCGGGATCTCCGCAAGCGTGAACACCGCGCCGCTGATGGTGCGCTCGACGTGATATTCCAAGGCCTCGCAAAGCGCCTTGGGATCGGTCACGCCCAAGGGGATTTTTCGCAGGGTATCTTGAGTTTTGGAGATGCCTGCGATATCGGACCCCGGACTTTTGATGACATTGGCGGTATCGGTCAGCACCGGTTTTCGCAGACGCAAATCGCACGGTTCGAGTCCCAGCGCCGCCACGGAGGACGAGACGGTGTCACCGAGCCAGGACGCGATGGAGCCCAACGCGCCGCTACTCCCTCCCAAGCCACCGATCAGCTCTCCCATAAGCTCGTCGGCCGCACCCTGGATGTCTCCGTACCCCACAAGCAGGCGGCCCCAAACATCCATAACACCGTCGAGCACGCCGGCAACGCCGCCCGAACGCTCCTCCAGCGTCGAGAAAAACCGCGAGAGAACGTTATTTTGTGCCGTCGCATCATCGGGCGCGAGCACTGCAGCAGAAATTGCACCACGATCGCCAAGCTCAACTGCCGTGTTAAACGAAGAGTTGAGCTCGTCGGGACTGGAGATGGCGCCCGAGACCGCAAAGGCGACCACGCCGTTGCGACCGGGCGGGGCGATGCGCGGGCGCTCACCGGATAGTTCTTTGATGGCAGTATCGAACGCATTGCCCGCACGGTCGGCTTCGTCCTCGGTCTGACGCTCGAGCTCAAGCTCCTTGTTGCGACAGTCGACGTAGTCCTCCAGGGCGTCTTTAAACTTGTCAAAGTGATACTCGAAGCCGTTTTCGATAGAGGTTGAAGGCGCCGCAACAGCGCCAAGCGACGAAACGCCAAAATGGCATTTGCTGCATTTATCCTGCCCATCATAATCGGCAACCGAAGCAAATCCGCTCGGCGTTCCTTTCTTATAGTTAGGGCAGGTCGTCCCGTAATGCAGATACGCCTTGTCATCGTTCACGCTCGTCGGCCACACCGCATCGGTATAGAGTTCCGTCGCCCGAACCTCATCAGAGTTGCGCGGCAGCAGCGGAATATAGGAGGAAACCCTGTCTCCGTTCTCGGTTATATATGCCCGATCGACCTCCGCGCTCGCATAGGTATAAAACGCCTTACGCGCCGCAGACTCTGCCTTCATCTCGACACTCGAGCCTTGGGGCTTCTCGTTTGCCAGACGCCGATGGTAGTAGTCCTTCGCGCGATCAAGGGCAACTTGAGGCTCCCACGTAACGCTCGAAGCGTAATGCGGATTTTGAACACCGGAGAGATCCGTTAGGCTTTTCGCGCGCTCCCACATACACGAACAGCTGCCGACCGAACCTTTATCCGACCCACCGCAATCAGCAAGCCAGGTGCGCTCTTTGGCCTTCGCCGTCTCCTCCGATGCTTTTTGCAGCTCCTCGGCCGCGCGCTCCAGATCTTCCGACGCATCTTTAATGGCATCGGTCGAGATCTCGGACCCTTCGAGCGCAACAAAATCCGACTCGGATGTCCTGGGCACGGCGAGCGCCGTACCGGTATAGGTCACGCCGTCGGTATCCTGCGCCGATACTGCCTGCATGGCGCGCGCGGCAACCAGGTACGGCAAGGCGGTCTCAATCTTTTGCAGGCCCTTTGACGCGCTTTTGGCAAACTTGTTACGCGTTTTAATGATCTGGGTTCCCGTATCGATGATATCGCTGCCGACAACCTCGGCGCCCGGAATGAGAATGGCAACCAAGCCGGTGCCGATCGTGGCAAACCCCGCCAGGCCCAAACTCAAAATGCTCGCATCCACCACCGTGGCGGCTGTGTGATAGGACGACACCACGTTGGCGCCCGCCAGTGCACCGCTATCGGCCGCCACCTGGGTGTCCCCGGCGCGTGACATGCTCCATATCGCCGCGGTCGACGAAAACAGCAGCGTAAGCACCACCAGAATGACAACCGCAGAGGAGAGCGTGGTATAGGCGCCGTCTTCGATAAACAAGTCGATACCGGCACGGCTCATAAAGCCGCCCCGCTTGCGGCGAGCGCCTGGTCGACGGCGGGCAGCAAACCCTTGCGTCACCCGCAGTAGGCAGCGCCTAATCCCATGCAGCAATCCATGAATCATGATCTCCCTCCAGCCACTCTGGACGCGATCGATACGAGACGTCGACCTTGAGCTCGACATAGCCGCCCTCGCCCGCACTGCCCATGGCCTGCACAAATGCACCGATCACGGGCAGCGGCTTAACCTCTCCGGCAACAGACACGGACGAAACGCCGCCGGCACCGGCCCGCCCCAACTCGATATCCCACGACAGCGGTCCGCCGGCATGAAAAATCGAGACGTTGGGCACCGCGGCAAGTCTGCGGCGAGTGAACTCCTTAAGGTCATCGTCGTCCTCCACCGTCGTCGTGGTCATAAGCCGCGCGGTCTCGGCGGCGGCAGACTCCATGACCGCGCGCGTATAGAGCAGGCATACCGGCTGCAACGCGAGCAAGATAAGCGTCAAAAACGTCGGCAGCAAAAAGGCGGCCTCGACCGTAGACTGCGCCCGATCCTCGCACGCGATATCAATACAGAGCGATGTCCTTGGCACCCGTCGCGGCATCGATAACCGACGATGGGGCGACGCCATGAGACGCCGCCCGCTCGACCAGGGCCGCCAAGCGCCCATCGGTGCCAGCGCGCCAAAGCCCCGCAATCGCCAGCACAATCGATAACAGCGCCACGGTGACGATGGCGTATTCGACGGTCGACTGAGCAGATTCCTCACGCAGGACGTTATGCATTTCACGACCCCTCCTTTGACTCCGTTGTTTGCGGAACCAGACGCACGGCACGCAGGCGGCACGAGGCATCGCCGGCATCCGCAGCAACCGTCACCATATCGACCCAGCCTCGCCCATCGCGCACGATGGCGCCCCATACGTTGCCCTTAATATCGAGATAGCCGCTCAGGGCGAGCTGGGCCGTGGGCACCTCGCGGTAGGCGCGCAACAGGTCTGCCGCCGCCTCGGTCATCGGCCGGTCCTCGGACCATGCGAGTCGAACTGCGATCGCGTTGCCTGCAGGCGGCTCCGTCGCACTGGCGGCCCGCTCGTCGAGTGTCTGCAAAAAGGTCCGAGCCGTGACAGCGGCATCCTGACCGCCCGTATCTTGCGCGCCTTCCGCTTGTGACACCGCCGCCGAGCCCGATTCCAAATCGGCAGCAGCGCCTGGACGCTGCTGTCGCGCAACACCCAGCCCCCAAAACGCCACCGCAATTGCCACGAGCAAACAGACGAGCACCAGCGGCGAACCAACAGGCCGCCTGCCTCCTACAGGCTGTTGATGCCGTCTTTGATCGCGTTCCATAGTTCTTCGACTTTGCTCTTAAACGCGACGATGGCGATAATCGCGATCACTACGAGCACACCGACCAAGATGGCATATTCGGTAGTGCCCTGCGCGCCCTCCTCCCGCAACAGCGCCTTGGCACGCTGGCGAGCGCGGATTGCCCGGCAAAAAGCCCAGCTCCAAGCCTTGCCCGCAATGTCGGTCATCGTGTTCATGTATTCCTCCCTACATCATCCCGCCTGCTCCCAGCAGCGGGCCCAATATGGACAGAAGCAACGCCGGCAAGATGAGCGTGCCGGTGGGAATCAGCAACTTGACCGGTGCGCGCTCGATCTCGCGCTCGACTGCGGCGCGATGGGCCGCACGGATCTCGCGACTTTGAGCAGCCAGCGTCTCGGCCAGCGGAGCGCCCAGGGCAAGCGCCTGCCCCACCGTGATGGCAAAGGTCTCGAGCGCCCTCACGTCTAAATCACGCGCGGCAGCCAACAGCTCGGCCTCGCGCGTCCCCACGCCCACCTGCCATGCCATGCAGGCTCGCTCAAGACGGACGGCCAGCACCGACCGACGATTGGCACAGAAAATCTCGAGCGCCGCATCAAACGAAAGGCCGGCAGAAAGCCCCAGGCGCACCACGTCGATCATCTCGGACACCTCACCGAGCGACACCCGCGCCGGGCCGCCCACCCCAATCGCGCCCTTCATTCGCGCGGTCAGGGCATCAATCACCAAGCGGCCCGCGGCAATGACCAGTACCGCCTCGCGCTTGCACGTCTCTGCAATCTTGCGAGCATCCGCACGCTCCAAACCTGTCGCGGCAAATACGCTTAGGGCACACAGACAAGCCGCGGCCCCGACCAGGGCGCTCATAACTCCACCCGCATAATGCGCCGGATAACTACCAGGGCAACGACGTTGAGGGCAAGCCCCAGTACCACGGCGCCCGCACCAGCCGGCGTCGCAAGACCGCGGCGAAAGTCTGCTGAAAGCAAAGCTAGTACCGCGCACATGCCCGCCGGCATCGCCGCGACCATGTGTGCCGACATACGCGCCTGTGACGTCTTAACGTCCAGACGGCGTTTGAGCTCAATGCGCTCACCCACCATGCTCGACGCCTCGGACAGCAAGCCGGCAAGCGGAGCCCCGGTACGCTGCGATACTTTGAGCGCCAAGGTGACAAGCGAAAGGCCGGGGGCATCGATGCGAACGAGTAGGTCATCGAGTGCGTCGGTCGCCGAGATACCGCAATCGATTGCCGCTGCCACCCGCAAAAACTCGGTATGCACCGGCTCTTGCGCATGGGCGCCCACAAAGCGCATGCCCTGTGCCAGCGAATGCCCCGAGGCAAGCGACATGGATAACGCCGTGAATGCCTCGGGCATGGCCTCTTCTATATCATGCTGTTCGCGTCGGCGATCGAAGGTATCATGCGCGGCACCCACGCCAAACGGCGCCACCAGCCCCAAGACAAAGCCGATGGGCGACAACGACGCAACGGCCAGCAAAACGCTGCAGATACCGCTCGACAGCAGCAGAAATGCCAGACGAGCCGCGTTATCCTCAATAGCAAGCCCAAGGCGATCTGTGGGGATCAGCGACGCCCACGAGCGGGCAATCTTTGTCAGCAGGTCGTTTTCCGCCAACTCACGGGGCAGCTTCTCCGCCATCGATTCGAGCGTCTGACGCGCCAGCTCCGCCGGCGGCATCCGCGGCACACGAGGCTCTGCCCCACACGCCGTCGCGACAGAAAGCCCCGCCAAACCCCCTACGACGAGGGGCAAAGCGATCTCCATTCGTCCACCTCCTCTTGCGTGAGCGTTCCCGACCGCAAGCCCTCCGCAATAAACGGCGGCTCGCGGTCGAGCGTCCAGGTGCGTTCGGCGGCATCGAACGTCACGTAGCGTTCGAGCTCAACACCGCCCGACGCGCCGCGGTGAACCCCCGAATATGAGGCCACAAAGCGCCTGCCGTCTGCATGACGCTCGGACATCACGATGCCGTCGAGCGCCATGGCGATCTGCTCTTCGATAAGCTCACTCGGCAAATCGATGCCGTAGCGCGCAAGCAGCGTCAGGCGAACCACGGTCTCCTGCTCGGTACCCGCATGGAGCGTGGTGAGCGAGCCGTCGTGGCCCGTGTTCATGGCCTGCAGCATGTCGCAGCACTCGGCACCGCGCACCTCGCCCACGACGATGCGGTCGGGGCGCATACGCAAAGCATTGGTCACCAGGTCGCGGATCGTCACCGCACCCTCGCCCTCGATTGACGCCTCACGTGCCTCCAGACGAACAACGTGTGGGTGATGTGCAAACTTGAGCTCGGCGGAATCCTCGATCGTCACGATGCGCTCGCCGGTGGAAATCTCGCACGACAGCGCGTTGAGCAGCGTGGTCTTGCCCGACCCCGTGCCTCCCGCAACCGCCAAGTCCTGCCGCAACGACACCGCGCACGACAGCAGCTGCGCATACCAAAGCGGCAGTGACCCCAACCCCACAAGCTCGTCCAACGAACAGATACGGTCCGAGAACTTACGGATGGTGAGGATTGGCCCGTCGAGCGCCACGGGTGGAATCACCGCGTTGACGCGATAACCCGTCTTGAGGCGGGCGTTGACGATGGGGCTACGCTCGTCGATACGACGGCCGAGCGGCGAGATGATGCGGTCGATGAGCACACGGATCTGCTCGTCGTCCTCAAACGCGTGCTCGATGGGATACAAAACGCCACTGCGCTCAAAAAAGGCAGAGCGACAGCCGTTGATCATGATTTCGGTAACGGTGTCGTCCTCGATGAGCGGCTGCAGCGGTCCCAGGCCCACCACGTCATCTAGGATCTCGTCGATGATGGTCTCACGCTCAGGCGTCGCCAAGTCGGTCGGCTCTTCCACGTTGAGCGCCGCTTCCACCGCCGGACGTAGCTCAGAGCGGGCAAGGGCAGGGTCGACGTAGGCGCTGATGCGCGCCATCTCGTCGTAGCCCATGCGGTCCATCACCGCACGCTTGGTGCGGCGTTTAACGGCACGGCGGCGTCCCGCATCAACGGGGGCAGCCGCAGCGGCCGCGCCAGCGGCTTTAATCCGCGTCTGCAGACTCATCGCGCATCACCCTCACGAGACCAGGGAAGACGGATGCGCGGGCGCTCGGTACGGGTCGCGCGGTCAGCGACCATATCGCTCCAAGGACCGACGGCGCAGCCCAGCTCCACGAGCATCTCGCGCGTGGCCTCGCGCACGCTGGTCGCAAAAGCGCTCGTCTGACCCACTGCCTCGTCGGCGCGACCGAATGCCATGAGCGCGGCCAAGTCCTGGCCGCCATCGGCAATGCGGATTTTGGAGCTCAGTGCGCAGGCAATCTCAAAGCGCATGGCGACGTCCTCGTCGGCACCGCGCGCACCAAACCGGTTGAACACGGCACTCATGCGCGTGCGTGGCACGCCTACACGGCTCGCCAGCTCAATGACGCGCGAAGCGGATGTCGCGGACGATACCGCCGCATCGCCTACGACCAGGCAACGGTCGCTCGCCGCCACCGCGGCGGCCGCGGCATCACCCCAAAAGACCGAGGTGTCGACAAAGACCACGTCGGATTCGCGACGCAAAACATCGAGCAATAGCTCCACCGGACGTGCCATGAGCTCGGCCTTCTCGGGGGCCGCGACAGGCCCCCAGAGCGTGACACCCGGGGCGACGCGCATCGATGCGGCCACGATATCCGACTCGGCAAGTGCGCCCGCCGCCGACGGCTCGATAAGCGTCGCCATATCGTGCGGGGCATCGACACCCAGCAGATCGTATAGGTTTCCAAACATGAGGTCCAAGTCGAGCACGGCGGCACGCAAACCCAACAGCGACGCCGCATGCGCCATGGTGGCAACGATCGTCGACTTGCCGCAACCGCCCGAACCCGAAACGGCGCAGACGACCGGTGCCCGACGCGACGGAATCGAAGCGTCCGCCGACAGCGCAGGGGCTGACGGTGCGGGAACCGGCGACACGGACGTGGGCGATAACATCCCCGTCTCCCCCGCCGCGGCCACGCGCTGAGCCCAAGCCGGCATGGCAGGCTGCCCGGGCTGCGGTTCCGAAGCCAAAGACGCAGCGGCACACGGCTCGCCAGCCCCGGCAAAGCCCTCGACCTCGTCGAGCTCATCGGCCAGATTTACGCCGTGCACGTATCCCATATCTTCAGCCAGAACGTCATCGCCATACGGTACCGGCCCTCCAGCGTCATCGTATACAAGGGGGTTCCGGGGGCGCCGACCATGCTCGGCTT
>CAVEET010000060.1:0-5376 GCA_963614835.1 Bulleidia sp. | reverse complement strand
ACGATGAGCCGAAAGTCCCTGCCCTATGAAAATCCTTGCCATAGCCGATACCGAAGAACGATGCCTTTGGGAGTGCTTTCGCAAGGAACGCTTTGAGGGAGTCGACCTGATTTTGTCCGCCGGCGATCTGGACCCGGACTATCTTGAGTTTTTGGTTACGGTCATCAACAAACCGCTCATCTACGTGCGCGGCAATCACGATGACCGCTACGCACGTCATGCACCGGGCGGATGTATCTGCGTGGAAGACAGCGTGTACACGTACCGAGGGATTCGCATTGCGGGCCTTGGCGGGTCCATGCGTTATCGCGACGGCGCCAACATGTACACCGAACGCGAGATGTCCAAGCGCATGCGTAAGCTGTCGCGTAAGGTTAGGATGGTCGGCGGGTGCGACATTCTGCTTACCCATGCACCCGCCGCCGGTATGGGTGATCTGGACGATCTGCCGCATCGAGGATTCGAGTGCTTTAACACAGCACTCGAATCCTGGAATCCCGACTACATGGTGCACGGGCATGTACACCAAAGCTACGGCTACGATTTTCAGCGCGAGCGGCAGCATGTGTGTGGAACGACGATCATCAACGCCTGCGGCTATACGCAGTTTGAGCTCGACCAGACGCGCTACCCCATCCGTGGCTGGCAGGCAGCCTGGCTCAACTCGCAAACCATGCGCCGCGAGCTCAAACGCCACGATGCTATCGAGTCCTCAACAGCCAGAACACCCTGGTAACCACCTCAAAGGGGACGCTGACCCCTTTGAGGTGGTTTTGGCACGCGATAACAAGAAACCCGGTCCCACACGAGGCGGAACCGGGTTTCTTTAGCAATGCTTGCTTTGCTCAGGCAGTAACTAGCAGTTACTCAGCCAGGAAGTCACGCTGGACAGCGGGATCGACCTTGACGCCAGGGCCCATGGTGGAAGACACGGAGATGGACTTGACGTACTTGCCCTTAGCAGAAGAGGGCTTGACGCGCAGAATCTCGGTGTACAGGGCAGCGTAGTTCTCGACGAGCTGCTGGTCAGAGAAGGACTTCTTGCCCAGGGGCACGTGGCAGATGCCGTAGCGGTCGGCGCGGTACTCAACGCGGCCAGCCTTGAGCTCGGAGACCATCTTGGCGACGTCCATGGTCACGGTGCCGAGCTTGGGGTTCGGCATGAGGCCACGGGGACCAAGGATCTTACCGATGCGGCCAACCTTGGCCATCATGTTCGGCGTAGCGATAGCGGCGTCGAAGTTGATCTCGCCCTTCTGAATCTGGGCGACGAGCTCGTCGGAACCGATGATGTCGGCGCCGGCAGCCTCGGCCTCGCGGGCCTTCTCGCCCTCGGCGAAGACGGCAACACGAACGGTCTTGCCGGTGCCGTGGGGCAGGGAGATGGAACCACGGATGTTCTGGTCAGCCTTACGAGTATCGATGCCCAGACGGAAGTGGGCCTCGACGGTCTCGTCGAACTTGGCGGTGTCGAGCTCCTTGATGAGCTTGGCAGCCTGAAGGGGGGTGTAGAGCGTGGCGCGGTCGATCTTCTCGGCAGCGGCGTTATAGCTCTTACCATGCTTAGCCATGTGCATTACCTCCTGTGGTTAAACGGGCGTGAGCCCTCCCACATCGTATCGTGTGCCCTATTGCACACATTTAACGGGCGCCCCGGTCGGAGCACCCGCCGTTACCATAAGAAATCGCTACTCAGCGATGGTGACGCCCATGGAACGGGCGGTACCGGCGATGATCTTCTTGGCGGCGTCAATGTCGTTGGCATTGAGGTCCGGCATCTTGATCTCGGCGATCTTGGTGAGCTGCTCCTGGGAGAGCTGACCAACCTTGTCGGCCTGGGGCTTAGCGGAACCAGACTTGAGGTTCAGCTCCTTCTTGATGAGGTGAGCCGCCGGCGGGGTCTTGGTGATGAAGGAGAAGGACTTATCCTCGTAGACAGAGATCTCAACGGGGATGATGTCGCCCTTCTTGTCCTGCGTCTCGGCGTTAAAGGCCTGGCAGAACTGCATGATGTTCACGCCAGCAGCGCCCAGGGCGGGGCCGACGGGAGGAGCGGGGTTAGCTGCACCAGCAGGAATCTGGAGCTTAATGACGTTGGCAACCTTCTTCTCAGCCATGGTCATTCCTTTCGAATCACGAGTGTGAAGTACTTGCTATATCGTAAGCACGCACGTGTTAGAAGCACTCCTGAGATGAGCAGTCACAGAAGAAGCACGCTCGCGCGAACGGACGAAAACTTAAGCGATGACAGCGACCTGGTTAAAGTCGAGCTCGACCGGCGTCTCGCGGCCAAAGATCATCAGCGTGACCTTGAGCTTGCCAGCCTCGGTGTTAACCTCGGAGACCTTGCCATCAAAGTCGGTAAGCGGGCCATCGGTGACGCGGACGGACGTGCCGACCTCAATATCAACCGAGGTGCGCTTGGGCGAATCGCCCTTACCGGGACGACGAGTCATCTTGTTGTACTCGTCGCGGGAAAGCGGAGCGGGCTTGCCGTTGCCGCCCAGGAAACCTGTGACGCCAGGCGTGTTACGAACACACGTCCAAGCATCGTCATCCATCTCCATGCGGACCAGGACATAACCCGGGAAAATCTTGGAATCCTTGGTCTCGCGCTTGCCACCCTCTTTAATCTCGGTGACACGCTCCATAGGAATCTCGATATCAAAGATACGGTCCTGCATGCCCATAGTCTCGATGCGATGCTCGAGATCGGACTTAACACGGTTCTCGTATCCGGAGTAAGTGTGAACGACGTACCAACGCTTAGACATGGTTTAGCCCCTCAATCCAGAGAACAGAGCAAGAGCCTCGCCAAAGCCAGCATCGAGCAGAGCGATGACGACGCCGACGACGACCAGAGAAGCGCAGACGACGACCGAGTAGTTCACGAGCTCCTTCTTATCGGGCCACGTGACACGCTTCATCTCGGACTTGACCGAAGCGAAATACTTCTTGGTGCGGGCGAAGAAACCAGGCTTCTCGTTCTTCTTGGACTTCGCAGCCTTCTCGTTCTTCTTGGCAACGGCCTTCTTGGCCTCAACCTTGGAGTTGGCGGCAGCGCTGTTGGCAGGTGCCGGCTGCTGAGCCTTCTTCTTGTTCTTCTTGTTGGCCATTTGGGTTACCTCCGCGCAATGCGCTTATACATGAGTAAACCGTAAGCCCCCAAGTGGGAGCTTACGGAATAATGACTGGCACGCCAGGAAGGACTCGAACCCTCAACACTCGGTTTTGGAGACCGATGCTCTACCAATTGAACTACTGGCGTATGTGACTAGAGACTAGCGAGTCTCTTTGTGCAGCGTGTGGTGACGGCACCAGGGGCAATACTTCTTGATCTCCATACGATCAGGCATGGTCGACTTGTTCTTGGTGGTCGTATAGTTGCGGCGCTTGCACTCAGTGCACGCAAGAGTAACTAGAGTACGCATGTATCCTGAACCTTTCATTTCCGCCCCGTACGGGCACGAGTTGTTACTTTATCAGCTCCACGTAAGTGCTGTCAATGAAAACCTCGAGTCAATTGGTTCTCGGTGGATCCATTCATATTTGGAACACATCAATGAAGCCATCGAGAGCTAATCGACGGTGCATCCAGGACCATTATCGATCCTCTCGACACCAGCAACGGCTCAATATCCATTGCAGAAAAGAACCCGGCACCCATATAAGTGCCGGGTTCTCTAAGTCAGCTATATCAAAGAGCTAATTTACTCAATGATCGTGGAGACGATGCCCGAACCGACGGTGTGGCCACCCTCGCGGATAGCGAAGCGCAGGCCCTCCTCCATGGCGATCGGGTGGATGAGGTCGCCCTCGATGGTGATGTGGTCACCAGGCATAGCCATCTCGGTGCCCTCGGGGAGCTTGACCGTACCGGTAACGTCGGTGGTACGGAAGTAGAACTGAGGACGATAACCATCGAAGAACGGGGTGTGACGGCCGCCCTCCTCCTTGGTCAGAACGTAGATCTCGCCGGTGAACTTGGTGTGCGGGGTAACCGAACCGGGCTTGCAGAGAACCTGGCCGCGCTCGATGTCCTCACGCTTGATGCCGCGGAGCAGCAGACCGACGTTGTCGCCAGCCTCGCAGAAGTCCATGGACTTACGGAACATCTCGATACCGGTAACGACGGTGTTCTGGGTATCCTTGATGCCGACGATCTCGACGGGCTCGTTGAGCTTGAGCTCACCGCGCTCGACACGGCCGGTAGCAACGGTACCACGGCCGGAGATGGTCATAACGTCCTCAACGGCCATCAGGAACGGGAGGTCGTTGTTACGAGCAGGCGTCGGGATGTACTCGTCGACGGCCTTCATGAGCTCGCGGATAGCATCCATCCACTTGGCGTCGCCCTCGAGAGCGCCCAGAGCGGAACCACGGATGACGGGGATGTCGTCGCCGGGGAAATCGTACTCGGAGAGGAGCTCACGGGTCTCCATCTCGACGAGGTCGATGAGCTCGTCATCGTCGACCATGTCGCACTTGTTCAGGAAGACGACGATGTAGGGAACGCCGACCTGACGGGCGAGCAGGATGTGCTCGCGGGTCTGAGCCATGGGGCCGTCGGTAGCGGCGATGACCAGGATAGCGCCGTCCATCTGAGCAGCACCGGAGATCATGTTCTTGACGTAGTCAGCGTGGCCCGGGCAGTCAACGTGAGCGTAGTGACGGGCAGCGGTCTCGTACTCAACGTGGGAGACGGAGATCGTGATGCCGCGCTCGCGCTCCTCGGGAGCCTTGTCGATGTTCTCGAACGCAGTGAAGTCAGCCTTGCAGCCCTCGGTCTCGGAGAGAACCTTGGTGATGGCAGCGGTCAGCGTGGTCTTGCCGTGGTCGACGTGACCAATGGTGCCGATGTTAACATGCGGCTTAGTGCGCTCAAACTTCTCTTTGGCCATAAAGCCCTCCTCTAAACAGGTCGTCCCCGGACGGGACTTTGCCTTTATACCATAGTGGCCTCTCAACATACTATTGAGAAGCCACCGTGTTACCTATGGTAGCGGTGACTGGATTCGAACCAGTGACGCCACGGGTATGAACCGTGTGCTCTAACCAACTGAGCTACACCGCCGGATGGAGCCTGCAACCAGACTTGAACTGGTGACCTCTTCGTTACCAACGAAGTGCTCTACCGACTGAGCTATACAGGCACTTGACGGGTGGGAGCTATAGGATTCGAACCTATGTAGGCAGAGCCAACGGGTTTACAGCCCGTCCCCATTAACCACTCGGGCAAACTCCCAATCGTTCAAGTATCCGCAGGTTCTTTGGTCTTTTGGACCGCCGCCCCCGCGAACGAAAAAGATAATACGATGCAACCTTGGGGGCTGTCAACGAAAACCTCTAGATACACGGTGCCGGGCGTATCTATAT
>CAVEET010000059.1:0-2733 GCA_963614835.1 Bulleidia sp. | reverse complement strand
GGCCGAGCTGCGCGAGACGTCCAACAAGCTCAAAAAGGCTCTGACCGGTGGCTCCTCCGACGCCATCTCCAGCGCCATCGAGGGCGCCGTCGAGCTCGACGGCTATAAGCTCGTTGTCGCTGAGCTCCAGGGCCTTGAGGCTGCCGACCTGCGCAACGTATGGGATACCGTGCATCAGAAGGTCGCCGGCCCTGTCGCTTGTGTCGTCGCCAGCGTGACTGAGAAGGGCACTCCGGCCCTGCTCGCTGCCGGCTCCGATGACGCCGTCAAGGCCGGTTTCCACGCCGGTAACGTGATCAAGCAGATCGCGGGTCTGGTCGACGGTCGCGGTGGCGGTCGTCCCAACATGGCCCAGGCTGGTGGCAAGAATGCTGCCGGCATCGCCGATGCCCTCGCGGCCGCTAAGACCGCGCTCGGCGCCTAAGAATCTAAGAAGTCGCTGTGGTTGCGCTCGCGCTGGACATAGGGGAGACCAGGATTGGCATCGCCGTTTCGAGCCGTGATGGCAAGATGGCGATGCCTGTCAAGGTGCTTCCGGCTGCCGAGGTCACCGGTATGGCCAAGACGTTCCGCTACCTGGTTGAGGACTATGAGCCCGACATCCTGGTAAGCGGACGTCCCCTGACCATGGCCGGTGAGCCCGGCCCTCAGGCCGAGCGCGTTGCCGCTGTGGCGCAAAAGATTGCCGACGAGCTCGATCTTCCGTTGGAGTTTGAGGACGAGCGTTTGTCCTCGCAAGAGGCCAAGCGTATCCTGCGCGAGCAGGGACTCAACGAAAAACAGATGAGGGGCAAGATCGACATGATTGCCGCCAGCCTGTTTTTGCAGACGTGGCTCGATCGTAAAAACGAGGAGGTTTCGCATGCCTAGTGCTTCCGATCCGCGCCAGCCGAATCGTACACAGCAGCCGGCGTCGCGCCCTGCCCAGCCTGGCCAGCGTCCGGCACAGCCGACGCAGCGCGCAGCTCAGCCTGCCGCGCGCCCGGCGCAGTCCTTCTCTCGTTCGGCCCAACCTGTTCAACGGACGGGTCAGCAGCCTTCTGCTCGTTCGGTTCAGCATTCGGCTTCTCACGCGGCTCAGCAGCCCACTGCTCGTACGGCCCAGCCTGCAGGCGGTACCCGCTTTAAGCAGCAGGCATCTACCCAGCGAACTCAGGCCCCTCAATCGCATTCGCATCACGCTCGCGGTTCGCATGGCGTTGCTCCGGCGACCCGCTCGAGTTACAACACGCATGCTCGTCGCGGTGCTCAAAAGAAGAGTTCTCCGGTTCCCATGATCATCGGCGTTGTGTTGGCGGTGCTCGCGCTTGCCGCGATCGCTTTCTTTGTCGTGCCGGCCGTCAAGGGTTTCTTTGCCGGTGAGGATACGAAGGTTACGGCTGGTCAGCAGGTTACGGTGACCATTCCCGATGGTGCTTCGGGCGATACGATCGCCTCGATTCTCTCCGAGAACCATATCGTCGAAAATCCCAAGGATTACTATGCGGCGGTGAAAAAGCTCAACGCCGATATGTCGCTCAAGCCTGGTGATTATTCGTTCACCACACTCATGGATGCGACCAAGGTTGTTCAGCAGCTCATGGAAGGCCCCAACGCGGGCTCCAATGCGCTGACTATCCCTGAGGGCCTGACGGTCGATAAAGTCGCCGACCGTGTGGCCAAGGCGTACGACAGCATTTCTAAAGAGGACTTCCTTAACCAGGCTAAGGCGAGCAATTATGTGAATGATTACGCTTTCCTTAAAGACGCCGCGAACGATTCGCTCGAGGGTTTCCTGTTCCCCAAGACCTATTCGCTTGGTAAGGACCCAAGCGCCGATGATGTGATTCGCGCCATGCTTGACCAGTTCAACTCCGAGTATAAGTCGCTTGACTTTGCCAGCTGCGAGGCCAAGATCAAGGAGCGCTATGGCGTGGGGATGTCCGATTACGACATCGTTAACCTTGCCTCGATCGTCGAGCGCGAGGGCCTCAACGCCGACCAGCGCGCGCATGTGGCCTCGGTCTTCTACAACCGTCTGGCGGGCAAGCTCGATGGCCTGCGCTATCTCAATAGCGATGCGACCATGATGTACGTCACCGGCGGCGAGGTTACTGCCGACGACCTGCAGAGTGATAGCCCCTATAACACCTATAAGCACGAGGGCCTGCCGCCCACGCCCATTTGCTCTCCGTCGCTCGAGGCGCTCAAGGCCACCCTTGAGCCGACCGACTCCGACGACCTGTATTTCTACATTACGCAGGACGAGGAGTACTTCTCGCAAACCTACGAAGAGCATCAACAGTCTTGGAATTAGCATGAGGATTTTTAGCCCCAAACGATACGTTGCCTCGGTCGATCGCATCGACCTTGATACCCTTTGGGCCGACGGTAAACGCGCCATTCTGCTCGATCGCGATAACACCCTGGTGCCGCGCGACACCGAGCAGGTTCCCGCCGCGGTTTCCGCTTGGCTCGATGCCGCCCGTGCCAAAGGCTTTAAGCTGTGCATGGTGTCCAACAACTGGCATCGCAACCAGGTCATGAGCTCTGCACGCGAGCTGGGACTCGAGGCCATCAGCCACGCTATGAAGCCGGCGCCGTTTGCCCTCAAGGCGGGTCTTAAGCGCCTCGGCGCCACGGTCGACGAGGCGGTGCTGATCGGTGATCAGCTCTACACGGACGTGTGGAGCGGTAACTTCGCCGGCGTCGATACCATCCTGGTAAAGCCGCAGGCGACGCAGGACCTGTGGT
>CAVEET010000058.1:0-8210 GCA_963614835.1 Bulleidia sp. | reverse complement strand
CAGCGCATGCACCTGTGGAAGTATGAGCGCGAGGGCCGTGCGTTGGTCGTCGCTCCGCAAAAGCCGGTCGAGGTCGGCCATGTCGAGCACGATCCGGCAAAGCTTTTGGACCTGTATATCCAGGGCCGTCAGGAGGCAAAGCGTCTGCTCGCGGAAATCCAAGAGTTCGTTGAGCGCTAACGACGACGAACCATCAAAAAATGACAACAGCTAAAGAGCTGGAAAAATCACGGCTCGTGGATGACATGTGCAGAAACTCTGGTCGGAGACAAAATACCTGTTGACTCGTACGGCGAGCGGGGTAATATGGACGGGTTACTTGCAGAGCCCCGTGAATCTCTGTAACAACACGTACTGTACATGGAGGAGTCTAAGTGATTTCGAAATCGACTCACTACGCCAAGCAGGGCGAGGTCCAGCGCAACTGGGTTCTCGTCGACGCCGATGGTGCTGTCCTGGGCCGTCTTGCCACCCAGATCGCAATGATCCTGCGCGGTAAGAACAAGCCCCAGTTCACGCCCAACAGCGACTGCGGCGACTTCGTTGTCGTCATCAACGCCGATAAGGTCCAGCTTACCGGTAACAAGGCCGACACGAAGACCTATTATCGCCACAGCGGCTACAACGGCGGCCTCAAGGCTGAGAGCTTCCGCCAGGCTATGGAGAAGCACCCGGAGAAGGTCATCGAGCGCGCCGTTCGCGGTATGCTGCCCAAGACCACCCTCGGCCGTGCCCAGATGACCAAGCTTAAGGTCTACGCTGGTGCCGAGCATCCGCATGCTGCCCAGAACCCCACGAAGATTGAGCTGGAGGCTTAAAGATGGCTGAGAACACCGTTGTCTACCAGGGTACCGGCCGTCGTAAGAACGCCGTCGCCCGCGTCCGTCTCGTCCCCGGCACCGGCAAGGTGACCATCAACAAGCGTGACGCCGAGCAGTATTTCGGCCGTCATCAGCTCGTTGAGAACGCCCTTGCTCCCTTCAAGGTGACCGACACTGCCGGTCAGTTCGACGTTATCGCTCTGTGCGATGGCGGCGGCATCTCCGGTCAGTCCGGCGCTCTGCGCCTGGGCATCGCTCGCGCTCTTCTGAACGCTGGTGACTACCGTGCTGACCTCAAGAAGGCCGGTTTCCTTACGCGCGATGCTCGCGTGGTCGAGCGCAAGAAGTACGGCCTCAAGAAGGCCCGCCGCGCTCCCCAGTTCTCCAAGCGCTAAGGTTTTATCTCCTTTCGAGATACAATGTACAAGCGGGGCCTGCCGATTCCTCGGCGGGTCCCGCTTTTCTTTTTCGACTAGGGTGGGCGGTTGCATATCGCCTGCTAGGGAAGGAGCGATCCTATGCCCCAGAACATCTTCGGTACCGACGGCGTCCGTGGCGTCGCCAATGCCGACCTCTCGTGTGACCTCGCGTTTCGCCTGGGCCGCGCGGCGACCAAGTTCCTTGGTCCGGATATCTGCATCGGCCGTGACACGCGCCTTTCGGGCACCATGCTCGAGAGCGCTCTGACCGCCGGCATTATGGCCGAGGGCGGCCGCCCGCACTGCTGCGGCGTCATTCCTACGCCGGCCGTGGCGCTGCTCACCGTCCAAAACGAGCTCGATGGCGGCATCGTCATCTCCGCTTCGCACAATCCGCCGGAGTTCAACGGCATCAAGTTCTTTAGCCGCAAGGGTATGAAGCTTCCCGACGCTGTCGAGGAAGAGATTAGCGCCTGGGTCATGTCCGAGGAAGCCATGGCTGCCGACACGCTGCCGACCGGTGCCGGCGTGGGCCACATCATCAAGATGAAGGATGCCCGCAAGGCATACGTCGACCACGCCATCGATACGCTTGACGGTCTTAGGCTCGACGGCCTGGTCGTTGCCGTCGACTGCGGTCACGGTGCTTCCTGCCAGACTACGCCCGCCGCGCTGCAGCGCCTGGGTGCTACGGTCCATGCCATCAACACCGATTACTGCGGCACTGACATTAACGTTGAGTGCGGCTCTACGCACCTTGAGCCCCTGCGCGAGCTCGTGCTGCGCACCCATGCTGACATCGGTCTGGCCCACGACGGCGACGCCGACCGCGTACTGTTCGTGGACAGCGAGGGCAATGAGATCGATGGTGACTACATCCTGGCTATCTGCGGTTCTGACCTCGCCGCTCGCGGCAAGCTCGCCAACTCCGAGATCGTCTCGACCGTCATGTGCAACTTGGGCTTCTCCATCGCTATGAAGGAGCAGGGCTTCGAGATGGTTCAGACCGCCGTGGGCGATCGCTACGTTCTGGAGCGCATGCTCGCGGACGGCGCTGTCATCGGCGGCGAACAGTCCGGCCACATCATCTTCCTGGAGCACAACACCACCGGTGACGGCCTGGTGACGGCTCTGCAGCTGCTGGCCGTGCTCAAGCGCACCGGTCGTACCCTCACCGATCTTGCCGGCATCATGAAGAAGTACCCGCAGGTACTCGTCAACGTGCATTCCGACAACAAGGCTGGTCTGGACGATTGCAAGCCCATCTGGGATGCCGTCGCTGCTGCCGAGAAGGAGCTTGACGGCCGCGGCCGCATTCTGGTGCGCCCGAGCGGTACCGAGCCGCTGGTCCGCGTGATGGCCGAGGCCGAGACGCACGAGCTGACCCAGCGCGTTGTCGACGACATCGTCGAGGTTGTCAAGCGCGAACTTCCCTAATGGTCAAAAACGGGTGCCAAGTGGTAAACTGTTAAGGTTATTTTGGTTGATCGGTATGTCCGAGGGGGAGCATGTTCACTAAAGTCCTAAGGTCTTTTGGTATGCGTGGTCGGGTCCTTACGCTGGATGCTCCCATCTCGGGCGACGTCATTCCGCTCTCCGAGGTAAACGACCAGACGTTTGCCACCGGCCTTTTGGGCCAGGGCGTGGCGATTCAGCCCACCGGAACGCGTGTGATTGCACCGGCTGATGCCAAGGTCGAGGCCATTTTTCCCACGGGACATGCCGTTGCGCTTAACACGGTCGATGGCTTGGACGTGCTCATCCACGTTGGCTTGGACACTGTTCAGCTCGAGGGCAAGCACTTTACCGTACATGCGCAAGTGGGTGACATCGTCCATAAGGGCGATGTACTCATTGAGTTCGATCGCGAGGCAATTGCTGCCGAGGGCTACGATGTGACGGTTCCCATCTTGGTGTGCAACTCCGTTGAGTTCTCGAGCATCAAGGGCTCCGTTGGCGTGCATGTCGAAGAGATGGACCAGCTCATCGTTGCTCGCGAGCGCTAGCAAGTGCACGTGGCCATTAGCCTACAATTCAAACACGTTTACGGAGGGCGCCCTTGAAAGAGGACGCCCTCCGTGGCAAGATGGGAAACGTCCGAGGCTAAACAGCTTTGGGTCACCGTGGACGGGCAGGGGCCTCGACGCGGCTAGACACGAGACACATACATTACGCGACCTCGCCCTGGTGGCCGCACACGTTGGTTGCGGCCGACGCGGGCCGCGGGCAAGTGCTTGTAAGGGAGCCTTGCCTCTCTTGTACGAGAAAGGACGCGTAATGAAGATCATTAAAGCTAAAGACTATGAGGATATGAGCCGCAAGGCCGCTAATATTATCTCGGCGCAGGTTATCCTCAAGCCCGACTGTGTGCTGGGCCTTGCCACCGGCTCCACCCCGATCGGTGCCTACAAGCAGCTCGCTGCTTGGTACAAGAAGGGCGACGTCGACTTTGCCGAGGTCAGCACCTACAACCTGGACGAGTATCGCGGCCTTTCGCACGACGATCCCCAGAGCTATCACTACTTCATGCGTGAGAACTTCTTCGATCACATCAACATCGACCTGAACAACACGCATGTGCCCGACGGTTCCAACCCCGACGCCGCTGCTGCCTGCTCTGAGTACGACAAGATTGTCGCCGAGGCCGGTTACCCGGATCTGCAGCTGCTCGGTATTGGCAACAACGGCCACATCGGCTTCAACGAGCCCGATGACCACTTCTCCAAGGGCACGCACTGCGTCGACCTCACCGAGAGCACCATTCAGGCCAACAGCCGCCTGTTCGACAGCATCGACGATGTTCCCCGTCAGGCCTACACCATGGGTACCCAGACCATCATGTATGCCCGCATGATCCTGGTCGTCGCCAACGGCGAGGCCAAGGCTCAGGCCGTGCATGACATGTGCTATGGTCCGGTTACGCCCGAGTGCCCGGCTTCGATCCTGCAGCTGCACACCAACTGCGTTGTCGTTGCCGACGAGGCCGCCCTTTCGCTCTGCGAGTAGCGCGAATCCTGCAGCTCGACATAGCCTTGCCTAAGGCCTCCGCTTTGCGGGGGCCTTTTTGCTATCCCTTTTTGCCCACTTGACCAAAATCTTGCCGCAAGCTTGACGAACGCCGGATGCCCAACAGCTTGATTCATTCTATACCAGATTCTATGCAAAAATGCCACTAAAAGGTCGTAGACGGTAGCGGGTGCTAGGCGAGTTGAATGACATGGCTGAACCTTGTTCATCTGCGTTACACTGCCGCTTAGATGGGACAAGCTGACAAGCTCATTTACCTGCTTAAAGACCGATTAGTCGGGGGATTAATAACAATCGGCCCTCGCTGTACAAAAACTTGCCGCTTGCGTACCAAAAGACAACCTAAAACACAAGGTCGCTCTATTCATAGCGCGGCTTGTATGGTCTTGCGGCTACAGTGTCCATACGGTCGAGTTGAGGAGCGGGCATGGTAAACGATTTGAGCAGTATAGACGAGCTCGAGCTGATGCCGCTGGGCGGAGGCTATATGGTGCGACGCGAACGCTTGATGAATGAGCTTATCGCCAAGGGCCGAAAGGCCGGCATCGTGGTTCTTTATGCGCCCGACGGGTTTGGGAAGACCTCGGTGCTGCTGCAGTACACCCATGAGGTTAAATGCGACCCGACGCGAGGCCCCGTGCGGATTATCGAGGCCGATCGTGCCATTGGGCGCGAGGTGTTTATGCAGCTCGAGGTGGTAACCGAAGAACTCAAAGACAAACCGCACTCCCTTATCGCGATTGATAATGTGCCAAACCTCGATCAGCACGATACCGAAGACCTCATCGACAGGATTCGCGGCCTGCGCGCTATGGGGGTAGGGGTCTTTATCTCCTGCCGTCCTTCAAATCGTCAGCTGATTCATGGGCTGGGCGATTCGGTTAAGATCAATGCGCAGATGCTCAAGGTGCATGCCTATGAGTATTCGGCGTGGGCATCGGCGTTTTCGATCAGCACATCGCTCGACTTTTATCAGCTCACGCAGGGCGTGCCCGAGCTCGTTTCGGCATTGCAGACGGGTCTGTATGGCCAAGGCGACGTAGCCGGTCTGCTCGAAAACGAGATTGTCAACGTATATGGTGCGGCACTTGCCGATCTGGCTTCACTCGACAATAATGCGCTGTTTTGCGTGGCATGTCTCATGGTTTTGATGGGCGAGGGCAATATCGCAGAGCTCGAGGCTTGTGGGGTGAGACTGTCGATGGTCGACCAGTCCTACCTTGTACGAGATTACCCGATCTTTGGCTTGGATCCCGCCGAGCGGAGTTTTACGTGTCTGGGCACGGAGGATAACGGACGCTTGCGCTTGCGTAAGTTGGTGGCCGAGGTTCGCCCCGAACTTGTTCCGAGGGCGGCCCGGATTTTGCTTAAGGCGGGCCGATGCGATGCGGCGATGGGCCTGGCAGACGCCTTTTTGGACCGTGAAGCGGTCCTTGAACTTGCTGGACAGTATGGGGTCGATCTTGCTCTGACGGGGCACGGGGCCGATATCTGCCGAGCAGCGCTGGGCACGATCGATGCCGACGATCCGGCTCTAGAGCCAACGCCTGCCGAGGCGCTTGGCGTATATCTGGCAGCGGTCAGCGTGTCCAACACAAAGCTCGCCCGCTATATGGCATCGGTCATCGAGCGCGGGGGCGAACGGGCGGCCTGCGAAATAGACCCTGTTTCATGGAGGGTGGCCCAGACGCTGACGGCTGTTTGCTATGGGGACAACGGGCTTGGGCTTCCTACGAACCTGGCCGTGCCAGAAATCGAGACATCCCATACCGCACTCGATATGTTGTCTGCGCATATCGAGGTCAAGCGGTGCCTGACCGAGCGGGGAGATGACGGCGGCGTTCTACAGCAGCTCAAAACGAGCAAGGCCTACGACTGCGAGCTCGACATCGCGGGGATTGTTATACGGGCCGATAGTATGCTGGTGGAGCTCTTTGACGGGTCGTTTGCGGGAACCGACGAGCGCGACGACGAGATGACGGTGGTGCGGGAGGCGCTCGACGTACGCGGGCTTAAGGCGATGGCTATCTGGGTGCGCATGGTGTTGGCGGCACGGCGGCTCCTTTCCGGCTTGCCGGTAACCGACGACGCGGCGTTCAACGAGCTCGATCGTTTTGCCGTGCGCATGCGCGACAACCAGATTCAGCTGTTTGGCCTGTTGCTAGAAGGCTGGCAGTCGCTGGCAGAGGGGCGGCCGGTTAATGCAAAGTTCCGTGCGGTCCAAGTGCTCAAACTTGCCGAGGAGTCGATTGCGTACATGCGCGATAACGCATTGCTGCTGGAACGCGCGGCATATCTGCGTAACACCTCGATGGTTTCGGTGCGCGAGGAAGCGGAACTACTCGATATAAGCCAGACGCAGGTTGGTGGCGCAGAAGCCTGGATGGTGGCGCTGCATTTGGCCTGTGCGGGCCGAGACAGCGATCTTGCGGCCTGGATGTCCATGAATCGTGCGGGGATTCTAGAGCCATCGTATCGGCTCTTTGCGCGCCTTGCCATGCATTGTCTGGGCGAGCCGGCGGGCAGGATACGCAAGAAGCTTCCCGTGCGCGAGCTGACGCGGTACTCGCTGCGCGACGATCTGGAAGGGGAGGGCGAGCACCTGTTCCAGGCCGGCGAGGTTGAAGCCGTTGATACCATCGACCATATCGAGATTCGCATGTTTGGTGCGTTTCGCGCCGAGCGCGACGGGTTTCCCATCACGGACAAAATGTGGCGCCGCAAGAAGGCGGCGACACTTGCCGAGCGGCTTGCGCTGGGCATGGATGCGCTCGTCGACCGCGAGACGCTGGCCATGGAGCTGTGGCCCCATGCCGAGTTCAATAGCGCCCGCAATAACCTGTACTCGACGATATCGCGCTTGCGGTCGGCTTTGGGGCCGACGCCAGACGGCAAGTCGTGTGTGCTCATCCAAAATGAATGCATCGGACTCAACGGCGACTACGTCAAGACCGATGTACGGCTGTTTGACCAGATAAGCCGCGAGGTTTTGGGAAATCGCACGGGTGCGCGCGGGCCCCATTTAGTTGAGCTGTGCCTTAAGATTGAGCAGCTTTATGCCGGACCGCTGTATGTTCCCAATGGCTGCAATCCCACCTACTTTTTGCGCATGCGACGCATTATGCAGTCAAAGTACATCGATTGCATGATTAAGGGAGCAAATGCCGCTCTAGAAGAAAACGATCTGCAGTCGGCGATTTGGCTGGCGGAGTCGGGGCTTCGGCAGGAAACGGCGCGTGAGGATATGGTGCGCTGCGCCATGCGCGTCTACAGTGCGGCGGGGCGGCGGCGCGATATCGTCGAGCTGTACAGCGGGCATATGCACCATCTGAGGGAGCAGGTCAATGGCGTGCCCGAGCCCGAGACGCGGCGTCTATACGAGCGCTTGGTGGAGGGGCGGCTCAATCGCGTGCTGGTCGAGCGATGAAAAACGGGCGCCCGAAGTACTTGGGCACCCGTAAGCTTGCTATATGTTGGCTCGCCGGATCATTGGCTCTTAGACGAGCTTGATCTTCTCGATGTCCTTGCGCGAGGACTCGCGATACAGCGAGAACTTGCGACCGATGACCTGGACGACCTCGGCGTGGCAGCGCTCAGCGAGCTCTTCGGCGGCCTCGCGGGCGGAAAGGCTGGAGCCATCGAGCACGGAGCACTTAACGAGCTCGTGCTTCTCCAGGTAGGCGACCGTCTGCTCGACGGTGCCCTCGTTGACATCGGACTTACCGATGATGATAGCGGGGTTGAGGTGATGGGCCATGCTGCGAAGCTGCTTGACCTGGGCTCCTGTCAGTGCCATGGGTTCTCGCTTTCTATGTATGGGGCGCCCCGCGACGGGGCCTTAATCTACGTGAGCTGTCCCACGATAGCGCAGGAACGGCGCGGTGTGGAGCGCGTTTGCCCAGTTCAAAAAGAATGCGGATGCCGAGTGAGTGGGCGGTGCGGG
>CAVEET010000057.1:0-7426 GCA_963614835.1 Bulleidia sp. | reverse complement strand
AGCACGCTCGCGCGGCCGCATGCCGTGCCCATAACGCGTGCAGATAAGGAACAACAACATATGCGTAATTCTGTATCCGACGTCACGGACGCCGAGATTCTGGACGAGGCCCGCGAGGCCATGACCCAGGCTGCCTTTGATGCTGCCGACGAGGCCAGCGCCGCCGAGACCGTTGAGTCCGCGACCGAGAGCCTGCCCGCCTTTGACGAGCTGGGCCTTTCGGACGAGATACTTCGTGCCATCGAGAACCTGGGCTACACGGCGCCGACGCCCGTGCAGGCCGGCTCGATTCCCGTGGTGCTCGAGGGCCGCGACCTGCTTGCCGCCGCTCAGACCGGCACCGGCAAGACGGCTGCCTTCCTGCTGCCGACCATGAACAACCTGGAGCACATCGCTCCGCCCAAGCCCGTGCGCGAGCGTGGCGGCCGCAACCGCCGTCGCGGCGCCAAGAAGCCCGAGGGCAACGGCCGCGGCCCCGCGATGCTCGTCATCACCCCCACGCGCGAGCTCGCCCAGCAGATTGACGAGGTCGCCGGCAAGATTGCCGACGTCACCGGCCATGTCGCCGTGACTGTCGTGGGCGGCGTGAGCTACAATCCGCAAACCGCGGCCCTCAAGTACGGCTGCGACATCCTGGTGGCCACGCCGGGCCGCCTGGTCGACCTGATCGAACAGGGCGCCTGCCACCTGAACGAGGTCAAGGTGCTGGTGCTGGACGAGGCCGACCGCATGCTCGACATGGGCTTTTTGCCCGCCGTTCGCCGTATTGTGCGCGAGACGCCGGCCGAGCGCCAGACGCTGCTGTTCTCGGCCACGCTCGACGAGGAGGCCGTGGGCGAGATCACCGACCTGGTGAGCGACCCGGCCCGCGTGGAGATCGCGCCTGCCACGTCGACCGCCGACACCGTCGACCAGTTTGTGTTCCCGGTGTCCATCGAGGCCAAGAACAACCTGCTGCCCGAGTTCCTCAAAAAGGAGGGCCCGGAGCGCACTATCGTCTTTATGCGCACCAAGCACCGCGCCGACAGCTGCTGCCGTCGTCTGGAGCGTAAGGGCATCAAGGCCGCCGCGATTCACGGCAACCGCAGCCAGGCGCAGCGCGAGCGCGCGCTTTCGGCCTTCCGCGACGGCACCGTCGACGTGCTGGTGGCGACCGACGTGCTCGCCCGCGGCATCGACATCAGCGACGTGCGCTACGTCGTGAACTTTGACGTGCCGGCCGAGCCGACCGACTACATCCACCGTATTGGCCGTACGGGCCGTGCCGGCGAGCTGGGCTGGGCCATCACGTTTGTGACCGAGCAGGATGTCGATGAGTTCTACGAGATCGAGAAGCTCATGGACAAGACGGCCGACATCTACGAGGCCGGCGACCTGCATGTGGGACCCAACCCGCCCGCGGTTGACCCCGAGCGCGACCCTGCGGCCTTTAAGGTGAAGAAGAAGACCAAGCGCGGCAAGTCCAAGAGCAAGAAGAAGCTTGAGCAGGCACGTCGCGACGGCAAGCGCAACGGCGATGACTACGGCGATGTGGCCGGTCGTTCCAACCGCGGCCGCGACGAGCGTCGTGGCGACGGCGAGCGTCCGAGCCGTCCCAAGCGCGGCGGCAAGACCCGCGTGCGCGAGGGCGTTCAGGCTCGCGTGGACGAGGCTGTGGAGAGCGTGGCCCGCGAGGTGGCTGCCGAGGAGCGCGGCGGTGCTGCTGCCGTCGAGCAGGCTTCGCGCGGCAACCGTGCCGAGCGCCGTGCCAAGCAGTTCCAGGGTGAGGCGCATCGCCGTCGTCGCGAGGACGAGGACCGAGGCGGTCGTCGCCGTGTTGAGCGCGGGGACGAGGGCCGTGGCTCGCATGGCGGCAAGCGCGGCTCGGGCGACCGTCGTCGCTCCGGTCGTAATGACGAGCGCGGCGGTCGTGATGAGCGCCGTGGCGGCGAGGGTCGTGGTTCGCGTGACGAGTGTGGTACCCGCGGCGGCAAGCGCTTTGACGAGCGCGGAGGCCGCGAGGGCGGCCGCGGCGCTGAGCGTCGTGAAGGCGCCCGCGGCAACGGTGGCCGCGGCAGCGCTGGTCGCTCGGGTGAGTCGCGCGATCGTCGCGACCCGCGTGCCAGCCGCGATCGTCGCGATGACTGGCGCAACTACGATGACACCCGCGAGGAGCGCCGTGGCGGCTATCGCGGTGGGCGTGGCGGCAACCAGGCTGGCTCCCGTGGCGGTCGTGCCGGCGGTCGCGATAACCGTGGCAGCTATGGTAACAATCGTGGCGGCAAGCGCGGCGGCAGCTCCCGTCGTCCCGGCGACGGCGGCGGCAAGCGCAAATAACATACGCATCGCCCGCTAGAGCGATGCGAACCAAGGGCCCCGAGCAGACTATGCTCGGAGCCCTTTTTGGTGCAAGGGGGACAGGTTAATCTGCACCAACGTCTTGAAGTTGCGGTGGAATACGGACTGTTTTGACCTTTTGAGCGGCTTTTCAGTCCCTATTTCACCGCAACTCATGATTGGTGCAAAGTAACCTGACCCCAATGCACCAGAGCGAGGAGTGTCCCTGGGTGCCGGCAGAAAAGGAACGTCCCTAAGTGCCGCATAAATACCGTTTATCGGAGAAAAAATACCGTTCGCCGGTCATAATGATTGTTCCGGCTTTGGGCTTGTCTACAATAACCCCCGTAAAAGAAATGCGGAAGGTTACCGAGTCCCCTCGGACGTGGGCCTAACCAAAGTCTTTGATCACGAGCGTCTCAATGGGCGCATTCGATTGATTTTGGTTGGGCTATATTTATGAAGGGACATGTCACCATGGGTTTCTTTTCTCGCCTAATGGGTGGCTCGGATAAGCAGACGACTGCGGCTTCCGAGTTCGAAATCCTCGCTCCCGTTTCCGGCGAGCTTGTTCATCTAGAAAATACCAATGACCCCGCTTTTAGCAGCCGTGCAGTGGGCGATGGCGTTGCCGTGGTTCCCCAAGAGGGAACGGTGTGCGCTCCTGTTTCCGGCACCGTCGCGGCGCTGTTTCCGACTGAGCACGCGCTGGGCATCATGTCCGACGACAGCTCTGCTCAGGTGATGCTGCATATCGGAATCGACACTGTTAAACTTGAGGGCAAGGGCTTCCATGCGCTTGTTGCCCAGGGTGACCATGTCGACGCGGGCCAGCCCCTCGTCGAGGTCGATTTCGACGTGGTTCGCGCTGCCGGCTTTGATCCCACGGTCTTCGTTATCGTGTGCGAGCGTTCGGAGAACTCGACTCTTCGTGAGCATGCTTCCGGCCCTGTTGCTGTTAAAGAGCCTGTCGTCTGGCTTTCCGAGTAAATTCTTGTGGTGGGTACCGTGGTTATCAAGCGAGTTTTTAACAACAACGTCGCAATGGTCACTTCGGACGATGGCTCCGAGCTCATCGTCATCGGTCGAGGCCTCTGCTTTGGTCGCCATGCCGGCGATGCCATCGATGAGACGTCGGTCGAAAAGACCTACGCGTTGCAGGAGGGAACTTCTCAGGATTCGCGTACGATTGACCGCTTGGCACATCTTTTGGAGTCCATCCCCACCGTCAACCTCGTGATTTCCGAGGACATCGTTCAGATGCTCCGTCGAGAGCTCAATGTTGATATCAACGACAAGATTCTCATTGCTCTCGCAGACCATATCAGCCTTGCTTTGGAGCGCGAGCGCAAGGGCGTCTCCTGTGAGAATCCGTTGCTGCTCGAGATCCAGTAGTTCTATCGCAAGGAGTATGCACTTGCGGGCCGTGCGCTGCAGATTATCAAGGAGTATATGGGCATCCAGATGAGCGAAGAAGAGCAGGGTTTCATTACCTTGCATATCGTCAACGCCACCATGCCGCAGCGCTCTGACCGCCTGATCGTTTCGGTCCAGCTTGTTCGCGACGTGCTCGCGATTGTTTCCGAGCGCTATGCTACGACCCTCGACGACACCTCGTTGCCTTACGAACGTTTCGTTCGTCACCTGCAGTTTTTCGCACAGCGAGCACTCGATCCTACGGCAGGGCAAATCAACGGAGACGCGCTGTTCCGAATCGATGAAACGGCGTATCCCTGCGCATTCTCATGCGCGGACGCCATAGCCGCCCACTTGTCGTCTACCTATAACGTTGCCGTTACCGATGCCGAGAAGAGTTATCTCGCATATCACATTGTTAACCTGCTTGGAGAACCTGGTCTCTAGGCATAACGTGCCCACACATCGATTGATATAAGGCAGGACTTACGGTCTTGTCCAGGGCACATCTGTCTCAATTTGCGGAAAAGGAAGGGGAGTACCGCTATGACCGCAAAAAAGAAGTTCAATTTCAAAGCGCCGTTGGAGGTGTTCGCGAAGTCGATCGTTCAGCCGATGATGTATCTCTCGGTTGCCGGCATCCTGCTCATCGTGGGTATCATTCTGACCAACAAGACCATCTGCGCTTTGGTCCCCGTACTGGGCTCCGGTCCGTTCCAGCTTGTGGGCGCCGTTGTCTATCAGTCGCTGATGTTTATCATCAATAACCTCTCGATTCTGTTCTGCGTTGGCATCGCCGGCGCCATGGCAAAGAAGAACAAGGGCCATGCTTCGCTGATCGCCCTGATGTCGTTCTTCCTGTTCCTGCAGGCTAACAACATCGTGCTCAACGCCACCGGCTCTCTTGCCGATGCGAGCGGCATGCTCGGTCTTACCGGAACCGGCCAGAGCACCGTTATGGGCATCCAGGTGCTCGATACCGGCGTGTTTGGTGGCATCATCCTTGGTTGCATCACCGGTGCCGTGTTCAACAAGTACTCGAACAAACAGTTCCCCATTGCCCTTTCGATGTTCTCGGGCGTTCGCTTTCCGTTCCTGATCATGATCATCATTTCCTGGATCATGGGCGCTGGCTTCTGCATCGTTTGGCCTCCGGTTCAGGGTGCCATCTCCTCCGTTGCCGGCATCATTAAGGAGTCGGGCAACATCGGTCTGTTTATCTACGGCATGCTCAACAAGCTGCTTGTTCCCACCGGTCTGCACCACCTCATCTACACCCCGTTCCAGTTCTCCGATGTGGGTGGCACCCTTACGCTGGGCGATCAGGTTATCGCCGGCGCCTATCCCATCCGTGTTGCCGAGATGGCAATGACGGGCCAGCCCTTCTCCGATAGCACCTATTTCAACAGCTACACCTTCAACAACCTGTGGCCCTACATCGGTATCGGTCTCGCCTTTATCGTCACCGCTTACAAGGGGAACAAGGATAAGACCAAAGCCGTTATCATCCCGCTGATCATCACCGCTGTGCTCTCCTGCGTGACCGAGCCCATGGACTTCCTCTTTGTCTTTGCCGCTCCCGTGCTCTTTGTCGTTCACTCGGTTCTTTCCGGCATCTTCCTGGTCCTGCTCAAGGTCCTCTCCGTGCCCGCTTCGACTGCAGGCGGCATCATCAACATCGTGGTCTCCAACCTGGTCCTCGGTGTCGACAAGACCAACTGGCCGGTTATGCTGGTGCTTGGAGTCGTCAACGCCGCCCTGTACTTCTTCCTCTTCACCTTCCTTATTAAGAAGCTCAACCTCCACACGCCTGGTCGCGAGGAGGAGTCCGAGCTCGCCGAGTCCGTTGCCGAGGGCGAGGCCGCCGCATCTGTTGCGGTGAAGCAGGGCGCTGTTGCCGCGGCTCCCGCAGAGGGCGTCGATGCTGGCATTGCCGACCTGGTCGCAGGTCTTGGCGGCAAGGACAACATCGAGGAGCTCGAGAACTGCTTTACACGTCTCCGCGTGAACGTTAAGAACCCGGACCTCATCGATGAGAGCCTCATCAACCACGTACCCAACAGCGGCATCAACCGCAACGGTAACAATATCCAGATCATCTTTGGCATGAAGGTCGCCGAGATGCGCGACAAGGTCGAAAACGCAATTGAGAAGGAGCAGTAAACAATGATCATTACTCTGTGTGGTGGCGGATCCACCTTTACCCCCGGCATCGTCAAGTCCATCGCCCTGCGCAAGGACGAGCTCGATGTTGACGAGATTCGTCTGTACGACATCAACGAGGAGCGCCAGCGCAAGATCGGCGTTCTCGTGGACTGGATTCTGCACGAGGACCTTGGCCTGGACATCAAGCTCACGGTGACTACCGACAAAAAGACGGCTTTCACCGACGCGAGCTTCGTGTTTGCCCAGATGCGCGTGGGCGGCTACGCCATGCGCGAGCAGGACGAGAAGATTCCGCTGCGTCACGGCTGCGTGGGCCAGGAGACTTGCGGTTGCGGCGGCCTTGCCTACGGCATGCGCACCATCTTCCCCATGGTCGAGCTGATCGACGACGTTGAGAAGTACGCCAAGAAGGACTACTGGATTCTCAACTACTCCAACCCTGCCGCCATCGTCTCCGAGGGCTGCCGTGTGCTGCGTCCCAACGCTCGCATCATCAACATCTGCGACATGCCGATCGCGATTATCGACGTGGTTTGCGCCGCGCTCGATATCGACAAGAAGGATGTTGAGTACGATTACTTTGGCCTCAATCACTTTGGTTGGTTCACCTCGATTCGCCACAAGGGCGAGGAGGTGCTCCCGCAGCTGCGCGAGTATATCAAGGAGCATGAGATTCTGCTGCCCGATTCTTACCTCAAGGGCATGGGCTCGCTCATGGCAAAGAAGCCCGAGGAGACCGCCGACGAGCATCCCGAGCAGAACCGCCACACTAAGGGCAGCTGGTACTACGTCTGGAAGGGCGAGTACGAGATCATGGAGTGCTTCCCGGAGTACCTGCCCAACACGTATCTGAACTACTACCTGCAGCAGAAGGAGTTCGTCGAGCATTCCAACCCCGAGCGCACCCGTGCTAACGAGGTTGAGGAGACGCGCGAGAAGAACCTCTTCGACGGCATCGACCACTACGAGAAGACGGGCGAGATCGACGAGAGCACGTTCTATGCGGGCAGCCACGGCGACTGGATTGCCGACTTGGCCATCGCTCTGAAGAACGATACCAAGCAGCGCTTCCTGGTCATTTGCGAGAACAAGGGCGCTATCCCCAACATGCCCTACGACGCTATGGTCGAGCTGCCTGCCTACATTGGCAAGAACGGCCCCGAGGTCATCAGCCGCGACAACATTCCGCTGTTCCAGCAGGGTCTTATGATGCAGCAGCTGAACTCCGAGAAGCTCGTGGTCGAGGCTACGATCGAGGGTTCGTACGAGAAGGCGCTCAAGGCCTTTACGCTCAACAAGACCGTGCCGTCGATGAAGGTCGCCAAGGAAGTTCTCGACGACATGATCGAGGCCAACAAGGGTTACTGGCCCGAGCTTAAGTAAAAGCACAGGGTCGCTGACCGCATACCTAGAGCAATGCCCCGTCCACGTGATTGCGTGGGCGGGGCATTGTCGTTTGGTAACGCGTTTTACCAAATATGGCATTTATCTGCGGTAATGTTCTATTTCACCGCTGAGGGTGACATTT
>CAVEET010000056.1:0-3075 GCA_963614835.1 Bulleidia sp. | reverse complement strand
GAGGAGCAACCATATGAAGCACTTTGACCATATCGTATTTGACGTTGATGGGACATTGGCAGATACAGAAGAAAGCGTTCTATCATCGCTTGTCCAGATTGTCCAAGAAGAGGCCGGCAAAACGCTCCCCCGACACGAGCTTGAATTTGCCCTCGGCATACCCGGCAAGGATGCCCTTGAGAAACTTGGAATCTACTCGCAGGCAACGTTGAATCGCTGGTGCCAAGTTGCTGCCAGCTTTAAAAGCACCATCAGCGTGTTTCCAGGCTTGCTTGAAGTCATCGCAACACTCGCCGATAGCGGCTGCAAACTTGGCATCGTCTCCTCACGTGCGCGCGACGAATACGCAGAAGAAATTGCACCCTTTGGCTTCGATAAGTTTTTTGAACACATCATCCTTGTCGAAGACACAACCGAGCACAAGCCTTCGCCCGCACCCATGCTCGAATATCTCCGACGTACGGGCGCGAATCCTGGCAACGTCGTCTACGTTGGCGACACCGTCTACGACGAACAATGCGCAACTTCAGCAGGGGTCAGTTTTGCCAGAGCAGCATGGGGATCACACCAAGATATCCCAAACGCCACCTACAACCTCAAAACCCCCAACGACCTACTAACCCTAACAACCAAATAACCCACGCGTCCCACCCTTTTAGCCCCAACGCCACAAGGGCGATTGAGCAGGACGGTTTGGGCGGGTCCCGTACTTAGTTTCCAAAATTATTCCGCAGCGCGAAGGCTTCTTATTATTTTCAGACCTAACGCCACAAGGGCGACGACCTCGAGCAGGTCAACTTGGGAGGGACGAGGGCTTAGTTCCCCAATCTTTCCGCAGGGGGCAAAAAGCCTCGCCGCACGAAGTGCGCAGCGAGGCTTTTTGCATGCCCGAGGACGATTGGGGAACTAAGCCCTCGTCCCTCCCCGGGATATGTAGCGAGTCGGAGTACCCTTGCTGTTACTCTGCTTTGCCCACAGAGTTGAGGTTGGTCATGCGGATCTTAACCAGCTCGGTGATCTCACGCATGCCCTCCTTGGCCGGCTTCTTGGGGTCGAAGCAGGCGGGGTTCTCGGCCATGTAGGCCATGAAGCCCTTGGTGTAGGCCTGACGCAGCTCGGTGGCGTAGTTAACCTTGCAGATGCCGCTCTTCACGGCCTCGGCGACCTGCTCATCGGGCACACCGGAAGTGCCGTGCAGAACCAGCGGCACGTCGACGGCGTCGCGGATGGCCTTGACCACGGACTGCTCGATGTGCGGATCGCTCGTGTACACACCGTGGCTGGTGCCAACGCCAATAGCGAGAGAGGTGCAGCCGGTGCGCTCGACGAACTCCTTGGCCTCGGCAGGATCGGTGTAGGGGCTCTCGCCCTCAACCGCAGGACCGTCGTCCTCCTTGCCGCCAACCTTACCAAGCTCAGCCTCGACGGGCACGCCCATGGCGCGGCCAGCGTCGGCGACGGACTTGGTCAGGGCGATGTTGTCCTCGAAGGACTCGTGCGAACCGTCGATCATGACAGAGGTGTAGCCCGTGCGGAAAGCCTGCATGCAGCGGTCATAGCCATCGCCGTGATCGAGGTGCAGAGCGACGGGCACGGAAGCGCGCTCGGCGGCAGCCTTGACCATGCCGTAGAAGTAGTCCAGACCAGCGGTCTTGATGGTGCCCGGGGTGGTCTGCATGATGACGGGGGACTTGGTCTCCTCGGCAGCGGCCAGAACGGCCATAACAAACTCGAGGTTCTCGACGTTGAACGCGCCGACGGCGTAGTGGCCGGCCTGAGCGTCCTTGAGCATCTTTTCGGTGGTAACAAGTGCCATGAGCGTTTGCTCCTCTCCCTCGCCCGCATCTGGACATCGGGCGTAGTTGTTCACAAGGCGTTTTACCTTGCGTTTTACTGCGCTCATTGTATGAAATTCAGCGGCTTTGCACGTGCGAGATATTGAGCCCATGCAGGTCAATACCGTCGTTTTTGAAAAGTAAACGGAAGGAATTTGAGCAGAGTGGACATGTTCGATATTGAATTATAGGCGTTCAGCGTCTTTCTTTTATAGAAAAGATAAGTAATCGAAAGGTGTTTTCTTACTCAAAAAGAAAATGAACGAAAATAGAGTCAACACAATTCCTGCAAATTTTGCCGAGAATGGAGCAGCTATGGCCCACGCAACAACCCGAGCCTTCGCCGATGAGCGTCGTGCCGCCATCATGGAAATGCTCGAGCATAATGCCTCGGTGCAGGTAGCAGAAATCGCCCAGACCTTTGGCGTGTCCTCCGTCACCGCCCGCGCCGACCTGGACGCACTCGCGGAGTCCGGCAAGCTGCGCCGCACGCATGGTGGCGCCGTATCGCTCCACAAGCGTCTGACTGTTTCCACGCAGGATCGCCGCATCAATGTCAACGTCGCCGCCAAGCAGGCCATCGCGCAAAGCGCCATCGAGCTCGTCAATGACGGCGACACGCTGCTCGTCGACTCGGGCACCACGGCGCTCGAGTTCGTCCGGCTCCTTGATCAGCGCGACGGCATCACCGTTATCACGGCCGACATTACCATCGCCGATTATATTGACGAGAGCATGCCCTCGGTCGATGTCGTCATGCTGGGCGGGGCACTGCGCAAAGGTCATCGCTATCTGTACGGCCCACTTACCATGCAGGCTCTCCAAATGGTCCACGCCGATCTTGCCGTCATGTGCCCTGGCGCTTTTGTTCCCGGCTGCGGCTTTACGACCGACTTTCCCCAGATGGCCGAGACCAAAACAGCTATGATCGCCGGAGCCCATCAAAGCGTCGCCCTCATGGACGCCAGTAAGGTCAACGGACGCGGCATGTACCGTTTTGCCGAGCTTGCCGATGTCGACGCCATCGTGATGGACCGTGACCCCGATCATGCCGTCGCCACCTCAATCGCCGAGGCCACCGACAGCGCACGTCCAGCCCTCATCATCGCCGGCGCTTAAACAAAAACCACCACAAAGGTGCCTGTGAACTGCCTCCCATTTCTTGGACATCGGGAAATGGGAGGTTGGAGTGGGAAGGATAAACTGGACTTTCTTTTAAGGATCCTCAAGCGTATTGCCG
>CAVEET010000055.1:0-2291 GCA_963614835.1 Bulleidia sp. | reverse complement strand
CTGCGTGTGCTCCTCGATGGCGGCGCGATCCTCGGCGGCAATACCCGGCTCGCACACCACGGCGTCCAAACTGTCCAGGCGGCAGAAGGTATAGAAGTCGCGCTTGCCGATCTTGCTGGAGTCGGCGATCAAGTAGCGTGAATCGGCCTTGCTAAAGGCGAGCTGCTGGATGCGGCCCTCGTCCATGTTGGACGTAGATACGTCGCCATCCAGAATGCCGTTGGCACCGATAAATGCCGCGTCGATGCCCAGCGCGCGCAGGGTATCCTCGGCCGTTGGTCCCACAAAAGCGGCGGTGCGGCGACGGTACATACCGCCCACGAGGCACAGCTCGCAGTCTTCGCGCGCCTCGAGCAGGTTAAATACCGAAAGCGAATTGGTCACGATGCGCAGGCGAAATGCCGGCAGCATCGAAGCCATCTGCTCAACCGTGGTGCCTGTACCCAAAAAGATGGTCGAGCCCTCCTCGATAAGCTCCACGGCGCGGCGCGCGATCTGCAGCTTTTCCTCGGCATGCTTCGTGCGCTTTTCGCTGTGCGAATACTCATGGCGCAACATAGCGTGGGGACGACCCTGCGCACTGCGGGCTCCGCCGTGCACGCGCTCGATCTCGCCCAGGCTCGCAAGTTCCTCAAGGTCGCGGCGAATCGTCATATCCGAGACACCCAGTGCATCCGAAATCTCCTTGACCGAGACCGTTCCCTGCTCTTCGAGCAGCTGGCGAACCCTATCCTGTCGCTCTGCCTTAATCACGATGAATCCTCGCCGTTCTATGCGTGCATATCATTCAAACAGTAACGAACAAATTGTAACAGACTCGCGCGCGTCAGAAATGAACGCCCGCACAGCTCCAATCATCACTTTTTTGAGAAAAATACCCCCTGCTTTAGTGGGGTGTAGTGATAATCTCGCCTGTTCGCGCTACAGTTTGTCGGAAATACCTCGATGTTAGGAACCAAATGATCACTTCCGAGCTTTTCGGCACCGCGCCGTGCGGTACCCCCGTTCATCGTTACACCCTCAACGGGCCCGAGATCTGCGTTCGCATTATGGACTATGGCGCCACCGTGCTGGGTATCGATGTGCCCGACATTCCCGGCAACGTGCGCGATGTGGTGCTGGGCTTCGATAAGCTCGAGGATTACTTTGACAACCCCGCCTGCTTTGGCGCGACCATCGGCCCCGTGGCAAACCGCACCGCGGGCGCCACGATCACCATCGACGGTACGGACTGGCATATGCCCGCCAACGAGGGCGCCAACAACCTGCACAGCGATCTTGAGCACGGTCTGCATAAACGCGTGTGGGACGTTGAGCTCGACGAGACTCACAACGCCGTGCGCATGACCACCTCGCTTGAGGATGGCGAACTGGGCCTTCCCGGCAACCGCACCTTTACGGCCGTGTTTTCCGTTACACGCACCGGCGTCTTTCGCATCGAGTATGGCTGCGAGAGCGACCGCGCCACCTACGTGTCCATGACCAACCACACATACTTTAACCTTGCCGGCCATAACGCCGGCATGGACTGCGAGCACTTCTTTGTTGCCAACGCTGCCCACTACCTGCCCATCAACGAGCAGAATATCCCCACCGGCGAGATCGCTCCGGTCGAGGGAACACCGTTTGACTTTCGCGAGCTGCGCCCCGTCGCTCCCGGCATGGAGGCCGACGACCCGCAGATTAAGCAGGCCCGTGGCTACGATCACTGCCTGTGCATCGATGGCTATCAGTACGGCCGTAATCTGCGCCGCGCGATGCACGTCGAGGAGATGTGGACCGGTCGCGAGCTGGACTACTACACCACCGCCCCGGGCGTGCAGCTCTACACCGGCAACTGGCTGGGCGACGAGCACGCCAAGGACGATGCTAACTATGGCTGGGGTGCCGGCTTTGCTCTCGAGGCCGAGATGTACCCCGACACGCCGCACCAGCCGTTGTTCCCGCAGGGCATTGTGGGCCCGGGTCACCCCTACAGCAATGTTATCGAATACCACTTTATGAGGCACTAAGCCCATAACGCGACATATCGCACAGCAACGCCCGCCGGCACCACCGCCGACGGGCGTTTTGCTACCTAGTCATTGGGGACGTTCTTAAATGACTAGTCGTTAGGGACAGTCTTTAACGTTTGGCGAGAAGGGCTGTCCCCACCTGCCGGCACTTGGGGACGTTCCTAAAAGGCCGGCACATAAGGAACGTCCCCAAGTGCCAAGGGTGTCCCGTTTGACTAGTCATTTAAGAACGTCCCCAATGACTAGTTGGATGGGGTCGGGATTGGAGCTGGGGAG
>CAVEET010000054.1:0-21920 GCA_963614835.1 Bulleidia sp. | reverse complement strand
AGCCGAACCACCGGTCTCATACTCGGCCTCTGAGACCAAAGCATTGAGTCCACGTCCCAATCCGCCACGTTTCTTTACACTAGGCACGCTTGATCACCTCTTTTGCAAGGTTCATATATGCTTTTGCACCCTTATTTTGAGGTGCATAGGTAATTACCGGCTCTCCAAAAGACGGAGCTTCGGAGATTTTAACCGTACGGGGGATCAGCGTCTTAAACGCCTTGTCACCAAAGTACGATTGAACCTCCTCAACAACCTGATTCGACAGAGAAGTACGCGAGTCATACATGGTCATAAGCACACCATAGGTGTCTAAACCCTTGTTCAGACGTGATTTGACCATCTTCATTGACTCAAGCAGCTTCGTAACGCCCTCGAGTGCGTAATACTCGCACTGGATTGGAATCAAAACGCTGTCTGCTGCGGTCAAGGCGTTGATGGTAAGCAAGCCGAGCGAAGGAGGACAGTCAATGAAAATAAAATCGAACTCGTCCTGAATCGGCTCAAGCAAATCTTTGAGGCGGGTTTCACGAGCGATTGCGCTTACGAGCTCAATTTCCGCGCCTGCAAGCTGAATTGTAGCCGGAATAACGAATACCTTTTTACAATTTGTATCAAGAACAAGTGATTCTGCCGGCACATCATTCAACAATGCATCATAAATGCAGTGGTCAAGGTCTTCTTTTTCAATTCCAAATCCGCTAGTGCTGTTTCCTTGCGGATCAAAATCGACAATCAGCGTCTTACGACCCTGCTCACCCAGTGCTGCTGCAAGGTTTACAGCCGTCGTTGACTTACCGACGCCGCCTTTTTGATTGATGATTGCAATAATACGCGTGTCTTTTGCGCTCTTAGAACGCTTAACGTCGCGAAATCCCACGGTCCCTCCTGGTGTGTATTAAAGCTGTCAAACGGAGGATGTTTCACGTGAAACATTCCGATTCGATATCAACCGCCATGTTTCACGTGAAACACTGCAAGTTGTTAGTATCCATTATGTTTCACGTGAAACATCTAGGCAAGCGGATTCTTCTTGGCCATGCCATTTGCACGAGGCAATGAAACGGATGCTGGATGACTCTTCTTAAGAACAATGAACTCCCTGTGGCCCAGGCCCTCAGGCAAATCGATAGCGTCATTCAGAAACAAAGTGAAGCCGCAAATCTTTGCTGCTGACATGCCGGAAGCAAGCTCCTCATCCGAAGGATTGCCCTTGGTGATAACAAATAGCCCTCCATCCTTGAGGTACGGCGCCGCATACTCAACAAGAATCGGTAAAGGGGCCAGTGCGCGGGCGGTTACGACAGAGAACTGCTTCTTATGGCTTCGAGCATATTCTTCAAGACGATCATGGACCGCATGAGCATGTTTCAATCCAAGAGCATGGACAAAGGAATTGACTGCATCAACCTTCTTGCCAACAGAGTCAATATAAGTTGCTTTACGATGCGTGGTTATGGTTAATGGAATACCAGGGAAGCCCGCACCTGTTCCCATATCGAGCAAAGCTCCCTCAGGAGCCTTATTGATATAAGGGAGCAAAACAAGTGAGTCAAGGATATGAAGTACTGCAGCATCTTCAACGTTAAGAATACGGGTGAGATTGGTTGTCTTATTTATTTCCAGAACCAAATCCAAATGCTGAATACATTTCCTCAGCTCAACATCAGTTACGCTCAAGGAATACTCTTTGCAATAGGAAGCTAGACGACACAACATCTCGTCAGCCTGCTGATCAGTAAGTACTAACAACGAAAGCTCCTTTCTGACAAAAATCAGTGTATCGAGAACTTTTGACAAAAAAAGGGGACGTGGAAACCACGTCCCCTTAGCATAAGCTCGAGTAGATTATCGAGCAACAATCACTACATGGCGATCAGGGTCAGAACCCTCAGAATGAGTATCGACCGCATCATTGCCACGAAGTGCAATGTGAACCAGTCGGCGCTCGTAGGCATTCATGGGCGGAAGCGAAACACTCTTGTGAGTGCGGATGGCGCGCTCGGCAGCAGACTGAGCCATGGAGGCAACCTTGTCCTGACGGCGGCTCTTGTATCCCTCGACGTCCACTACAACCGGATACCTAAAGCCAAGCTTGCGGCTCACCAGCAAAGAGAACATAACCTGAAGAGCATCAAGGGTGCGACCATGACGGCCAATGAGAACAGCAAGATCGGGAGCCGTTACATCCAGAATCAGCTCACCCTCGTCACCCTCATACTCATCGATAGGAGAGCTGCCGGCATCGAAGTGCGAAAGGATGGAACGCAGGATGGAAATCGCAACATCGGCAATGGTGTCGAGCTCCTCATCGGCCAGCTCTTCACCAGCCTTGTAGCGCTGTGCAATCTCGGGATAATCGCCCGCGACCTGCGGGGCAACCTCCTCAAGCATATCCTCGATGATCTCTTCAGACATAACGTACTCCAAAAGTTAGGTACCTAAATAAGATTGATATCCCACTACTTCTTCTTGTGCGGGCGCGGCTTCTTCTCTCGACGAGTGACCTCAACCTGCAGCGGCGCGTTCTTAAGACGCTCCTCCTCATCGGCCTTGGCCTTCTCGATAACCTTCTGCGTCACAAAAATCTGCTGGATAACCTGCCAAGCAGACGAGACGTCGTAGTACAGCAGAACACCAACGGGAAGGCTCCAGCCCATCCAAAGCATCATGACCGTCATGACAACAGCCATCATACGCATGCTCTGAGCCTGCTGGCCGGTCTGGTTGCGCGACATATAGAGCTGCGGAATCAGGGTCAGGACGGCGAACAGAATCAGGCAGACCAGCGCAGGCAGCGCAACCATAAAGCCATCGGCAAAGGAAGCGCTCGGCGTGGTGGTCAGGTCGGGCAGGATGTTGAAGAACGAGAACGTGCCGTCGTTAAAGTACTGCGGCAGGTTGCGCAGCAACGTAAACAGGGCGAACAGGACAGGCATCTGGATCAACAGCGGCAAACAACCAGCCATCGGGTTGAACTTGTTCTCGCTGTAGAACTTCTGCATCTCCTCGGCCTGGCGCTGAGGATCGTCGGCATAGCGCTCCTGAATCTCGAGCATCTTGGGCTGCAGCACCTGCATGCGAGCCGTCGACTTGGTCGACTTGAGCATAAGCGGCGTCAGCAGCAGACGGATGATGACCACCAGGATGATGATGGACAGGCCCCAGTCGACCGCAAAGGTCTGGATGAGCTTGAGCAGCTCGAAAAGGATGTTAACGATCCAATCCCACATGTAAGTTTTCCTCCGATAGCGAGTGCCCGCTAGGGCACAGGGTCATAACCGCCGACGTGCAGGGGATTGCAGCGAGCGATGCGCCTCACGGCAAGCCAGCAGCCTCTCAAAACACCGTACTTCTCAATCGCCTGAACGGCGTATTGCGAGCACGTTGGGTAATAAATGCAGGCGTCAGGCAATAAGGGCGAAATAACCTGTTGATATATGCGAATAGGAGCGATGGCAACACGTCGCAAAACGTGATTGCTCATCGCTCCTCCCCGGCAACGCCGGCGCGTTTCACAAGCGAACGCAATGCCTTGTCCATCTCCTGCGGCGAGGAAACCCTCGTCTTGGGAGTTGCGAACAAGATGATGTCATAACCCGCAACGGGAAATCCACAGCTGCGGGCGGCCTCGCGCATCACACGCTTAGAACGGTTGCGCACAACTGCACAACCGAGCCGTTTAGCACCAACGAAGGCGACCCTTCCGGAGTCGCCTTCGCCAACCGATTCACATATGGTCATTCGAATCAGAGGGTGATTGAAACGACGCCCCTGACTGAACACATGCTCGAAATCTTGCCGAGACTTAATAGTCTTCATGCGAGATGTGTGTATCGCTGCTAGACAGTGAGACGCTTGCGGCCCTTGGCGCGGCGACGGGCGAGCACGGCACGACCACCCTTGGTGGCCATACGGGCACGGAAGCCATGGGTCTTGGCACGCTTACGCTTATTAGGCTGATACGTACGCTTCATCTTAAGTTCCTCCTGCTGCATTTCGAGTGTCCGCGGGAGCGCGGACGCAGATATAGACACGTGAGCTTGAAGATTGTAGGGAAATCAATGTTCAAATGTCAAGAAATCAAAGGTAAAAGGTCGCGCAGTTCACACGGTTCCCCCATAAGCCGAGTTCGATTTAGCGGTGCATGGCAACTTTTCACGATATTTCATCGAGTTTTCAACAGGTCATGTTGGCAATGTTGAGAACTTTTCGTCCGTTTTCCAAAGTTTTCAACAGGTTTTGAAAGTTTGTCGAAAGATGAGAAACATTGCACGGTGAGCTACTATTTGTTCGAAACCTTTTGGAAGATTGCGAGCGGCATGTCTGACGACTTTTACACCATGGTCGATTCCGGAGACCCGGCACCCGACAACGAGCACATCACCGGCGTGCGCGAAGAGCGTGACGAAGGTGAACAGACGACAACGCAGGCGCCAAAAGCCATGTACGCCGCGCGCATCGCCGTCTATGACGACATGCTGTCGACACCGCGTGTGATCGTCATTGATCCGCAAGATGTCCGCACGTATTTGGAAGAGACGACCAACACCGTCTACCAGTGCATGAAAGAACAAGGTGGCCATATCTCGCTCATGGTCATCCGCGAGATTGTCGAAAACTTTATCCACGCACACTTTGCAGAGCCCATCATCTCGATTCTGGACGGCGGAGACACCATCCGCTTTGCTGACCAAGGACCCGGCATCGACGACAAGGAACGCGCTTTCGACTTTGGCGTTACCAGTGCAAACAGCAAGATGAAGCGCTATATCCGTGGAACCGGAGCAGGGTTTCCCATGGTGCAGGAGTATTTGGAAAACGCCGGCGGTGCCGTATCCATCGAGGACAACATGGGTAGCGGTACCGTGGTTACGGTAAGCCTGGACCCTAAACGCGTGCAGGAAATCGAGCGCGCCGGTGGACGCGGTGCTGCCGTGCGGCCCGAGACGGAGCAGCCCTCATATCCCCTGCCGGGAGCTTTTGCGCAGCAGCCCATGGCAACGCAGCAGATGCAGCCCCCCGTGAGGCAGATGCAGCAGCCCGGAATGCTTCCCACACAAGAGCCCCAGGCGACATCGATGTCGATGCCGCCAAACATGCCAGAGGCCGTGCCGCTGGCGGATCAGGATGCAGCAGCAATGCAGCAGGCGACGGGCGCACCGGGTGGCCAGCAAATGGGCTATCAGCCGTACCAACAAGGATATCCATATCAGCAGATGCCGCCACTGGGGTACGGCCAGCAGTTCCCGCAGCAGTACCAGCAAGGATATCAGCAGCCGTATCAGCAGATGCCGCAGCAGCAGTACAACCCCTGGGCCCAGCAGATGCCTCCGCAGCCTTACCAACAGTGGCCTCAAAGTTTTCAACAGCAAATGCCGCCGATGCAGAGTTCTCAACAATCAGCAGCTCAAATGATGTATCCTAATGCAGCAAATCAGTATGCGCAGCCACAGCCGGACGTGTTCGTAAGCGATCGCGGCAACGCCGCGCTGGGCTATCTGACGCAAAATCAAGCGTGCGGTGCAACCGATCTGGCGAGGGCGTTTGGAAACTCGGCCCCCACTTGGTCACGCACGCTCAATGACTTGGCGCAGGCCGGCTTGGTCATCAAGCATGGCCAGAAATACCATCTGACCGAACTCGGCGCCGCTCGCGTGCGAGCTCAGAGCTAAAGAACGGGAGAGACAGTGGACGAGGAAGCAAGCATCATCCTGGGGGATGCCATCGCCTTTTGCCAGCGCGACGGCCAAGATGCACGCCTCATCAACATGCTGGGGCAATCGCGCGCCATAAGCCTGACCGAAGATACGCTCACGATCGAGGCCCCCTCGCGCTTTGCCATCGCGCAGCTCAAAAAGCATCAGCCGACTATTGAGGCCTATCTGGAAGAAATCGCCTTTGCACCGATTGCGCTCGACATCGTGGCACCGCAAGGCACCGCAGCGGAATCCGCTGCCGCGACGGCGCCCGCCACGGCTCCCGCTGCTTCCCCGGCGGCGCCGGCCTCCGCAGGCGACATGCCGGCAATCGAGCACCAGCACAGCGATGTTTCCCGTGAAACCATGGCACCGTTGCCGACCGCGGCGGCGACGTCAACGAACGCACCCGTCACGCACATGCCCATCGCTCACGACGCAGCGGCGGGCGCGGATTCGGGCATTGCAATCAAGAACACGCTCTCGGCCGATGATTTTCGTCGCATGATGAACCAGATGAAGGGCGGAGCGCCGACTAAGTCCACGCAAGCTGCGACCCCCGCTTCACCCATGCCAGCACCGACCGTACCGGCCGAGCAGAATACGGATGGAGCCCCGCTCGCCGCGAACTCAAAATTTACCTTTGAGAACTTTGTCTACGGCCCCGAGAACAGCCATGCCTATCGCTCGGCACTCAAGTTTGCCGCCCTCGCGGACGAGCGCGGCACGTGCACATCACTGTTCATCTACGGCAAATCGGGCCTGGGCAAGACACACCTGCTGCTTGCCATCAAAAACGAGCTCGCCGAGAAGTCGCCCGAGATCAAGGTCAAGTATGCCAACTCCCAGGCATATCTGGACGACCTGATGACCGAGTTCGACCGTCAAAAGAAGAGCAACGCCCCCATCATGCAGGCGTACCACGGCGTGGACGTGCTCATCATCGATGACATCCAAAACATCATCGGCAAGCGCGCGAGCGTGGACTACTTTTTCCAGCTCATGGACGAGTTCATCCGCAACAACAAGAAGGTCGTCATCGCGGCAGACCGCGCCCCCAAGGACCTGAGCATGGACGAGCGTCTGACCAGCCGCTTCAACGCCGGCATGCTCTGCCTGGTCGCAGAGCCCAGCTACGAGATGAAATACAAGATCTTACAGCGCTATTACGAGAACACCATCGTCGCCGCTCCCGAGGCAGGCGACGACTCGCTGCTGGCGGCCTATGGGGGCGACGGTGGGCACCTGACCGACGAGCACTTTAAACACATGGCCGAGGTCTCAGGCACCAACATCCGCGAACTCGAGAGCTTCTGCGAGCGCTGCGCCGGCGAGGCGGGCGACCGCGAGCGCGAGGGCGGGGAGCTCACCTTTGACGATATCGATGCCATCGCCAGCCAGTACTTCGACACATCGGCCAAAAAGATCAACGTCCAGACGGTTCAGTCCGTCATCGAAGAGCAGTACGGCGTGACGCACGAGGAGCTCATCGGCCCGCGTCGCAACGCCAATATCGCCAAAGCACGCCATATCGCTATCTACCTGGCCATCGAGATGTGCGAGATGACGACCACGGCGGTGGGCGCCGAATTTGGCAACCGCAACCACTCGACCGTCAGCACGAGCTACAAAAAGGTCCAGAAGATGATCCAGGAAGACCGCACCGTCACCGAAGACCTCAAGTCGCTGCGCGATAAAATTACACTGCGCTCGTAGGGAAATAGAGACACCTGTTGAAAACTTGTCGAAACCACGGGCATAAGGTGTCTAAAACCCAACCCGCGGTGATGAAAAGTTTTGCGCAGGTTTTGAACGTGGAAAACCACCCCTGTTGCACACAGGCTGCTGTCGATTCTCTTTCTGGGTCTGACCTGCGTCTTTGGGAGTAATCAACAGTTTTGTCAGTGCTATTACTATTATTAAGATATTTATATCTATAGAAAGGTATTAAAAGATGAAGTTCACCGTCAGCCAGAGCTCGCTTACACAAGCCATCGGCGTCGTTATGAAGGGTGTCGCTTCGGCATCCACCCTTCCCATCCTGTCGGGCGTGCTCGTCAAGGCCCAAGACGGCATCTTGGAATTCCAGACCTCTAACTACACCATCTCGATCCGTCATCGCATCGCGGCGCATGTCGAAGAAGAGGGCGAGATGGTTATCCCCTGTAAGATGCTCTCCAATATCACCAAGACCCTCCCCGATGCCCCGGTCACCTTTGAGCTGTCCGAGCGCCAGGTGCTGATTGGTTGCGAGAAGAGCTCTTTCCGCCTGAACACGCTTGATGCTAATGACTTCCCCGAGTTTCCGGCCTATGCCATCGAGAGCGCCGTGGAACTGCCGACCGATATCTTGTCCGAGATGGTCGGCCGCGTGTGGCGCGTCACCTCGACCGACAAGGCCCGCCCCATCCTGGGTGGCGTGCACATGAAGGTCGAGAACAACACCGTGCGCCTGGTGGCGACCGATTCCTTCCGTTTGGCCGTGTGCGATACGCAGGTCGAGACCTCGACCCTCGAAGGCTCCTTTGAGCTCAACGTTCCGGCTGACGCCTTTAACGACGCACTGAACATCATGGACAGCCAGGCGACCATCATGATCGGGGCTACCGACACCCAGGTCGTCTTCGAGGCCGGCAACACCACCTACGTGTCGCGCCGCATCGAGGGCGTGTACCCCAACTACAAGCAGCTCATCCCCGATTCGTGCGTGACGAGCGTCAAGATCGACGTCGCCGCCTTTAACGCCGCCCTCAAGCGCGTGGCCGTTATCGCGAGCGCCAACCCCGCCGTCAAGTTCGAGATCGATGTCGAGAACGGGCAGATGGGCCTGTCCTCCATCTCCAATGACCAGGACCTTGCGCAGGAGACGATCGATGTCGAGGCCGAGGGCGAGTCAGGTACCATCGCCTTCAACTACCACTACATCTTCGGCTGCCTCAATGCCCTGTCCAAGGAGAAGGAGATCACGCTGGAGCTCAAGAGCTACTCGCAGGCGGGCATCTTCAAGTCCTACGACAAGATCAACTACCTGTACCTGGTCATGCCGGTTCGCATCTAGCGCTGCGCCATGACCATGTTCGCCCGCGATCTTTCCGTCGCGCACTACCGCAGTTTCGAGAGCTATCGTCTTGCCCTGGACGAGGGCGTGACGATACTTGCGGGACCCAACGCGGCGGGAAAGACCAATCTCATAGAGGCGCTGCAGCTGCTGACGAGCGGCGCCTCGTTTAGGCATCCGACCGCAGCCGAGCTCGTCCATGATGGCGTGGGCTCGTGCAAGATCGAGCTGAGGCTCGAGGGCGACGGCCGCGTACTTGATATGGGATTGAGCGCGGAGGACGGTAAACGCTCGTTTAGCCGCAACGGCAAGAGATGCTCTGCCGCCGGTGTGCGCGGGGTTCTGCCGAGCGTGCTGTTTTGCCCCGACCATCTGGACATGGTTAAGCGAGGCGCCAGTGTGCGCCGCGCCGCCCTCGACGACTTTGGCATGCAACTGAGCGCACGCTATGCCGATCTTGCGAGCACCTATGGTCGCTGCGTGACCCAGCGTAACGCCTTGCTCAAGGAGGCCTGGTGCTGCCGCGAGATGCTCGGCGCGTGGAACGATTCGATTGCCCGCGCGGGCGCGGCTCTGCTCGTGCACCGGTTGGCCCTGCTCGACCGGCTGGCGGGCCATGTGCGTACTGCCTACGGGCAAGTGGCGTCCGGTGAAGCCGCCAACGTGTCCTATGCGTCCACGCTGGGGGATTTGCCCCAGGTCGATGATCGCGAAGAGCTGAAGGGCTGGGCGTACGAGCGCATGCTGGCCGCCCTTGATGAGCACGCCGACGAGGAAATTCGCCGCGGCGTGACGTTGGTGGGACCGCATCGCGACGAGATTGAATTTACCGTGGCGGGTCGCTCCGCCCGTTCATTTGCCAGCCAAGGACAGCAGCGAACGTTGGTACTGTCCTGGAAGGTGGCCGAGGTGGCCGTGGCTCGCGATGTCCTGGGCACCGCCCCGCTGCTGCTTTTGGACGACGTGATGAGCGAGCTCGACGGCGAGCGTCGCGGTGCTTTCCTGCGGCTGATCGGCGATGATATCCAGACGGTCATAACCACGACCAACCTGGGGTACTTTACCGATGACCTGCTTGATCGAGCCAAGGTGGTGAGCATGGGTGAGACGTGCTAATTACGAGCGCGAGAGCGAAACGGTCGCCTTCAGTGGCTTTTTGAACGCAGAGCGCCAGCGCATCCTGGCGGCTGCGACCCCTGAGCGCCGTGCGCAGATGGAGGCCGCCGAGGAGTCGCGCGCGGTCTATCGCGCGTGGAACGCGGTGTGCTCGGGCACGCGCGAGGGGCGGCATGTGACGGGCCTGCGCTACCTGCCCGAGTCCAATGAGCTGCTGGTATATCTCGACTCGCCCTCGTGGACGCAGGAAATGACGTTGTTGCGCGAGATCATCCGCGCGCGCATGGAGCGCGCCGGTGCGCATGTGGACGGCCTGGTGTTCAAAACCACCGCGCCCGGTCACACGCCGCCCGCCGCCAAGGAGCGCCTTCGCCCAGCGACGACCGAGCGCCCGCCGGCCCCACACGCCGACCTCAGCGATGCCGAGCGCACCGAGATTGAGCGCCAAGTGGCGCCCATCGAAGACCAAAAACTGCGCGAGGCCCTCGAGAACGCCATGAGAGCCAGTGCCGAGTGGGCCAAGGGCGCGCAAAGCAAAAAAGAGCCTTAAATCGCATCTGGTGGCCTTGTAGAGCCAAATACCCTCGTTCCCGAGGGTATTTTTTTACGATAAACTAGTAAGGCTGTACACATTTTCTTGACTGAAGGAGGACGTGTGGCAAACGAAAACGATTACGATGGCGGCGAGATTAAGATTCTCGAAGGTCTCGAGGCCGTTCGTAAGCGCCCGGGCATGTATATCGGCTCGACGAGCGCCAGCGGTCTGCATCACCTGGTGTGGGAGATCGTTGACAACTCCGTCGACGAGGCCATGGCCGGTTTCTGCACCGAGATCCAGGTGACGGTCCACGCCGACAACTCCATCACGGTCGTCGACAACGGGCGCGGCATCCCCGTCGACGAGCACCCTGTTAAAAAGATCCCGACGCTCGAGGTCGTCATGACGATTTTGCACGCCGGCGGTAAGTTCGATAATTCGGCCTATAAGGTCTCGGGCGGCCTGCACGGCGTTGGCATCTCCGTCGTCAACGCACTGTCCAAGCGCGTGGTCGTTCAGGTTCGTCGCGACGGCAACACCTACGAGATGGAGTTCTCGCGCGGCAAGACCGTCAAGAAGATGGAGGTCGTGGGCACCTCGGATTCGACGGGCACCACCGTCACCTTCTGGCCCGACGACGAGATCTTCGAGACCTGCATTTACGATTTCGATACGCTGCACAACCGTCTGCAGGAGACGGCGTTCCTCAATAAGAACCTCAAAATCGTGCTGACTGACGAGCGCGAGTCTACTCCCCACGTGGAGGAGTTTTGCTACGAGGGCGGCATCATCGACTTCGTCAAGTTCCTTAACGAGGGCAAGGACGTCCCCGAGGCCTTTAAGGAGCCTATCTACATCGAGGGCAAATCGGACCCGGACGCACCTGTGGCCAAGATGGGCGAGGTTGAGGTTTCCCTGCAGTGGAATAGCGGCTACGGCGAGAACGTCATGTCGTTTGCCAACGACATCTACACCCCCGAGGGCGGCATGCACCTTGAGGGCTTCCGCACCGCGCTCACCCGCGTGATCAACGACTATGCGCGCAAGCAGAACCTGCTCAAGGAAAAAGACGCCAATCTGACCGGCGACGATGTGCGCGAGGGCCTTTCGGCCGTTATCTCGGTCAAGCTGCCCGATCCGCAGTTTGAGGGCCAGACCAAGGCCAAGCTCGGCAGCTCCTATATGCGCGCGCTCACGCTCAAGATTGTGACCGACGGCCTTGTCGATTACCTCGAGGAGCATCCCAAGCCCGCTCGCGAGATCGTCAAGAAGGCGCAACAGGCCTGCAAGGCGCGCAATGCCGCCCGCAAGGCGCGCGAGGCGACCCGCCGCAAGAGCCTGCTCGAGACGGCGTCCCTGCCCGGTAAGCTCGCCGACTGCTCGGTGCGCGATGCCGAGCTGACCGAACTCTTCATCGTAGAGGGCGACTCGGCAGGCGGTTCGGCCAAGGACGGCCGTCGCCGAGACATCCAGGCGATTCTGCCCCTGCGCGGCAAGATTTTGAACGTCGAACGCGTTGGTGACCATCGCGCGTTCTCGAGTGACACCATCCAGTCGCTGATTACCGCGATCGGCTGCGGCGTCACGACGAGTGCCGGCGACGGCGGCGATTTCGATATCACCAAGGCGCGCTACCACAAGATCATCATCATGACCGATGCAGACGTCGACGGTGCGCATATCCGCATCCTGCTGCTGACGTTCTTCTACAAGTACATGCGTCCGCTGATCGATGCCGGCTACGTCTATGTTGCCTGCCCGCCCATCTTTGGCATTAAGGTGCGCAACAAGATCCACTACGTGTATCCCAACGGCCGCCAGCCCGAAGACGAGATCCTGCGCGACACCATCCAGAGCCTGGGCCTGAACCCCGACGATAACGACGAGGACGGCAAGGCCAAGGACGGCAAGATCACCAAAAAGCGCAAGGGCTATACCGTCCAGCGCTACAAGGGCCTGGGCGAGATGGACCCCAAGCAGCTCGCCTCGACGACGATGGACCCCAAGACCCGCATCCTGCAGCGTGTGTCGATCGAAGACGCCGTGGTGGCGGACCGCGCCGTGCGCGAGCTGATGGGTTCCGAGGTCGGCTATCGCCGCGAGTACATTGAAAAACACGCACATGATGCACGATTCCTTGATGCTTAAGAGGAGGTAACGTGGCAGACGATATCAACAATAACGAGGGTATGGGCGAGGCCGGCGATGCCGGTATGCCCGACGATCTGAAGCGCCTGCTTGCCCGTGCTGAGCAGGGCGAGGACGGCGATCCGGACGCCTATAACCCCGATGCCGATGATGATGAGGAAGAGGACGCCGAGCTCGAGGAGAGCTTTGGCGAAGTCGACCGTGGCGCCTCGGCCGGCGAGGATATCAACGGCGGCCAGCTCCAGATTTCGGAGTTTGGCCGCGAGATGAAGCAGTCGTTCATCGAGTATTCGATGTCGGTTATCACGGCGCGCGCCCTGCCGGACGTGCGCGACGGCTTAAAGCCGGTGCACCGCCGCATCCTGTACGCGATGAACGAGAGCGGCATCTACCCCAACCGCCCGCACAAGAAGTCAGCTTGGACGGTCGGCGAAGTTATCGGTAAGTACCACCCGCATGGCGACTTCGCGGTCTATGAGGCCATGGTCCGCCTGGCGCAGTGGTTCTCCATGCGCACGCCGCTCATCGACGGTCACGGCAACTTCGGCAACATCGACGGCGACGGCGCGGCGGCCATGCGTTACACCGAGAGCCGCCTGGCAAAGCCCGCCATGGAACTGTTGCGTGACTTGCAGAAGGATACCGTCGACTGGCAGCCCAACTACGACGAATCGCTCGCCGAGCCCGTGGCGCTGCCTGCGCGCTTCCCCAACCTGCTGGTCAACGGCAGTCAGGGCATCGCCGTCGGCATGGCCACCAACATCGCCCCGCATAACCTCACCGAGGCGATCGAGGCCACCTGCTACCTGATCGACAACCCCGACGCCACCGTCGACGAGCTCATGCAGATCATGCCCGGTCCGGACTTCCCCACCGGCGCCATCATCATGGGCAGCGCCGGCATTAAGCAGAGCTACGAGACCGGCCGCGGCTCCATTACCGTGCGTGCCAAGGCACATGTGGAGTCCACCAAGACCGGCCGCAGCCGCCTGGTCTTTACCGAGATTCCCTACATGGTCAACAAGGGCACCCTGCAGGAGAAGATCGCCCAACTCGTCAACGACAAGCGCATCGAGGGCATCTCGGATATGCGTGATGAGTCAAACCAGAAGGGCATCCGTCTGGTCATCGAGCTCAAGAAGGGCGTCATTCCGCAGGTCGTGCTCAACAATCTGTATAAGTACACCTCGCTGCAGACGACCTTTGGCGCCAACAACCTGGCACTCGTCAACGGCGTGCCCAAATGCCTGAGCCTGCGCGAGATGCTGCAGCACTACATCGACCACCAGGTCGACGTCGTCACCCGCCGCACCCGCTTCGACCTTAAGAAGGCCCAGGCGCGTGCCCATATCCTCGAGGGCTACCTGATGGCCCTTGACCATATCGACGAGGTCATTAGCATCATCCGCTCCTCGCAGACCGACTCCGAGGCCAGCAGCCGCCTGATCGAGCGCTTTGGTTTTACGCCCGAGCAGACCACGGCCATCCTCGAGATGAAGCTGCGCCGCCTGACCGGTCTGGAGCGTGACAAGATCCAAGAAGAGTTGGACGGCCTGCGCCGCGCCATCGCCTACTACGAGGACCTGCTGGCGCATGAGGAGAAGATCCTGGGCGTCATCAAGGAAGAGATGCGCGAGATCTCCAAGAAGTTTGGCGACAAGCGCCGCACCGAGATCAGCCAGGTTGAGAAAGACCTGGATGTCGAGGACCTCATCGCTGACGAGGATATGGTCGTGACCATCACCCACACCGGCTACGTTAAGCGTATCCCGGTGGCTGCCTACCGCGCCCAGAAGCGCGGCGGCAAGGGCGTATCGGGCGTCAACCTCAAAGAGGACGACGTTATCGACGAGATGTTTATCGCGTCCACGCACGAGTACGTTCTGTTCTTCTCGAGTAAGGGCAAGGTCTATCGCCTGAAGGTGCACGAGCTGCCGGTGGGTACGCGCCAAGCGCGCGGTACCGCGATCGTCAACCTGCTGCCCTTCGAGGAAGGCGAGAAGATCGCGAGCGTCATCAGCTGCCGCGAGTTCCCGGCCGACGAGTACCTGATGTTTGCCACCAAGAGCGGTATGGTCAAGAAGACCGTGATGAGCGCATATGACCGCAGCCGTCGCGACGGCCTGATCGCTATCAACCTGCGCGACGACGACGCGCTGCTGAACGTGCGCCGTGTGCGCGAGGGCGACAAGATTATCCTGGCCACCACCGCGGGCAAGGCGATCATGTTCTCCGAGGAGCAGGTGCGCGCCACCGGCCGCGACACCAGCGGCGTTCGCGGTATCGGTCTGAAGGACGGTGTGAGCGTTCTGGGCATGGAAGTCACTAACGGCAACGGCGATCTGTTCGTCATCACCGAGCGCGGCTACGGCAAGCGCACGCCGGTCGCGGACTATCCGGAGCAGAATCGCGGCGGTCAGGGCGTCTACACCATCCAAATGACCGAGCGTAAGGGTAACCTCGCGGCCATGAAGACGGTGGGCCCACAGCACGAGCTGTTCATCGTGACGGAGGGCGCGACGGTCATTCGCGTCAAGACCGACGAGATCAGCCAGACCGGCCGTGCCACCCAGGGCGTCAAGATGATGACCGTCGACGACAGCGACCGCGTATGCGCCGTAGCCCGCATGACAGCCGCCAAAGAGAAGCCCGAAGGCGAAGCCACAGAAAACGGCTCCGCCCCCGAAGAAACCCCTGTCGATCTAGGCGACGGCAACGACATGCCGGAAGATCTCCTCGACGAGTAAGAGGCCCTAACTGTTAGAAAATATCAGACCCCATATATCGGCGGTCGGCGCACTGCGCGCCGACCGCTTTTTTGAAAACCTTGGGACTCGTGTTCGCCCCGGTCGCACGGCGGCATGTGAAGTCGATCGCGAGTTCCGCACGAGCCTGAGAGCACTTAATGTGCTCTCTGTGCGAGTCAGGACTGTCCGAGCAGCGACTTCACATGCCGCCGTGCGACCGGGGCGAACACCCTTCAAAGATTTTCAAAAAAAGTTGTTGACGCGCGCGTAACGACTCGTCTAATATATCCCTTGCGCGATGGACCTGTAGCTCAGTTGGTTAGAGCGTCCGGCTGATAACCGGGAGGTCACAAGTTCGAATCTTGTCAGGTCCACCACTTTCTTTCGCAATAAACACCCCAGCGAGAGCCGAGTCGCCGCTGGGGTGTTTATTACTGTCTCCGTGGGGGTTTAGCTCAGCTGGGAGAGCGCGGGCTTTGCAAGCCTGAGGTCAGGGGTTCGATCCCCCTAACCTCCACCATGATGGACCTGTAGCTCAGTTGGTTAGAGCGTCCGGCTGATAACCGGGAGGTCACAAGTTCGAATCTTGTCAGGTCCACCATCAAAACTGTGAAGAGCCTCGTGGCGTTGCCTCGGGGCTTTTTTCTTGTCTGCGATAAATCTCATTTTGGTTTTGTGTGCTGTGCGAAAGATTGGGTAGTATAGCTATTCAATGCGGTCGAGCTGCCGCGTGTTAACCGCTACGTACCGGAGGTGTTCCATGGTTCGTGTCGACATAGAGACCATCGTCATGGCCGCCGGTCCCGTGCCATCGCTTATCGTGCTTCGCGAGCGCTGCGGCAAGTCGGACTCGCCCGCACCGCTGCGTTCCCTTTCCATTCAGACTGGTTCGTTTGAAGCTGCTGCCATTAGCCGCGGCATCGATAGCGGCCGCGCCGAGCGCCCAATTACCCATGACCTGTTGCTCGATACTGTTGGCGCCCTGGGCGCCAAGCTCGAGCGCATCGAGATCGTTCGCGCCGAGCCGCCGGTGTTCTACGCGACGATCGTCGTACTGGCCGATGGCGACGAGCGCAAGATCGATGCCCGTCCCAGTGATGCCATTGCCCTTGCCGTGCGCAGCAATGCCCCCATGTTTGTGGAGGACGACATCATGAATCGCCTGGGCACTGTGTCTACCCACGCCGAGGAAGTCGACGACGAGCAAGAGTTCGAGAAGTTCGACGAGTTCGTCCATACGCTCTCCCCCGATGACTTCTAAATGCGGGGCGGCCAGGATGCGGAGCGTTCGCTGATGGCCGGCGGTATGTCGGCTGAGGCGGCGGCCATTGCGCGCGAGGCCCAGATGCGCTCGGAGGCTTCTGAGGCGGCTCGCATTGCCTATGTGACGCAGGCCCGCACGCTTCGCGAACGCCGCGGCTCGTTTATCAAGATGGTTGTCGTCTCCGCCCTTGTCGCGGCAATCTGCTCGCGCCTTCGTGGTACAGTTGGTGCGCTTGGGTTTTCGATCTCTACGGGCCTCGTGATCTGGGGTGTGGTCGATGCGGTCATGCTGACCAGTCAGATCAAGGTGCTCGACAAGCGCGCGATGGATATGATGCGCACCCGCGACGCTGCCGCTAAGATCGCCGCCGAGGCACAAGAACTGTAACGACGCCAGACTCGATGGGAAGGTCTAAAGATGGCACAGGATATGCAGGACGCCGGTAACGTCTCCGCCGAGCTCGACGCCATGGTGTGCGATCTGATCGGCGCGTTCTTGGATGACCTTGCCGCCGGTGAAAACCCTGGCGTGGTCGTGGCAATTGAGGACGCCGCTTCCAACCGCTATCTGGCGGCGCTCGATGAGGATGGCGAAGAGGCGTGCCTCGAGGCGGCCACCAACTTTATCTCCGAGCACAAGATGGGTCTTAAGGACGAGGGCCTGGGCCGTATCGCTCGCTATGCCATCGGCTACACCGGCTGCGTCGAGATTGACGGCGGCTATCACGATGCTCTGCTCGTGAGCTTCTTCGAAACCACGCTCGAGAGTGGTTTTTCGGCATATGTGCTGTATGAGGGCATGGGCGCCGGCGATGGTTTTATGTGGAGCGACCCTGAACCCGCAGGTGAGGAAACCCCTCTCATCTAAAATCGCTAAAATAAACGAGTTTTCGGTAAAAGGCTCAATATTCCCGCTGAGCGTTGTATCGCTGGGCGGGCCGCATACGCGTGCCGTTTGTATATGGATAGAAGATAGGGGAACTACATGCGCGTAGACAATCTGAGGAACATCGCCATCATCGCCCACGTCGACCACGGCAAGACGACGATGGTCGACAAGCTCCTGCGTGCCACGGACGCCTTCCGTGCCAATCAGCAGGTCGAGGACCGCGTCCTGGATTCCAACGACCAGGAGCGCGAGCGCGGCATTACGATTCTCGCCAAGAACATCTCTATCGAGTACAAGGACGTCAAGATCAACGTCATCGACACCCCGGGCCACGCCGACTTCGGTGGCGAGGTCGAGCGCGTGCTGCGTATGGCCGACGGCGCCCTGCTGCTGGTCGACGCTTTTGAGGGCCCCATGCCCCAGACCCGCTTCGTGCTGCGTCACGCTATCGACACCGGCCTTAAGATCATGATCGTCATCAACAAGATCGACCGTCCGGGTGCCAACCCCGAGAAGGCCTACAACGACTGCCTCGACCTTATGGCCGACCTGGGCGCTACCGACGACCAGCTTGAGTTCGCCATGGAGCACGTGGTCTACGCCAGCGCCATGAATGGCTTTGCCCGCCTTGACCCCAACGACGGCAACATGGACATGTATCCGCTGCTCGATATGATCATCGACGACATGCCCGCGCCCGAGGTTGACGAGAACGCCCCGCTGGCCATGCAGTGCGTGACCATCGACCACTCCAACTTCGTTGGCCGTATCGGCATCGGTCGCGTGTATTCCGGCGCCATCCATCAGGGCGACCAGATTCTGGTTGTCAAGAATGACGGCTCCAGCGCCACCGCTACCGTAAAGCAGCTCTTTACCTTCGACTACCTGGGCCGTACCGAGTGCCAGGAAGTCGGCGCCGGCGACATCGCTGCCGTCGTGGGCATTGACCGCACCGATATCGGCGATGTCTACACCGACCCCGAGAACCCCGTCGAGCTCGAGCCCATCGAGATCGACCCGCCGACCCTGTCCATCGTCTTTGAGGCTTCGACCTCCCCGCTCGTCGGCCGTGATGGCGACATCGTGGGCGCCCGTCAGCTCAAGGAGCGCCTGTTCAACGAGGCCGAGAACAACGTGACCATGAAGATCGAGGAGCTCGAGGACAAGAGCGGCGTCGAGGTCTCGGGCCGCGGCATCCTGCACCTGTCCGTCCTGATGGAGTCCATGCGCCGCGAGGGCTTTGAGTTCCAGGTCGGCCGTCCCCGCGTTCTGTTTAAGAAGGACGAGAACGGCAACAAGATGGAGCCCGTCGAGCAGGCCGTCGTCGAGTGCCCGGACGAGTACTCGGGCAAGGTCGTTGAGGTCTTCGGCACCTCCGGCGGCATCATGACGAGCATGGATACCTCGGGCATCGTGACGCACCTCGAGTTTAAGATCCCGACCCGCGGCATCATGGGTCTTAAGAACCGCATCATGAACGTCACTCACGGCGAGGGCGTGTTCTACCACACCTTCCTGGAGTATGGTCCTTACGCTGGCGAGATCGGTAACCGTCAGAACGGCGCCATGATCTCCATGACCACCGAGAAGGCCGTTGCCTATGCTCTGGGTACGCTGCAGGAGCGCGGCCAGCTGTTTGTTGAGCCGGGCACCGAGTGCTATGAGGGCATGATCGTGGGCGAGCGCAGCAAGGCTGGCGACATGGTCGTCAACATCGCGCGTACCAAGAACCTGGGCAACCAGCGTTCCTCGACCTCCGATATTTCCGTCCAGCTGGTGCCGCCCCGCACCTTCTCGCTGGAGGAAGCGCTGGAGTACATCGCCGACGACGAGCTGGTCGAGATTACTCCCAAGAACATCCGCCTGCGCAAGCGTCTGCTCAACGCCACCGACCGCAAGAAGGCTGCCGTCCGCGCTGGCCAGGTAAACAAATAAGCGCTGGGCTTTATAGCGTCTAACAAGAAAGGGCGTCGACCGTAATGGTCGGCGCCCTTTTTGTGCATAGGGACTGAGCTGGTCTGCACCACCACAAAGGTGCCTGGTCCCTTTGTGGTGGTTGGCGGCTAAGCGGTGGGGAGTCCTGGCGTGTTAGCCGGCTGCTGCGGCTTGACGCGGGCGTTGCGCCAGATGATTTGGATGATGTAACCGAGCATAAAGACAAAGGCCACGCCGCTGATGAAGTCACCTACGAGGGGAAGCCCCGTGAGGGCGCCTGCGATTACGCCGCCCACGGCTGCCATGGCGTAGCGGTTTTGGTTGTGTCCAACCATGCGGGCGATCGCGCACCCCGCAAAGGCACTCGACATCAACGCGATGCCGATAACGCCGCACAAGAGGGTTCCGGCAAGCGACAGACCAGCGATAGAGATAATCAGCAGTAGGACGGCGGGGACGATAGCAATCGTGCCCAGAAGACCGCTCACCCACAGGGGCATGGAGCGCTGGTGGAGCATGCCGGCGGCGCTGGCGGTCGCGCGCGGAAAGATGAGCTCGAGCAGCAGAGCGACAAAGCAGGTCGAGAGTGCCGCGGCGACGATACCGCCGATGACATCGTTAACGGTGGAAGTATCCTCGTTCTCGGTGCGGTCGATCTTGAGCGCACCGACCTCGGCTCCCGCGGCGCGCTCGGGGTCCTCGGAGACGTGCGCGTTCACGGTGCCGGTGATGTGGGCGTTCTTGCCCAGGATGAGCTTGTCGGCCCAAACCTCGACATCGCCCTTGACGGTGCCATCGATGTTCACCGTGTCGCCCGCAAGCGCTGCCGACTTGGTAGAGCCGCGCAGGGCAACCGTCTCGCCTATCGCATAGAAACAGTTGGCGGTGCTGTCGGAATTGAGCACGACATGCTGACCGACGACCGTGACGCTGCCATCAACCGTGGTCTTGGCAACATCGATGGTGCGCGCCGCAAGACGAATGGCGCCGCCCACTGTGCAGTCGCGAATCGAGAGGGTATCGCCCGCGGCGATGATATCGCGGTCGATGGACGTATCGTCCAAGTTGAGGGCCTGACCGGCCCAGTACAGGTCGCCTTCGACGCCGGACGGATTGGCGTCATTGTCGGTCGCAAGTACGTTTCCAGCGGTGTCCGTGCCGGCGAACGACGCCGTGGGAAGTGCGGTGAGCGCGAGCGCGATGAGCGCGAATGCCATAAGCAGGCAGCGACGCATCTTGTGTGACGGCGCCGTCACGGTTTGATTGAAAGCCATGGTTGATCCTTTTGTTAGGTGTTCGGCATATACCTAACAGGGTACCCAACGCGTGGGCGCTCTAAAAGAGCCTCTCGGTTGCATTTCGAAGGGTCGTGCCATGCTGTCTACTTTTTACGGTGCAAGAAGCGCGCGATATCTTCTTCGGTGGGGCTTTTGATATCAAAGCGCAGCGAGAGCCAGCGCAGACCCATGGTCACGACAACGCATACGACCAGCGCGGCGACATTGCTCATGATGCCGCTCATAACGAGGCACACATAGCTTGTCGATCCGGCGATGGCGGCGATGGCATAAAAGTTAGTACGTTGGAAAATGCCCGGAACCACGCCCATAAAGCCGTCGCGCAACATGCCGCCGCCCACCGCGGTGAAAAAGCCCATCATGATGCACACCGCCGGCGCAAAGCCGTAGACCAGCGCCTTGTCTGCTCCAGTGGCGGCGTAGATGCCGACCGAGATGATGTCGAGCAGGGGAATGAGTTTTTCGGGTTTGTCGACGATTGCCGGGAAAATATAGATGATGGCTGCCGTGGCAATGGAAAGCGGGAGTGCCATCGGCTGGTTGAGGATGTAGACGTTGCCTACCTGCAGCGTCATATCGCGCAAAAGACCGCCGCCCAGACCGCAGACCACCGCGAGCGCAACTGCACCCACCAGGTCGAGTTTGTGCTCGCGCGCAACCAGCACACCCGAGATCGATGCAGCGACAACGGCGAACATCTCGAGCCAAAAGGGGATAGCGACCATGGCATCAGAGGCATGTGGGGTAACGGTCATAGCGGCGACGACGGGCAAGATGGGGTCCTTTGGGTTGCGGGTTTAGACAATGCCCGTACATAGTACATGTTCGGCGCCGATTGCGATCCTATTGCTCGGCAAACGGTCGGGACTGGATGCGGGCGTAGGCACCAAACGTGTACATCAGCCTCCAAAGATGTCAAAAAATGTCGGTTTTGGAGGGTGATGTACATGTTTTGGTTGGGGTGTGCTGGGATGACGCTACTCGGAAGGCGTGTCTTCGCCCTGCGCGCTCTTCCAGTTGCGGATAAGTGCCTTGCGCAGTTCGTTTTGCTTTCGCTGGTACTCGGCGTCCGTGCAGCGGGGCATACCGAGTGCTTCGCGAATGCTGTTCATGGCGCGATGAAAGGCAAGTTGACTTGCGAACTGTGCCGAGGTGAGCGTAACGATTCGATATCCCATTTGGGCGAGTACGGCCTCTCGTTCCGCATCTGCGCCCTTGCGCTCGGTCTC
>CAVEET010000053.1:0-2438 GCA_963614835.1 Bulleidia sp. | reverse complement strand
GAGATGCGCGCTCAGATCATTATGAATATGTATGGCGACTATGCTACCGATGACGAGCGCGCTGTGCTGCAGGGTTGCATCGACGGTGCGGGTAGCCTGTTGACGATGGGGGAGGTCGACGCCAAGTCGACCGAGCTCGACGAGCTTCGCTCCACGCTTGAGGATGCCAAGCGCGAGGCACTCGAGGCTGCCGCAGCCGAAGCAGAGGCCGCTGAGGCCGTTCAGGCATCGTATTACAACGCCGGCTCCGGCTCGTCTTACGCGTCTGCTGCGTATTACGCGAACGGCTCGGGCCTGACGCGCTCGAGCGGCGTCAATAACTATAACGGCCGCCGCGAGACTTATTACAGCAGCAACGTACTCTACCATCACCGCACGGGCGAATGGACGCAGGATTCCGAGGGCTTTTGGCGCGATTCCGATGGCTACTACGTCGTGGCCGCGGGCGATAAGGCCCAAGGCTCCACGTTTACCGGCTCCAAGGGTGAGTGCAAGGTCTATGACTCCGGCTGCGCTGCCGGAACCACCGACTACTACACTGGCTGGTAATTATTCTGCATCACGGATATTTGGCGGACGGGCGTCTTTACCGAGCTTTAGGGCAACGTAAGGACGCCCGTTCTATGCATGCGCTTGAGCTAACAGAGCGCTTACCGTGGCAGTACGCCGCGCATATGGGCGCGGGGCACACTAGTTCATGAGAAATAAGGTCTTTCTCGTGGAGGAAGTGGTCTTGTGAACGCTCGAGATATTGCCATTGCCGCCGTCGCATTGGTGCTTGGCTGCCTTGGTCCTACGGCCGCGCTCGTTGCGGGCATGCAGGGGTCTTGTGGGGCTGCCTCTATCGTGGTCAGTGCGTTGGTCGCGGCCGCACTGCTGGGAAGTGCGGGTGTAGTCCTTTGTCGCGACGATGAGGACCAGGCGTCGGAGTCGCGGCTCTAACCGTCGGGACATCGACTACTGGTTATAGATGAAGATGAAAGCCGCCGTAAGGGGAGTGCTCCTTGTGGCGGCTTTGCTGTTGAGCCTGTTGACGTGGTGAGCCGGGCGCTACCAGCTTTTCTCGATATCGCGAATCCTCTGATAGAGCCATTCGTTCTGCGGCACTTGGATATCGTGTTTGGCGGCCAGGCGGCAAATGGTGCCCGCGAATTCCTCGACTTCGGTTTTGCGCCTTGCGATGCGGTCCTGCGCCATCGAGGGCATACCGGCGGGGTCGATTCCCTCGATGAGGTGCACCATCTGCGTCAGGTCTGCCTCGGTCAGCTCAATGCCCTCGGCGTTGGCGACCGCAAGCGTCTCTCGCATGGCGGAAACAAAGCAGCGGCGCTGCTCGGAGCCCGGCTCCGTGGCGCTTCCGTAGGTCCCGCCGTAGGCCATGCAGGTCTGGTTGATGCCGTCGTTGAGCATGAGTTTGGCCCACATGCGGTGCGCAATGTCGCTCTCGACGGTATGGGCGATGCCGCAGCGCGTGTAGAGCTCGTCGATTGCGGTGATGGTTGCGGGATCCGTGCCGGCCGCCGCGCCAAAGCGGATTTCGCCGGTGTTGGTAAAGGTGAGCGCGCCGTCGAGGAATACGGCGTCCATGCCCTGGCAGATACCCAGGACGGTGTGCTTCCAGCCAAAGCGCTCGGCAATCTTTTGCTCGCTCGTAATGCCGTTGCACAGCGAGGCGATGAGCGTGTTGGGTCCCACGACGCGCTCCATAGTCTTGAGCGCTTGGTTGAGTCCCGTTGTCTTGACCGTGAGAATGACCAGATCGGCGGGCGTTGCCTCGCTGGCACGGACGGACGTGAGATTGCAGGGCTCGCCGTTGACGGTGAGCGCGTCGTTCGCTTGACGCTCAAAACGGGCGTCATCCATGACGTATTCGACGGCGTCGTTGCCGAGTGCTTGGGCGATCATGCTGCCATAGAGCAAGCCGACACCGCCCTTCCCGATAAAGGCGACCTTGTTGATCTGCACGTGAATCATCTCCCCATATAAAAGGCGCCCGCGTAAGGGGCGCCTGATGGATTGTATGCTGCCAGGGTGATTGGTGGGTGCGCGGGACGGCTGTTATAAAAAAGAAACGTTTGCCTGGACGCTACGCTGCAGGGCAGACCGCAAAGACGCGCGCGGGGTATCCGACACCATCGCGGACCTTAGGGAAGGTGCAGAAGATGACGGCGCCTGTGGCGGGAAGCTCGTCCAGATGGTCCATGACCTCGATCTGGTAACGGTCGACCGAGAGGATGTACTGCTCGCCGGGGTAGGGGTATCCTCACGCGTGGTCACGCTCGCCTCCTTTCATCGGGCTTTTTGCTGATGTTAAAGCGGTGTCGTGACGGCTCGATTTCTGCTACGTTACGATACGTTCTCGATTGCGATTCCAATGTGTTTCGATGGCGTGGCCGTTGTGTTTCGCCTCATTAGGGCTTCGAGGGGAGAGGAGGGGC
>CAVEET010000052.1:0-6163 GCA_963614835.1 Bulleidia sp. | reverse complement strand
CCGTAGAGCTTGATCTCCGGGATTTCGCGCACGCCAGCGAGAAAGCGATCCGCCAGTGCTCGCTCATGCGCCGCGATCGCCTCGACCCCGCCTTGCGCCTCGATAAAGTCGAGACCTGCGGAAAGTCCCGCGATGCCGTGACCGTTGAGCGTGCCCGCCTCAAGGCGCGTGGGCCACTCAAGCGGCTGCAGTGGGTCGAAGCTGTGCACGCCCGTGCCGCCTATGGCCCACGGAGCCACGTCAATGCCCTCCGCCACGGCCAGGCCACCGGTGCCTTGAGGTCCCATGAGCCCCTTATGGCCGGTAAAGCACACCACGTCGAGCCCCATGGCCTGCATATCGATATGCGCCGTGCCGGCAGACTGCGAGGCATCGACGATCACAAGCGCACCTGCCGCATGGGCCATGGCCGCTACGCGCGCAATGTCGACCGCGTTGCCGGTCACGTTGGAGGCATGCGTCACCACCACGGCACGCGTGCCCGACGTGACCAGCCGCTCGAGCTCGTCGTAGTCGAGCACGCCGTTCGCGTCACAGCCCGCATACTCAACGGTCACACCCCGCTCCGCTGCCAGGCGGTTGAGCGGACGCAGCACCGAGTTGTGCTCGAGCACAGTCGTGACCACACGGTCGCCGGGGCGCACCACGCCATTGATGACGGTGTTGAGCGCCGCGGTTGAGTTGGACGTAAAGCACACATGGTCCGCCCTCGGGCAACCCAAAAGGCGCGCGAGCTTGGCACGGCAAGCGTGAATCGTACGAGCGGCATCGAGCGCACCCGACGTCGCGCCGCGTCCGGCATTGCCGAGCGAGCACATCGCCTGCGTCACGGCATCGATGACCGTCTGCGGCTTGCGCATGGTCGTCGCCGCGTTATCCAGGTAGATCATCGCACGACCTCCCACATATCAATCACGGTGAAAGCCTCGGTGGGAATGCCCGCTGCGGCAAGCTCGGCGCGCAGCAGCTCCTCATCGGCAGGCGACGCCTTCCACGCCAGACCGCAGCCGGCAGCGACCTCCCCGGGCACGGGAATCGTTCGCCCGGGAAGGCCGCGCTCGATGCACAAGGACTCGCAGCCCATGGCGGCCGCCGTGGTGGGAAACGTGATGACAAGCGCCGGGCGCTTCTCCCTCATGGCAACTCCAACCAATACGCTACGGGCGCACGACGCGCACAGCCTGCTCCATCTTCTCCACGATCACGTACATGTTGGTGACCTCGCCCACCGCGAGCTGGTCTTTAATGCCATAGTGGTCGAGGCAGGTACCGCAGGTAAGGATCTCGACGCCCTGCTCCGCCAGGCCCTTCAGGTCGTCGAGCACTGGCGAGCCCTCGACGGTGAGCTTGGCGCCGCCGTTGTAGAACAGCATGGTCGCGGGCAGTTCCTCCTGCTGCGTCACGGCAAAGATGAAGGCCTTCATGAGTTTGTGGCCCAGCTCGTCGTCGCCACGGCCCATGCAGTCGGTGTAGACGGAAATGACGAGCTTGCCCTTGCCGGCGCTTGCGTCGCAAAAAGCGGCACCGTCCTGCTCGGGGTCCACAACGGCCACGGCGCCAGAGGTCGCCACGGTCACGTGCCACTCGGCGTCAGAAACCTTCTCGACCGAGGCCGTGCAGCCCTTCTCCTGCGCCATCTTGGAGATGTTCTTGACGGCGGTCTCGTTATCGACCGAGGTCACGACAACGCCCTCGCCATCGAGCTGCTTCAGGGCTTTAAGCGTCTTGACGACGGGCAGCGGGCAGGCATCGCCCATGGCATTGACTTCAATTTTGGTAGACATAGTTTTTCCTTTCGAATAAATCGTTTTAGAACGGTGCATAGTTCAATAAACGTATCGTTAACGGACAACGCGAACGGCAGGACCGCCCGGCACCGGCTCGCACACGCGGCCGATTGTGGCGGAAACGCGCCCCTCGGCATCCAGGCGACGCGCAAGCTCATCCACATCCTTCGCGGGCGCCGCAATAAGCAAACCACCCGAAGTCTGCGGATCGTACAGCGCATCCAACATGCCCGGCTCCAGGTCATCGTCAGCCGTCACGCGCGGGCCAAAGAAGTCCTGGTTGCGGTAGGAGCCCGCGGGGATAATGCCCAGACGCGCCATGTCGAGCACTTGATCAAAGAGCGGCACCGCTCCCGACGCAAGCTCAATCTGCACGCCCGAGCCCTCGGCCATCTCGCACGCATGCCCGATCAGGCCAAAGCCCGTAATGTCGGTACAGCCGTGAAGTTCGAGTCCCTCGGCCAGACGAATCGGAGCCTCGTTGAGGGTGCGCATCGAGTCAAACATCGGACCAGCCTCGTCCTGCTCGATGAGCTCGCCCTTAATGGCCGTGGTGATGATGCCCGAGCCGATCGCCTTGGTCAGCAGCAACGCATCGCCCACGCGAGCACCGCTGTTGGCGAGCATGCGGTCGAGCGCGATAAACCCGCTCACGGACAGGCCGTACTTGGGCTCGTCGTCGTTGATGGTGTGGCCGCCCGCGATGGAGCAACCCGCCTCGACGCACTTGTCGGCGCCGCCCGCCAGAATCTGACCGGCAACCTCAACGCCCAGACAGCTCGGGATGCACAGCAAGTTCATGGCATGGCTCGGCCGCCCGCCCATGGCGTAGATGTCCGACAGTGAGTTGGCCGCGGCAATCTGGCCAAACAGAAACGGGTCGTCGACCATCGGTGGAAAGAAGTCGATGGACTGCACGAGCCCCAGGTTCTCCCCTACGCGGAAGACGCTCGCATCGTCGGAGGTATCGAACCCCACGAGCAAGTTGTCGTTATGCACATTGGGTAAATCGCCCAGGACCTGGGCGAGGGCTCCGGGGCCCAACTTAGCGGCTCAACCGCTCGCGGCCGTCATGGACGTGAGCCTCATGGTGTCCTTAGCCATACGAACCCCCTTCCATCAAATCAACGACTTTAAGTATACGCCCCAGGCACGCTTCCCAAGAGACCGCCGACGGCTCGAACGTCGAAGGCGGCGCCGCAAGCGCCTGCGCGATAGCATCTGCCAGCGCGCGCTCAAACAGCGGAAGGTCGGCCGCCACGGGCGTGTCGACATCCGTCATACGCGGCGACGCCACCCACGTCACGGGAGCACCGGGAAGCATCGCCTCCATCCAGGGACGAACGCCGGGCAAATCGGTCGCCACAACTTTGCAGCCGCACGCGAGAGCCTCGATCGTCACGAGCGGCAGACCCTCGTAAAACGAAGGCAGCACAAAGACGTCGGAACTGCGGTAGGCACGCACGAGTTCATCGCTATCCAGGCGCCCCGCCAGCGTCACCGGCACATCCGAGGCCGCGGTCAAGCGCTCGATACGCGCGTACTCGGCATCGTCCCCGCGGCCGCCCACAAGTACCAAGCCAGATGGGCGGGCGCCATCGTCAATCGGCAATGACACAGCTCGAACCAGCGACTCGACGCCCTTTTTAAAGCAAATCTTGCCCACGTACACAAGCGATCCCGGCTGCCTCGCCACGCTTGCGTCGCGGCAGAAGACGCGATGGTCGTAGCCCGTCCCAATCACGTGGATACGATCGGCATCGACGCCGCACACCAGGCCAATCTGTTCAGCCTGCTCGGCATGGAGCGCAAAGACGGCATCGAGCCGACGAACCGCACGTACGATGCGATCGCGTTCGAGCGCATGCGAACGCAGCTGGCGCAGGTCGGTCGAATGGCACACGGCAACAACCGGAACGCCCCGGACGCACTCGCGCGCCAATGCGGTCACCAGATACAGGTGATGGCAAAGCACCAGATCGGGCCGAAACTCAGCCACCGCCCGATCGATTGCAGCAGCAAATGCCCGCTCAAATGCCTTGAGCATCGAAGGCGTCAGGTCACGATAGCGTGTGGAGGGATAGGGCATGACATCGGACATACCGCAGATGGGAAACGGCAGCTCGGGTGACTCGAACGGTACGGCAAACACGGCAGCACGCCGGTCCAGCTCGCCTTGGGTATCACCCGGTGCCGCGCCGCAAAGCACGGCGGCGCGATGCCCCGTCTCGATCTGCTCGCGCACAAGCGCGGCAAGGTAGGTGCCACTGCCGGTGCTATCTGGTTTTTGTGCCGAGATATTGAGGATGCGCATGTCGCGGTACACCCCTAGGCCAAGGCGGCGGCACGGACAGCCGCGCCGATCGCTCCGGCAAAGCGAGCCTGGGGCGAGGTGGTCACCGGCGACCCCAGTAGCTCGCCCAACCGCTCCACCACGAAGGCGTTCTCGCACAGGCCACCGGTCAGGTAGTACGGGGCGCCCGCGGCCTGCCCGGCCATGGTCGCCACGCGCGAGACCACGCTGTCGATCACGCCACGCGCAATGTTCTCGCGCGGCTCACCGCGACCGATCAGGCTGATGACTTCGCTTTCGGCAAACACCGTGCACATGCTGCTGATCTTGGTGGGCTTGCCGGAACGCGCCAGGTCGGCCATCTGCTGCTGGGAAATGCCTAGGCGGTCGGCCATGATCTCCAAAAAGCGCCCCGTTCCGGCAGCGCACTTGTCGTTCATGGCAAATTTGGCCACGCGGCCGCCTTTAAGCTGGATGACCTTGGTGTCCTGACCACCCACATCGATCACGGTACCGTGATCGCCAAACAGACGCACGGCACCGGTGCCGTGGCAGGTAATCTCGGTCACGACCTTATGCGCATAGGGCACGGCGACACGACCGTAGCCGGTCGCGATCACGCGCACGTCGTCGGCAGCCACGTCATAGCCAGCTGCGGCAAGCTCGCCGCGCAGACGCTCGGCCGCATCAACCGAGGAGAACCCGGTTGGCTGCACGCACGTCCACGCCACCAAGCCCTCCCCATCGACCACAGCAGCCTTAGCCGCCGTAGACCCGATATCGATCCCGATCCCTATCATGGCTCTCTCCCAATCTAAACATCAAAGGTAGCGGCGCGTTCAGGCGCCTTAGCTCTAGGTTTCTCAGGTGCCGGAGATTGCCCCGAAAGAGGAGCGCGGCGTACTTTGGGTACGCAAGCGACGGTTTGAGGGGCAAGATCCGGTGCCTGAGGAAGCTAGAGGGTTTCGATGAAGGCGGCGATGCGGGTCTCGATCTGGCCCATGTCGCCGTTGCTATAGTCGGTCTCGATCTTCATGTAAGGAATGCCCGCACCCTCGACAGCCTCCTGCATGCGCGCACTCTCCACGTTAAAGGTGTGGCACGCCTGGAGCACGCTCTCCACTACGCCATCGACGTGATACTTCTCGCACATGGCCAGCGTGTTTTCCATACGACCGTCGTTGGGCGTCATGACCGAGCAGTTGATATCCAAGTAGCGGTCGGCGATGGCGCGAAGGATGTCGGGAGCCTCCGGATCAATCATCATGGCCGCCGTGCGCTCGCCCGAGCAGTCGTCCATGCACACGACCACACCGCCGTTGGACTCGATGGTGCGACCGATCTTGTTGATCACACCGCCCACCGGGCAGCCGGTAATCAGAATGCGCTTGGCATCCGCCGCGACCGGGCGCTCGCCTGCGTCGTAGGCCTCGCGCAGCTTGGCAACCTTTTGCTCCAGCTGCTGCGTATAGGCCTCGATATCAAAGCTGAACGTACCGGCAAACATAGTGCTCATCAGGTCGACGCCGCTCATGGCCGCCGGCCGGTTGGCCTGCAGCGCAAACATCTCGAGCTGGGCCGCACGCAAGCGGTTGCGACGACGGACGGCAGCGCGCAGGTCATCGTCGGTAATCGTGATGCCGTAGAAGCCCTCGAGCTCCTCCTTGAGCAGGCGGCACTCCTCGTACCAGCCCTCACGCTCGTAGGCGCGATCGCGACCTTGCGGAAGATGCAGAATGTGCGTGCGCTTGAGCTCGTTGAGTAGCTCGTACATCTTCTTCTTGCCGTCGCAGGTGGTCTCGCCGATGATCATGTCGCTAAAGTACGTAAACGGGCACTTTTGCGAGTAGGCAAAACCGTACGTCGACTTGATGAGCGGGCACAGGTTTGCCGGCAGCACCTTCTCGGCCTCGGGAATCACCTCGTCGGATGTGCCGCACAAGGCCACACTTGCAGCGCCCGCGGCATCGATAATCTCGAGCGGCGTATAGCTGCACAAAAAGCCGACCAGGCGATTACCCGCCTGCTTATAATCCTTGACGCGAATAAACGCCGCCTTGCGTTGCTCGTTGAACTCCTCAAA
>CAVEET010000051.1:0-2021 GCA_963614835.1 Bulleidia sp. | reverse complement strand
AAAAGCTCACCGGTTTGGGCGACATGCTGTTCTCCAAGGTCGACTGGGGCAAGCCCCGCCGTATCCAGGGCTGCTTTGTTTCGGATGATGAGATCAACGAGATTGTCGAGTTCGTCAAGTCGCAGAGTGAGCCAGACTACCACGAGGAGATCCTGTCTGCCGTGGCGCCCGCTTCCATGTCCATGGCGGGTGGCGGCGGCATTGTCCGCACCGGAGTCGCCGAGCCGCAAGACGATGATCCGCTCATTTGGGAAGCCGCCCATATTGTGGTGGAATCGCAGCTTGGCTCCACATCTGGCCTGCAACGTCGTCTGAAGGTTGGCTATGCGCGTGCCGGGCGTATTATGGATATGCTGGAAGAAAAGGGTGTCGTCGGCCCGCCTGACGGTTCCAAGCCGCGTGAGGTCCTGTTGGACGAGGAGGGGCTTGCCGCGCTGGAATCTGTCGACGCCGAGATGGCACGTGAAGATCGTGAGTTTGGAGGATTCTGATGGCTGCACGCTTTGGTGACATGCTGCTCGAGCAGCGTCGCCGGATGGGCCTTTCCATTCAGCAGGTCGCCAACACCATCAAAATCAGGCCGCAGATCATCGAGTTTTTCGAGACCGGTAACTTTGCTTCGATGCCGCCGCGCGGCTATGCGCAGGGCATGATTTCGAGCTATGCTCGCTTTTTGGGCCTCAATCCGCGCGAGGTCGTCAATGCCTACTTTGACGACCTGATGGCATACGAACGCGAGACGTCCCAGCAGGGCGGTCGTTTTCAGGACGCCGCCGGCTACGTCAATTCGCGTTCCTCGGTCGACAACGGGCGCTTCCTGATGGTTCAGGGCGGTCGTTCGACCCGCTATGGACAGCGTCCTCAGCAGGCCGGTTATATTACCGAGACGGGTTCAGGCGAGGAGATTCGCTCACAGCGTGACCGGTTCCGCAGTACGCCGATGCCCGAGGACCGTGCGCTTCCCGCTGCCCGCGGCGTGGCGCGTGACCCTCGTGCCGGCTACGGCGACGGTGGCTATTCCGATCGCGGTTACCGTGGTGTCTCTACGGGACGCTCTCGCGGTGGCTATGCGGATGCCGATACCACGCAGGTGACGCCGCGTCTTCGCTCTCAATCACAGCCGTATGGCCAGCGCTCTTCGGCTCCGCGTTCGGGCCAGCGTGGCTATCAAGGCCGCGGTGAACTTGCGCCCCGCTCGGGTCAACGCAGCCTTCAGGGCCAGGGTGGCTATCGCGGCCGTTCCGATAGCAATCGTGGTCGTATGCCTCAGGGAGGCGGCCGCAACAGTTCCAGTCGTGGACGCGGCGGATCACGTACTCCTCAAAACAACGGGCTCGATCCGCGTATCGTCTACGCCGGCATCGGTGCCGTGGTGTTGCTGCTGATTGTGCTCATCGTGGTGCTTCTGCGCGGCTGCGCATCTTCGGCGCCCGAGAACACGCCCGAGACGCCCGCTGCCACCAAGACGACGACCAAGAAGTCTTCTAAGAAGACCGAAACGGTCGACGAGGACGAAGACACCGATGAGTCTACGGATGAGTCGGCTGATTCGGACGCTACCAAGACGACGGCCAAGAAGGAAGAGAACGAGGTCACGAAGGTCAAAGTCTCCGTTGCCAAGGGAAAGACCGCGTGGATTGAGGTCAAGGTCGACGGCAAGTCGGTCTATGGCGCCCAGGCGACTGGCCCCTTTGAGCAGGAGTACACGCCCGAGTCCTCAATCGAGATCACCACGTCCAAGCCTTCCGATGTCACCGTTACCAAGAACGGCGAAAAGGTCCGCTACGACACCAAGACCTCGGGCGTGGCGCGTGTGACGATCACCGTTCCCAAGAAGGAGACGTCTGATTCCGAGAATGGTGAAAGGTCTGATGGTACCGACACCACCGATGGTACCGATACCACCGACGGTACCGATGCCCAGTCCACGGATGGCGCCGATACCGCAACTGACGATCAGACGCCTACCGATTCTACCGACTATTCGTACGATAGCTACTAAGCCGCTCGTACGCGAAAGG
>CAVEET010000050.1:0-5174 GCA_963614835.1 Bulleidia sp. | reverse complement strand
AAATCATTATGCATAGAAAGTCATAATTATCATTTCGTAAACATTTCGATGAAATTAACGCCATGAGGCATGCTTGCGGTTACAATACCGCGAGGCCTAACTACACACCTTTAAGCCGGTCCTGTGAGACCGGGAAGGAGAATTATGGCGAACAACCATACCGCGGGCGCTGCCGCCCGCACCTTCGCGCCCAGCGAGCTTTGCCAGCGCATGCTGGCCAAAACCAGCAAGGGCACCTGCGGTCCCTGCATCCTGTATCTTGAGGATGGGACCATTTTTTATGGACGTGCATGCGGCGCCGAGGGCACCGCGACCGGTGAAGTCTGCTTCAACACCTCGCTCGAGGGCTACTTTGAGGTCATGACCGACCCGAGTTATGCCGGCCAAATCGTAACCATGACCTATCCGCAGATCGGCAACTACGGTATCGACGAGACCGACGTCCAGTCGGCCTTCCCCGGCGACGACGTGCGCCCTACGAGCGCTCCGGCTATGCGCGGCATGATCGTTCGCGACATGTGCGCCACGCCTTCTAACTGGCGCTCGGCCGTCAGCGTGCCGGAGTACCTGCGCGCTCACGGCATCGTCGCTATCGAGGGTGTCGACACCCGCGCTCTGGTGCGCCATCTGCGCGACAATGGTTCCAAGATGGGCATTATCTCGACCGAGATCTTCGACGTCGACGAGCTCGCCGAGCGCTTGTCCGCCGCGCCCACGCTGGTGGGCGAGAACCTGGTCAAGACCGTAAGTTGCCCCGCGCCTCACGAGTTTGTGGCCGCCGACCTGCCTGCCACGCATGACTTTGCGCTCACTGCCGCCGCTCCTGCCCGCCACAAAGTGGTTGCTTACGACTGCGGCGTGAAGCGCGGTATTCTGGAGGGCCTGGTCCGTGCCGGCTGCGACCTCACCGTCGTGCCGTGGGATACGCCTGCTCAGCAGGTGCTCGACATGAATCCCGACGGCGTCTTTTTATCCAACGGCCCCGGCGATCCCGATGCCGTGGAGGAGACCTATGAGCAGGTGCAGCAGCTGATCGGCAAGGTGCCGGTCTTTGGCATTTGCCTCGGTCACCAGATGATCAGCCTGGCCTGCGGCGCCCAAATGGAAAAGCTTAAATTCGGTCACCGCGGTGGCAACCAGCCGGTCATGAACCTGGTAAGCCGCCGCGTGGAGATCACCGCGCAAAACCACGGCTTTGGCCTGCTGTTCCCCAGTCTGGGCAAACTGATTCCGGAGCTTTCCGGCGGCGAAACCGAGCATGCGGCCGACGGTGACCTGCGCGCCTGGGTGCGTCGCGGCATCGCGCCGGTCGTGATGAACGAGCGCTTTGGTCGCATTCGCCTGACACATGTGAACCTCAACGACGGCACCGCCGAGGGCATCCAGCTGCTCGACGCCCCGTGTTTCTCGGTCCAGTACCACCCCGAGGCTTCGCCTGGCCCCACCGATGCCCACTATCTCTTTACCGCCTTTACGCGACTCATGGACGGCGAGGAGAACTACCTGGACATCGACACCGCGAAGGACCGCCTCGCCGGCTGGAATTTCGCCGAGTCCGAGAACGCTGCGACCGAGGAGAACTAACATGCCGAAACGTACTGACATCAAGCGTATCCTCGTTATTGGTTCGGGCCCCATCGTTATTGGCCAGGCCTGCGAGTTCGACTACTCCGGCGCCCAGGCCTGCAAGGTGCTCAAGGAGGATGGCTTTGAGGTCATCCTGGTCAACTCCAATCCGGCGACCATCATGACCGACCCGGGTCTTGCCGACCGCACCTATGTCGAGCCCATCACCGCCGAGTTTATCGAGCGCGTGATCAAGAAAGAGCGCCCGGACGCGCTGCTGCCCACGCTGGGCGGCCAGACCGGTCTGAATGCCGCCGTCGAGCTGGCAAAGGACGGCACGCTCGACAAGTACGGTGTCGAGATGATCGGCTGTGACCTTGCCGCCATCGAGCGCGGCGAGGACCGCAAGCTCTTTAACGAGGCCATGGCCGAGATCGGCCTGGAGGTCGCGCGCTCGGGCTATGCCTACAGCGTGGCTGACGCCGAGGCTATCGCCGAGCGCGTGGGATATCCCTGCGTACTGCGCCCGAGCTTTACCCTCGGCGGCGCCGGCGGCGGCATCGCGCACACCCACGAGGAGCTCGTCTCCATCGTGAGCCAGGGCCTTGAGCTCTCGCCTGCCCACGAGGTGCTGGTCGAGGAGTCCATCGAGGGCTGGAAAGAGTACGAGATGGAGGTCATGCGCGACCACGTCGGCAACGGCATCATCGTGTGCTCCATCGAGAATCTCGACCCCATGGGCGTGCACACCGGCGACTCCATCACCGTGGCGCCGGCGCAGACACTAAGTGATCTTGAGTACCAGCGCATGCGTGTCGCGTCGCTCGCCATTCTGGAGAAGATTGGCGTCGAGACCGGCGGCTCCAACGTGCAGTTTGCCGTGAACCCCCAGACCGGCCGCCTGATCGTCATCGAGATGAACCCGCGCGTGAGCCGTTCGTCCGCACTGGCCTCCAAGGCCACGGGCTTCCCCATCGCCAAGGCCGCCGCTCGCCTGGCCGTGGGCTACACGCTCGACGAGATCGTCAACGACATCACCAAGGCAACGCCCGCCTGCTTTGAGCCCACGATCGACTACTGCGTGGTCAAGGTGCCGCGCTTTGCCTTCGAGAAGTTTAAGGGTACCGACCCCACGCTCACCACGCGCATGAAGGCCGTGGGCGAGATCATGGCGATCGGCCGCACCTTTGAGGAGGCCTTTGGCAAGGCCATGCGCTCGCTGGAGGACGGACATCAGGGCATTTGCGCCGGTGGCAAGGAGGGTGCCGACAAGCTGAGCGACGACGAGCTCGCTCAGGCCGTGGCAACCCCGACCGAGCACCGCATCTTCTTTGTGGTCGAGGCCCTGCGCCGTGGCTGGGACATCGCCCACATCCATGCCATCTGCGGCATCGATCCGTGGTACCTCAACCGCATCAACGACATGGTGCAGGTCCAGGAAAGCATCCGCGGCCTGCGCGTGGAGGATATCGACGCCGACGCGATGCGCCTGCTCAAGCAGTACGGCACGAGCGACGCCGAGATTGCCGCGCTGACCGGCTCCGATGAGCGCTTTGTGCGCGCCTACCGCAAGGGCCTGGGCGTGGTTCCCAGCATGAAGACGGTCGATACCTGCGCGGCCGAGTTCTCGAGCGCCACGGAGTACCACTACAAGACGTACGAGAACATCTACCGCACGAGCCCGGATGCCAAGAAGTGCGTGGCTCCCGACGAGACCACGCCGGCGGACAAGCCCAAGGCGATGATCCTGGGCGCCGGCCCCAACCGCATTGGCCAGGGTATCGAGTTCGATTACTGCTGCGTGCACGCGAGCTACGCGCTGGCGGCCCGCGGCTTCGAGACCATCATGGTCAACTGCAATCCCGAGACCGTCTCGACCGACTATGACACGTCCGACCGTCTGTACTTTGAGCCGCTCACCTACGAGGACGTCATGGACGTTATCGATGTTGAGCGCCCCGACGGCGTCGTGGTGACGCTCGGCGGCCAGACCCCGCTTAAGCTAGCGCGCATGCTCGAGGAGAGCGGCGTGAACATTATGGGCACCAAGCCCGATGCCATCGACTTTGCCGAGGACCGCGAGCGCTTCGCCGCCCTGCTCGACAAGCTGGGCATCATGTACCCGCCGGCGGGCCAGGCCACCTCGTTTGAGGAGGCCGAGGCCGTGGCCGCGCACATCGGCTACCCGCTTCTGGTGCGTCCGAGCTATGTGTTGGGCGGCCGCGGCATGATGATCGCCTACGATGCCGAGCATCTGCGCGATTACATGGCCGAGGCCGCGCGCATTAGCCCCGACTACCCGGTGTATCTGGACCGCTTCCTGGAGGGCGCAATCGAGTCCGATGTCGACGCCCTGTGCGATGGCGAAGAGGTATACATCGGCGGCATCCTGGAGCATATCGAGGAAGCCGGTATTCACTCCGGCGACTCCGCGACCTGCATCCCGCCGTTCAGCTTTAGCGAGAGCCTGCAGGCGAAGCTCCGCGAGACCACGCGCCGCATCGCGATGGCGCTGGGAGTCCGCGGTCTGGTCAACGTGCAATATGCCATCAAGGGCGAGACCGTCTACGTGATTGAGGCCAACCCGCGCGCCAGCCGTACCGTGCCGTTTATCTCCAAGGCCACCGGCGTGCCGCTGGCCAAGTGCGCGGCGCGCATCATGGCAGGCGATTCCATCGCGAGCTTGGGCCTGCCGAGCGACGAACGTCAGCTGGACTGGTTCTGCATGAAGGAAGCCGTCATGCCCTGGGGTCGTTTCCCGGGCGCCGACGTCATCCTGGGGCCCGAGATGAAGTCGACGGGCGAGGTCATGGGCATCGCCAAGAGCTATCCCGAGGCATACGCCAAGACGCAGCTGGCGATCGACTACAAGCTGCCCGACCCGAGCGCCGGCAAGGTATTCATCAGCGTGTGCGACCGCGACAAGCGCCACATCCTTTCGGTCGCGCGTATCCTGCGTTACCTGGGCTTTGACATCTGCTCCACCGAGGGTACGGCGCGCGTGCTGCGTGGAGGCAACGTGACGTGCGAGATTGTGGAGAAGATTAGCGGCCCGCACGACGGCGAGCGCCCCAACATCGGCGACCTCATCGCTGATGGCAAGATCGCGGTGATCATCAACACGCCGTACGGTCCGGGCTCGCGCGGCGATGGCTACCTGCTACGCACCGAGGCCGTGCGCCGCGGCGTGACCTGCGTGACGGCGATGTCTGCCGCCAACACGTACGTGAGTGCCATCGAGGCCGTGCGCGAGGACCAGCAGGGTCACGGCAGCGCCAACGACATGGGCATGGACGTCATCGCCCTGCAGGACCTGCCGCAGTACACGGTGTAGTTGACCTGGCCGGCCGGGGCGGGAGGGGCCGAGATTTCCCCCTTTCGCTCCGGCTGCAAGCAGAGTCGCTCAGGAGGAAACTCGGCCCCTCCCGCCCCGGCCTGCGGTGACTTAGCTGCACCGTGTGCTGCCGAAGGGGCGTCGCGCGATGACTGGGGCTGAATAGAAAATGAGTGTGGGATACGCCGTTCGTTCGAACGGCGTATCCCACGTTTTTATTGCAGCCAACGTACGTCATAGCAATTCCCGGTAGGTCGCAGGGCGCTTCGCGGGC
>CAVEET010000049.1:0-22056 GCA_963614835.1 Bulleidia sp. | reverse complement strand
GCTGCTGGCGATGTACGGGTGCGGGCCCGTGAGCGCGGCCAAGCTCGCGGTCGCGGCCGGGGACAACCCGGGCAGGCTGCGCTCCGAGGCGTCGTTCGCGGCGATATGCGGGGCCTGCCCCATCCCCGCCTCGAGCGGCAAGACCGTGAGGCACAGGCTCAACAGGGGCGGCGACCGGCAGGCGAACAGCGCGCTGCACGAGATCGCGAGGCAGAGGGTCATGCGCGACCCCGAGACCGCCGAGTACGCCGAGAGGGCCAGGGGGCGGGGAAAGAGCGACAGGGAGGTCATGAGGTGCCTCAAGCGCTACGTGGCCAGGGAGGCGTACCGGGCGCTGATGCGCCCGCACGAGATCAGGAGGCCCGAGGACGCCTCGGAGCTCGTGGCGGCCAGGCGCGCGGCGAAGGTCAGCCAGGTGAGGGCGGCGTCCATACTGGGCACCAGCGAGAAGTACATCTCGATGCTGGAGAGGGGCCAAAGGGAGCTCAAGCCCATAAGGAGGGCCTACGAGGCATGGGTCGAGGCCGGACTTCCGCTCGATTGGGACAGGCAGGCCTTCGAGGCCGAGCGCAAAATGGATTCTAAAAAACACCTTGCCAAATAGGAGCGTCAGGACGCAAAGAGGCTCGCCGCACGAAGTGCGCAGCGAGCCTCTTTGCATGTCCGAGGACACCAATTTAATTTAGCGTGGTTCCCTAAAGGACGACAACGCAGGAGACCCGGCAAGGCCGGGAGCACTTTGTCTCGCAAACATTCCGCAGCCGCGAAGCGGCGAGGACGTTTGAGAGGCAAAGTGCGTAGGCCTTACCGGGTCTCCGGTGGGAGTTGAGTCCCTTTAGAACTTGTCGTGGAAGGTACGCGCAATGACCTCGTCCTGCTGCTCCTTGGTGAGCGTGTGGAAGTTCACGGCATAGCCGGAAACGCGGATGGTCAGCTGCGGGTACTTCTCGGGGTGAGCCTGAGCGTCGAGCAGCGTCTCACGGTTGAAGACGTTGATGTTCAGGTGGTGGCCACCCTTCTCGGCGTAAGCGTCGAGCATGTGGACCAGGTTATCGGCCTGAGTCTCGGAAACTTCAGAAACCTTCATAATGTGTCTCCTTCGATTAATAGGCGCCGGCCGAAACCGGCGCGCTAATCAGTAATCGTTATTGTTAGTATAGCACTAACAATAGTTACTCGCCCAGCTGATCAAGGTCGATATCGCCAAAGAACACCTGGTCCTCCTTGCCGAGCGCACTCGGGATGATGGAGAAGGTGTTGGAGATGCCGTCCTGAGCATCGCGGAACGGGAGCTTGGAAACCGAAGACAGCGAAGCGATGGCGCCGTGGCTATCGCGCTTGTGCATGGGGTTAGCACCCGGGGCGAACGGCTGACCAGCCTTGCGGCCGTCGGGCGTGGAGCCGGTCTTCTTACCGTACACGACGTTGGAGGTAATGGTCAGAACCGAGGTCGTGGGCACGGAGTTGCGGTAGGTGTCGTTCATGCGGATGTACTCCATGAACTGGTGCACAACGTCGTGAGCGATCTGGTCGACGCGGTCGTCGTCGTTGCCGTACTTGGGGAACTCGCCCTCGGTCTCGAAGTCGACGATGATGCCGTTCTCGTCACGGACGGGGTGGACCTTGGCGTACTTGATGGCGGACAGGGAGTCAGCCACGACGGAAAGGCCAGCGATGCCCGTAGCGAACCAGCGGTGCACGTGCTTGTCGTGCAGAGCCATCTGAATGCGCTCGTAGCAATACTTGTCGTGCATGTAGTGAATGATGTTCAGCGAGTTGACGTACACGCCAGCGAGCCACTTCATCATGTCGTTGTACTTGGCCACAACGTCGTCGTAATCGAGCGTATCGCCCTCGACGGCGCGATACTTGGGGCCGACCTGCTTCTTGGAGACCTCGTCAACGCCGCCGTTGAGTGCGTACAGCAGGCACTTGGCCAGGTTGGCACGGGCGCCGAAGAACTGCATCTCCTTGCCGATGCGCATGGAGGACACGCAGCAGGCAATACCGTAGTCGTCGCCATGATAGACGCGCATGAGGTCGTCGTTCTCGTACTGGATCGAGGAGCTGGCGACAGAAGTCTTGGCGCAGAACTTCTTGAAGTTCTCGGGCAGACGGGTCGACCACAGAACGGTCATGTTGGGCTCGGGGCTGGTGCCCATGTTCTCGAGCGTGTGCAGGTAGCGGTAGCTCATCTTGGTAACGAGCGTACGGCCGTCGACACCCATGCCGCCGATGGACTCGGTGACCCACTGCGGGTCGCCGGTGAACAGGGCCTGGTACTCAGGGGTACGGGCAAACTTGACCATGCGAAGCTTCATGATGAAGTGATCCACGAACTCCTGGATCTGCTCCTCGGTGAAGGTACCGTTGGCAAGGTCGCGCTCAGCGTAGATGTCGATGAACGTAGAGGTACGGCCGATGGACATGGCAGCGCCGTTCTGCTCCTTGACGGCAGCAAGGTAGGCGAAGTACATCCACTGGATGGCCTCCTGCGTGTTGGTAGCAGGGTTGGAAATGTCGAAACCATAGGTCTCGGCCATCATCTTGAGCTCGCCGAGGGCGCGGATCTGCTCCTGCAGCTCCTCGCGATCGCGGATGTTGTCGGCGGTCATGACCGTCGGGGTGGAAGCCTTCTGGGCCTCCTTGTCCTTGATCAGGTAGTCGACGCCGTACAGGGCAACACGACGGTAGTCGCCGATGATGCGGCCGCGGCCATAGCCATCGGGCAGACCGGTGATGATGTGAGCCGAGCGGCAAGCACGCATCTCGGGAGTGTAAACATCGAAGACGCCAGCGTTGTGGGTCTTACGCTCGAAGGTGTAGCGCTCGACAACGTTCTCGTCGACCTTATAGCCGTGCTGGCTGGCAGCCTGACAAGCGATGCGGATACCACCGTTGACGTGCAGCGCGCGCTTGAGCGGCTTGTCAGTCTGGAGACCGACGATGGTCTCCTTCTCGCGGTGGGCGTTATCGATGTAGCCAGCGGGGTGGCTCACGATACCCGTGACGATCTTGGTGTCCATATCGAGGACACCACCCTGCTCGCGCTCCTTAAGCAGCAGGTCGAGAACCTCGCCCCACAGCTCCTTGGTACGCTCGGTCGGACCGACGAGGAACGACTCGTCGCCCTCGTAGGGGGTGTAGTTCTTCTGGATGAAGTCTCGGACGTCAACTTCTCCCGTCCAGATGCCTTCCTTGAAGCCTTCCCATGCCTCCTGCATTGTGTAACCACGCTCCTAGTTACGTGTAATGCGGCGCTCTCTCACACCGCTGCTTATTGAATTCTTGAATGTTCGGCTTGCACTACCGGCTTCTTCCGTTCTTCACCACACGTCGGTGCAGGGAAAAACGTTTGTCCACCTTGGAACTACAACCCAAAACCCAAGATTTCACCCGTCTGAGAAGGATAACATAGCGACCCTCTCCATCTGGGCTGTTATATGTTTCTTTTTTTATATCATAAAGGCGTTTTTTACAAACCCGCAGGAAATGCGAGCGCGAACAACTACCGTTCACCGATTTGTATGTTATTTTTCCTTGCCTTTGTACGACGTTCGCTCTAGCTGTTATGCCAGCTTTAGCAGGGTAAAGTGTCCTAGAGACCCTACAGAAACTGCAGGGCGGCCACGGGATCCCCCGTGGCCGCCCTGTGGCGTAGCTAGTTTTTAGCTTTGATTGCCGCTTGGCATTAGGCGGCTGCGGCGGCCTTGTCGGTCGTTGTCTTGCTATCGCCGTTGCCCTGGCCCTCAAAATGCTTGTAGCACCAGCTGGTGACCAGCGGGGTCAAAATAGCCGTCACGATTGCGCAGGCAGCAACCTGTGCCGTAGCCGTCGCGAGCACCGCACCGCCGTACAAGGCCTCGTTGACGCTTGCCATGGCAGCAGGCGTGGCCACATTGGCTCCGGCGCAGCTCGAAATGGCCGCACCTGCGACACCCGTACCGCCCGTGAGCTTATCGACCGCGATAACGGGAATTGCAAAGACCACCGAGCAGATCACGCCGAGCAGAATACCGGGGAGACCGCCATTAATGAGCTGGCCAAAGGTCATGGTCGAGCCCATGGCAAAGAAGACGAGCACGATGACGGCGGAAAGTGCCGGTGCCATCATCTTCTTAAAGCTCGGGAAGAGGTTGCCCAGAATAATGCCGACGACGATCGGCAGGATGGCGCCCACGAGCGACCAGCCGATCGGAGCCTGACCGGCAGCGCCGAGCACGATCATCGTGACCGGAGGGCCGACAACCAGCGTGGTGATGGCGACGGCGCCACGCTCGGCCTCATTGCCCATGGTGCCCATCAGACCAGCGTACATAGCGTTGTTGGCGCCGGTGCAAGCCGCCAGCATCACCATGGCAGAGATGCCAAACAGGTTGTCGTTGAACACATAAAGGATGAGCAGCGACACGGCAACGACCACGATCTGCTTGACGGCGATGATGATGGCGCCGCGTGCAGCGGCGGCAGGAGCACTCTTAAACGAAATCGTCGTACCGACGATGAGCAAAAAAGCGCCCACGAGCGGGCCTGCGCCCTGCTGGGTCATACCAAGCGTAAAGCTGCCGAGCGTTTTGAACAGGTCGGGGAATAGCGTGTTGAGCAGGCAGCCCAGCAAAAGCGGCACCAAAATATTGGCACCCGGGATGGAGGACATCTTAAAGAACGGCTCCTTTGCCGCCGGCGCCTCCACCGCAGTCGATTCACTCATATATATCTCCTTTGGATGCATGCGAATCGTAGCCGCACGCGCCTATGTCAGAAAGAAGGCGACGGTCCCGAGTCGCAGGAGCCGTCGCCGAATAATCATCACGGGGTATTACCCGTCCAGGACGATGCCGCCGTCGCAGTCACCGATCTCGCCGTTCACGAAGCTGGCGAGGTCGGAAGCGAAGAACAGCACCATCTGCGCAGGCTCGCTGGCCTGGGCAGCGCGGCCCAGAGGAATACCGTTGATGATGCGCTGAGAGTTCTCGTCAGAGAGAATCGAGGTCATATCGGTCAACGTGAGCGACGGGCACACGGCGTTGCAGCGAACGCCAAACTTGCCGCCCTCCTTGGCGACCGCCTTGGTAAGGCCGTTGACACCGGCCTTGGAGCTCGCGTAGGCAGCGGTGCCAAGCAGGCCGCCGCCGATCTTGCCAGCAACGGAACTCACGTTGACGATAGTGCCGGCATGCGCCGCCTTAAAGTGCGGGTACACGGCGTTCATCATAGTGAAGGTACCGTTGAGGTTGATATCGATAGTGCGGCGCCACTCGGTGTCATCGATCTCGTCGAACTTCTTGGTGCTGATGACGCCAGCGCAGTTAATCAAGATGTTGGTTTGCGGCAGGTCCGTAAAAATCTGCTCGACGGTCTCGCGCGCCTTGGGCGCATCGGCGACATCGAGCTGATAGAACTTGTTGCCCTCGCCAAGCTCGGCCACTGCGGCCTCGCCCTTAGCAGCGTTCCTTGCGATGAGCGCGACGTGTCCGCCGCCCGCGACGATGCCCTTGGCGATCTCGAGGCCAATGCCCTGAGTGCCGCCCGTGACAATCGCGGTCTTGCCCGTGAAGTCAAATGCCATGACTCCATCCCCCTTTAATTTAGGTGTCTCCTTGCGGGAAGTTGGAGCATCGCACGTGGCGATAAATGAGTCCCAGTCGTCATGGTGGTGACAACCCCTCGCCTAACCGCGTGCATACTAGTTCTTTGAAACGCTTTAGCAATTGAATGATTTTAAGTCTTAATGAGCTCTTAATATTGCCCATTGTATGAGGCCCGCGTATGGGGGTATCATCTTCCACCAAAAATAGTTTCTAGTGTTAGGGGTTTTCGGTGGAAGATACCGATTTCCATGAGCTTGGGCGTCAGCTCTTTACCGAGTTTGGCAGCATGCACCAGCGCGTTTCGCGCTTTGCCGACCAGGCTCTGGGTGGCGAGATGGCCGTCATGCGCGCCCTCATGCGCGCCGGCGGCTCGCTCACGCCGAGCGAACTCGCTGATCGCGCCTGGGTCTCGAGCGCCCGCATCGCCAATATCCTGCGCGCCCTCGAGGCCAAGGGCTGGGTCGAGCGCGAGCACTCAAAGACCGACCGTCGTCGCGTACACGTCACGGTGACCGACAAAGGATTCCAGGTTATCGAAATCAAACGTCGGGAATTCGAGGACCGCACCGCGGCCTTCCTCGAGCAGCTTGGCGAAACAGATACCCAAGAGATGGTGCGCCTTCTTAGACGTGCCAACGAAATTATCGACCGCAATCAAGAAAGGAGAGATGCCGAGTGAGGATTCTCAAGCTCTTTAAAAAACATATCCTGGCACTGTTCGCAGCTATCGTACTTATCGTAATCAGCTGCAACGCCGATCTGGCGCTGCCTACCTATATGAGCGACATCGTCGACGTGGGTGTGCAGCAAGGCGGCATCGCGTCGCCCGTACCCGACACCATCCGCGCCGAATCGCTCGACGACCTCGAACTCTTTATGAGCGCCAAGGACGCCAAGGCTGTGGAGGCCGTGTTTAGCAAGGCTGACAAAAACGACATTCGAACGTACGAGGGCACCGAGGAAGAGCGTGCCGATGGAGGCAAGATTGCCGACATTATGAGCCTGCCCGAGACTGTTGTCCTTTCGCTCAACCAGGGCATCGACGCCAACTCCATGGGCGACATGATGGGCTCGTCCAGCGAGAAAGACGACAACGCTGCCCAGGCCATGCCCACCCCCGAGCAAATGGCAGCGATGACGCCCGAGCAGCTCGCCGAGATGCAGCAGAAGGCCGCGGCGGCGCAGAACATGCAAAAGCAGATTGATGCCGACGGTGGCAAGATCACCATGAAGAGCCTGCGTCTGGGTATCGAGGGCGATCTGGTAGACCAAAGCAAGCTCGTCGAGGGCGCCAACCAAATGGCGGACAAAATGGGCTCCATGTCGGGCTCCATCGTCACCCAGCGCGCCGTGAGCTATGTACAGGACGAGTACAAGGCACAGGGCATCGACCCCGCCGACGTGCAGAACGCCTACCTGAGCCGCATGGCGACCACGATGTTTGGGCTGTGCCTGGTATCGCTCGTCGCCACCATCCTGACCGGTGCCGTGGCGTCGCGCACCGCCTGCTCCATCGCCCGCGACCTGCGCCGCGAGACCTACAACAAGGTTATGCACTTCTCGCCGGCCGAAGTGGGCAAGTTTAGCCAGGCCTCGCTCATCACCCGCTGCACCAACGACATTCAGCAGATCCAGATGGCCGCAACCCTGTTTATCCGCATGTGCCTGATGGCCCCCGTCATGGGCATCGTCGCCGTCATGCGCGTCCTGGCCAACCACACCGGCCTGGAGTGGACCATCGCTGTGGCCATCATCGCGGTTTCGGCCGTCGTCGGCGTGCTCATGGGCCTCACCATGCCCAAGTTCAAAAAGATGCAAAGCTTTGTTGACCGCGTGAACCTTACCGCCCGCGAGCTGCTCGACGGCCTGATGCCCATCCGCTCGTTCAACCGCGAGGAGCATGAGCTCGAGCGTTTTGACAAGGCTTCGCTCGACCTGATGACCACGCAGCTCTACACCAACCGCGCCATGAGCTTTATGATGCCGCTCATGATGCTCGTCATGAACTGCATCACCGTGCTTATCGTCTGGTTTGGCGCGCAGGGCGTGTCCGACGGCGTGATGCAGGTCGGCAACATGATGGCGTTTATCTCCTATACCATGCAGATCGTCATGGCGTTTATGATCCTCACCATGGTTTCGGTCATCCTGCCCCGTGCCGAGGTCGCAGCCGAGCGCGTGGAAGAGGTCATCACTTGCCCCACGAGCATCAACGACCCCGTCTCGCCCAAACTGCCCGCGGCCAGCGCGCCGCGCGGTGAGCTCACCTTCCGCGACGTGAGCTTCCAGTATCCCGATGCCCGCGCCGATGTCATCAGCGGCGTGAACTTCTCCACGCATGCCGGTCAGATGCTCGGCATCATTGGCTCCACGGGCTCGGGCAAGTCCACACTTGTGCAGCTCATCCCGCGCCTATACGACGTCACCGGCGGCAGCATTTCGCTCGACGGCATCGACGTGCGCGACATGACCCTTTCCGAGCTGCGCCGCCGCATTGGTTACATCCCGCAGCAGGGTCGCCTGTTCTCGGGCACTGTCGAGAGCAACCTCAAGTTTGCCGGCGACATGGTGAGCGACGAGGACATGCACCAGGCCGCGCGCATCGCCCAAGCCGAGGACTTTATCGCCGAACGCGAGGGCGGCTACGACTCCCCCATCAGCCAGGGAGGCTCCAATGTTTCGGGCGGTCAGCGTCAGCGCCTGGCCATCGCCCGCGCGTTGGCCAAAAAGCCCGAGGTTGTGGTGTTCGATGACTCGTTTAGTGCCCTCGACTACAAGACCGACGCGCGCCTGCGCGAGGAGCTGGCCAAAAACGTCACCGACGCGGCGCTCGTGGTCGTGGCCCAGCGCATCGCGACCATCATGCACGCCGACCAGATTATCGTGCTCGATGACGGCCACGTAGTGGGCACCGGCACGCACGAGGAGCTGCTGCACAGCTGCCCGGCGTACCTGGAGATCGCACAGTCGCAGCTTTCCGCCGAGGAGCTGGGGCTTACCCAAGAAGAAATTGCAGCCGTTATGGAAGGAGGCGAGCGCTAATGGCGGACGAGACCAAGACTCAGATTCCCAAGCCCACCCGCCAGCGTGGTCCCATGGGCCGCATGGGTGGCATGCGTCGTGGCGAAAAGGCCAAGGACTTTAAGGGCACCATGAGGCAGCTGCTCGGCTATATCGGCCAGCACAAGATTGCCGTGTTTGCCGCCGTCGCCTTTGCCGTGTGCTCGGTCATCTTTAACATTGTGGGACCCAAGGTGCTCGGCCAGGTTACGACCAAGCTGTTCGAAGGCCTGGTCGCCAAGGTCAACGGCACCGGCGACGTTGACTTTGACTGGATCGCCAAGACGCTCGGCTTTTTGCTCTGCCTGTATCTGGCGAGCTCTGTCTGCAGCCTGGTCCAGGGCTGGCTCATGACCGGCGTCACGCAAAAGATTTGTTATCGCATGCGCAAGGAGATCGCCGCCAAGATCGCTGTCGTTCCGATGAGCTACTTCAACGGTCACAGCAAGGGCGATGTGCTCAGCCGCATCACCAACGACGTCGATACGCTGGGTCAGTCGCTCAACCAGAGCGTGACGCAGCTTATCACGTCGGTCACGCAGATTATCGGCGTGCTCATCATGATGCTCTCGATCAGCCTGCCGCTCACCGGCGTCACCGTGCTCACGCTACCGGCCGCCGCAATTATCTTGATGGTGATGATTCACTTCTCGCAGCCGTACTTCCGCGAGCAGCAGCAGGTTCTGGGCGCCGTCAACGGCATTATCGAGGAGGATTTTGCCGGCCAGAACGTCATTCAGGTGTTCGACCGCGCCGAGGCCTCGATCGAGGAGTTCGACCGTCAAAACGACCGACTCTTTATTAGCGGTTGGCGTTCGCAGTTCCTGTCGGGCCTGATGATGCCGCTTATGAGCCTGGTGGGCAACATGGGTTACGTGGGCGTCGTTGTGGTGGGTGCGCAGCTCGCGCTGACCGGCAATGCCACGCCCGGCGACATCCAGAGCTTCATCCAGTACGTGCGCAACTTTACGCAGCCCGTGCAGCAGCTGGGCAACGTGAGCAACACGATGCAGTCGATGGCCGCCGCCACCGAGCGCGTCTTTGAGTTCCTGGCCGCGCCCGAGGAGGAGCAGAAGGCCGACGCGCAGATTCCCGAAAAGCGCCCCGGCCATGTGGAGTTCGACCACGTCAAGTTTGGCTACACGCCCGACAAGACCATCATCCACGACTTTAGCTGCGAGGCACAGCCCGGCCAGACCATCGCCATCGTCGGCCCCACCGGCGCCGGCAAGACCACGCTCATTAAGCTGCTGCAGCGCTTCTATGACGTGGACGGCGGCTCGCTGCGTGTCGAGGGCGTCGATGTGCGCGACTGGGACCGCGCTGCACTGCGCGGCGAGTTTGCCATGGTGCTGCAGGACACCTGGCTGTTTAACGGCACCATCCGCGAGAACATCCGCTACGGACGCCCCGACGCGAGCGATGCCGAGGTCGAGGCCGCTGCGCGCGCCGCACGCTGCGACCACTTTATTCATACGCTCGCCGGTGGCTACGACTTTATGATCAACGAGGAGGGCACCAACCTGTCGCAGGGTCAGCGCCAGCTCGTGACCATCGCCCGTGCCATTTTGGCCGACCGCCCGGCGCTGATTCTGGACGAGGCGACTTCCAACGTCGACACACGTACCGAGGAGCTCATTCAGCGCGCCATGGATGCGCTGATGCAGGGCCGCACCAGCTTTGTCATCGCGCACCGCCTGTCCACGATCCGCAACGCCGACGTGATCTTGGTGATTCGCGACGGCGACATCGTCGAGAAGGGCACGCACGACGAGCTGCTCGCCCAAGGCGGCTTCTACGCCGATCTGTACAATTCGCAGTTCGACGAAGCGGCGTAAAAACCGGCGGCAAACAACCGCAATGCCAAGAAAACGGGGGCGCAGGACAACCTGCGCCCCCGTTTTTGTTTTTCGACCCTCGAACCGCCTCCCCTGGGACTCGATCGACGGTCTCTTCCAAGCCACGTGGCATCATTCCATTCCAGGGCCCGCCAACGTTTACCCAGATAAAACCTGCCAAAATAAACCTGTCCCTTTTTGGTAGGTTTCGGGGTGACAAGGGCTTGCACTTTAGCGTGCGACAGCGGATAATGCCGAGCACTCGACAATACGCTTATTGCTCTTTCTATAAATTGAGGAGGCCCCTATGGCCATGGAATTCAAACGCAAGCTGCCGATCCCCATGGAGATCCGCGAGGAAATGCCGCTTTCTGCCGAGCTTACCGCCAAAAAGCAGGCATTTGACGCCGAGGTCGCCAATGTCTTTACCGGCGAGGACGCACGTAAGGTGCTCATCATCGGCCCGTGCTCTGCCGACCGCGAGGATTCGGTGCTTGAGTACATGAACCGACTGGCCAAGACCGCCGAGGAGGTCAAGGACAAGCTCATCATCATTCCGCGCGTCTACACCAATAAGCCGCGCACCAAGGGCACCGGCTACAAGGGTCTTCTGCACAACCCCAACCCCGAGGCTCCCGACGACCTGCTCGAGGGCGTCAAGGCCATCCGCCATATGCACCTGCGCGTTATTGAGGAAACGGGCTTCTTTACCGCCGATGAGATGCTCTACCCGTCCAACTACCAATACCTCGTCGACCTGCTGAGCTATGTTGCCGTGGGCGCACGCTCGGTCGAGAACCAGGAGCATCGCCTGGTGTCGAGCGGCATTTCGGTACCCGTCGGCATGAAGAATCCCACTGCCGGCTCTACCACCGTTATGCTCAACTCCATTTACGCCGCGCAGGCGCACCAGAGCTTTATCTTCCGTAACTGGGAAGTCGAGTGCGATGGCAACCCGCTCGCGCACGCCGTCATGCGTGGCTACATCGGTCTCGACGGTCGCACCTACCCCAACTACCACTACGAGCACCTCGAGCGTCTGGCCGAGCGCTATACCGAGCACGCCGGCTATGCCAATCCGGCAGCGGTCATCGACTGCAACCACGACAACTCGGGCAAGCGTCCGCTGGAGCAGTATCGCATTTGCAAGGAGGTGCTCGACAGCTGCCGCCGCAACGAGTCCATCTCCAAGCTGGTCAAGGGCTTTATGATCGAGTCTTACCTTGAGGACGGCAACCAGCCGGTCGATGGCGGTGTCTTTGGTAAGTCGATCACCGACCCGTGCCTAGGCTGGGAAAAGACCGACTACCTCATCCACGAGATCGCGGAACGGGTGTAGGTTACGGCGTTTTACCAAACGCCGTAACGGCTCGACGCTGCAAGCCCGCCAGAGCGGCAATCTGCCTTTCAGCTTCGACGGCATGACCAAAAGGTCAATGCCGCCTCGCTTCAAGGCACCTTGCTCGCTCTGGCGGGCTTTCGCTGACTTTTGCTCTACCTGCGGTGTTGGCGGGGTAGCTAATTTAGGATGGGGCTCTTTTAACTACCCGCAAAGTAGTCATTGGGGACGTTCTTAAATAACTAGTCGTTTAAGAACGTCCCCAGCGACTACAAGCTCTCCAACCGCGAGGCCGAGGTTTTGCGTCTGGTTGTACTGGGCAAATCGAACCAAGAGATCGCTGGCGAGCTATTCCTTGCCGTGGGCACCGTCAAGACCCACATCCTCAACATCCTGGTCAAAACTGAGCAGCAAAACCGCACGACGCTCATCCTCCACTTCTGAAAGCGCTAACCTGCCAAAAAGAGACAGGTTTATTTTGGCAAGTTTTATCTGGGCAAACGCCAACCGCCGCGGGGAAGTTGTCTCCCTTCGCGGCGGTTTTTGGTTCATGATTTCATTCGCCTCAATCTGTAACGCGTAGAGGACAAATCGCCGTCTTACTGTTACAGATCGAGACGAGTTATAGAGTGCGCGTCGAATAGTCTCAATCTGTAACAGGTAGAGACGTTTTTGCCAGCCAGGTGTTACAGATTGAGATGAACGAAGGGGCAGCAGCGTTAAACAAGTCCGCCGCAAAGTAATTCGGAGAGATCCGATCCTAGAGTTATCTACCAGGTACGATATGTGCACTGATATTTTGTCTCAAACCCGGGCATCCCGTTGCCGCGCGGGCTTAACGCTGCACCCGTATAGAGAATCGTTTGCCCCGTACGAGAATACGAAGTTTTAAAAGACAGCCTCTTGTATGTCTGATCGAAGCAATCAATATTCTCGCTCGGGTGGTTTGCAGTGGAGAACGATTTGTAGGTGTCCAAGACATCCGCCGTCACAAGACGACAAGGTGCAACAGAACCTGCATCTGGTTGCGCCGACGCATAAGTGGGAATTACGGCCATCGACAGAGCGAACATAATACATGCGCACATTGCCTTCACATAGTTCTTCGCTACATTTCGCTTCATGGTTATCTTCCTTTCCTAGTTTTTGTTATCGTTCGTCTTGAAAAGCTGCGCGTACACATTACCGATCCATTTCGAATCACCTCCCATTTCTCGGGTAACGACACGAGAGCCATCTCGTGTGAACAATACGGAAGCATCGCAAAGCGATTCGAGATTTCCGATTAGATGAGAAGAGATAATGACATGCGCCCCCCTACCCGCATCGTCTCTAAGAGCATTCGAAACGATTGCGACGTGTCTCACATCAAGTGCATTCATGGGCTCATCCAAAAGGACGACTTCGCAATAGGACATATACGCCATCGCCACATTGAGTAATTGTCTATTTCCATCAGACAGCCTAGATACGGGCGTATTCTTCAACCCAGTCAAGTCAAAGCGATCAAGCACTTGGTCCAAAGTGCGAGGTGAATGCCAAATTCGCCTGCATCGGTCGAGATGGAAAGCGACTGTCATGTATGGAATCAATAGAGACGGCCCATTCGGAACCAAGAAGAATTCCTTTCTCATTTCCTCACAGTCGACACATGCTTTTGCATGAAAACAGAGAGAACCTGACACGCGCACTGATGGCCCAGCGTCTCCCCAAAGAGCATTAAGTAACGTAGTCTTGCCATATCCATTTGGCGCGACAAGACCCCATATCTGGCCAGCGGGCATATCAAACTGCAATCCCTTTGCCAGCTGGTTTTTTCCAACCGTCAACACATCCAACGACAGAGAGAGCAAGCTTTTCTCGCCCAAACTATCCGGACTAATATGGTTCCAGGCCCAGCGATTCTTGCTTTTTAGGCGCGAAAACGAGATGATTCCCAACGCACAGACAACAAGCGTGCCCATTACGGCAAAGAAACAGTGCAGCGCACTGGCTTCAGGAACGAGTGATACCTCAGCTCCATTGGCGTAAGAAGCGCCGCCGAGTGCAAGCGAAGAGACAGAATAGCTCGGCACCATATACGGCAGCAACGCATGCCATGGAGCATCTTTGCTCGCATAAAACGGAAGCTGGCTTATGCCCCCCACAAGAGCGACCACCATGGACGAAATGGCCCTGTTTCTGCTTCCTGCGTATACGCACACGCCCAAACAAGCAAACATCATAGACAACGCAACCTCAAAGACAGCAAATAGCCCAAGCTGAACTAACACAGTTCTTTCGACCACGTCACCATACTGAATGAATACGACTGGGTACTCCGTCTGACCGGCACCGTTAAGCACCGTTGCCAATACAAAACAGGGAGCCAACGCCAGAACCAAAACCGTCATCGATGCAATGCCAGAGACGAGAACGCGGCATGCATTCATCTCTAACTTTGACAACAAAGCCCGATCGTAGAACCGCTTTCCATCCCCCTCAAGCGACATATAGAGGACGAGAACCGGAACTAAAAGCCACGCTATTGCAGGAACAGCGCCGCAATAATATGCAAGAAGAATCATCCCAGGCATTTTTGTTGTTGAGCCGTACGATTCCGGATGGGGCAGCATTGCTATGGCTCGGGGAAGACGCTCTTGGGCCTCAAGCGATAGCTCCGAATCAACGCCATTCAAATAACCGAGTCGGTATTCCTTGAGCAATAGATTGTCATAATCGGCAATCGCATCGTAATACCCTCTGGAGTCTGTCTTACTTTTAAGCGCTCTATCAAGACACGCCCTTTCGTCGGCAATGATGCTGTTAAGCTCCTGTGGGGCAGTGTCATAAACGCCGTCAGAGACTTGAGAGACCAACAATGCCCTCTGCTCCTTGATGGAACCTCTGCCATATAGATAATCTGCTCCCGTTGGAACGGATAGAAAAACCGGGATGCAGAATACGAGCGCGAGCAGCGCCGTCAGCAACATAATTCCCCGGTTTCGCGCAAGAACTTCTAAATTAAGTCGTACATATGCGAGGCAATCACAAGTCTTCACGGCAAGCACCTCCGGTTCGCAACGTACGGATCGTCGGACCCGTTGTCCGGAAGTATCGCCTTCATCGTCTGAACTGTCTGTAGACGTATGGGATGGACTTGTGACCTTGTTTGTCTACAGGCTTCTACCTGCCATTTTCTAAAACATCAGCTATAAGACAAAATACCTTATCTCTAAGTTCACGCTCCGAGTGAACTCCAAGCAAGGCATAGCTCTTGCTCTTAGCCTCTTTGACGGTTCCCCGAGCAACGTTAAGATGTGCGCAAATCTCGGTGGATCCACTGCCATCAAGAACGCATGCCATGATGTCAGCATAAAGTGGCGTAAAGCCAAGCTTCAAGAAAACCTCGCGTGCGGCATCGCGTCGATTACCCGCCGGGACTGCATCTTTCGCACGCAAGGATAGCAGCGAATAAGTCAGAAGGATAAGTACGACAAGGAACGCGGTCACGCGTAAAGCAGGCAAAAGGCCGTCAACGGCCTCACCGCTCCCAACGGACTCAAAGAAAATGTACAGTCGACTTACCACATCGTGAACCCAGAACGTTGCCCCAGCACCCACAGACACCGAAGAAAGAGTAAGTTCGGGCGAAAGGCACAAATGCATTTCAGACATCCACCGTATAGCCGCATGGCAACACAGGGCCAAAAGCACTATAGCTATCGACAGGATTATCACATCATGCTCAAAGCCGAAGCATATGAGGATTTCCTCGATGCCCATTCCAGACGCATACATAAACAGGAAGCAGGCGAAGACTATCCTGCAGCTCCGATTGGACGATAAGGACCTCAGTGATTCTGAACGGTGATCATGGCCTTTTGTTGCGTCGAAATGCCACGTATCCTTTGACAAAAGAAGTCCAGCTGTCGCCTCTGAAATGCTTTTATATCCGGTTTTAGTCAAGGCCCGCGACAAATAGGTACGGGCGGTAGACGGGGAAATATCCAAGGCAGAAGCAATCTCCTCGTACGTTTTTCCCTCTATCCTCATAGAGAAAACCGCGGACTCCCTTTGAGAAAAACCCAAAGTCGCAGGGATATCGGCAACTGCAGAGCGTTTTCCTCCTAATTTGGCATCCGCAGAAAAAGCGCTCGTTAAGTCGGGTAAGGATCGCATTATGGCCCTGACAAGGATGCTGCCCAAGACAGTCACCAGAAGCAGTGCGATCTCTTGATGCCCACCAAAGCTCAGGAGCACAGCACCGATGTTTATATTGCGCGAAAACAAACAATCCAAATCAAGAACAACGGCAGCATTACCAAACGCAAGAGGTTCGACGAGCGAGGCAGCAACCCCCATCTCGGCGTTAACGGAAAGGAAAGAACCGACGGACTCCATCAACGGGGCGAGAAGAAACTGAAGGCCAACAAGCAAAGCAATCAAGAGTACAACGGGGCTGTAAAGGGCGAGCTCAGGATACCCATGGAGAACAGGGCCATCGACTACATGTTTCCCCGTTGATCCCGCACGCATGTTTGCGAATTCACCGCCAAGCGCCCAAGAACAGCAAGCGACAAGCAAGGGGGCTAGCAACAACAAAATGAACGCGAGCGCCGAAACCACACCATGAAATTGATGAAACACATTAAGAGATACCGTGAACATCGCAAGAAGTGCAATATCTACGAGCATAAGTCCAAAAAGCCGTTTGGAAATACCCGGTCTCACGGGGCGAGAGATGAGACCCACACAGAAGCCCGAAAGCAGATGCAGGCCGATAAGAACGGTGCCAGAAAGGCCCGCATAAATACTTGGCGCCATACAATACAGACCAGCCGCCCCTATAAACAACATAATTGAATGCCAGAGGAACGAGCGCTTCACGTTTTGTAGATTAGCCGCCTCGATTGCCATAAATTCAAAGCTCCTAGATAGCATTTTGGCTATTTTAACATCGTCCCCAGCGTTAAAAAACTGTTACCCGAATTAATCAATATGCCCCCTCCGCTAAAAGGCACCACGCTCATCCTCCACTTCTGGGAGCGCTAACCTGCCAAAAAGGAACAGGTTTATTTTGGCAGGTTTTATCTGGGCAAACGTCCAAACCGCCGTAAGGGAGTTGCCTTCCCTCGTGGCGGTCTTCTAGCAGAAAAACCAAGTGAGTAGGCTTTTTGCAGGAGGCCAAGCACGCCCCAAAACGCCACAGCTCTGACCTGCAGTTTTATAGATCATTTGTCGCGATGTGCTCGGCAGGTTCAAAAAAGTCTACTCACTTGTATCTGAGACGCACCAGGTTGGAAAAAACCGCCGCGAAAGGGCCCCTGGTCCCTTCGCGGCGGTCATACGCCTCTGATTTTGCGACGATTTTGCCCGCTTGCTACTCGCTGTAGCGGGTGGCTATGGCGGCTCGCACCATGACGGTGCTCATGAGATAGGTCACCAGGAAGTAGCCGCCATAAGCTGCCAGGAAGATTGCACAGGTGAGGCTCACGGTGCCGCCGATGCTCATATTTCCGAATATGCTCACCAGCTCGATGATCACCTTAAGTGCCACAAAGGAGTGCGCCAGGCCCACTGCCAGCGGGAACAGGAAGAACACCGCTTGTTGCGCCATCACCGAATGGCGAATCTGGCGGTCGTCGCAGCCGATCTGTGCCAGCACACGATAGCTGCGGCTGCCGTCGGCCACATTGGAGAGCTGCTGGATCGACAGTATCGCCGCGCATGCAACGACCAATACAAAGCCGATGTAGATGGCTAGGTAGCTAATAAGACCGTTCATTTGCGCTGCTTGCGTGTACATCTCGGAGCGTGTGATGAAGGTTCCCCACGACCCCGGCTCCTTGCCGTCAACGAGCAGATTGTCGAGCACAGTGTATTTAATGCTCTCGTCTGCCTCGGTCGTATCCATCCCCCGCTTGTAGTTAACGAGCAGGCTACTGGAATACGGCTGCAGATTAAGCTGGGACAGCAGCTCATCGGCTACGACCACGGTACCCGGATTACTGCCCATCGTCGAGTTGGCGATTGCCGCCGTATCTTCGTCCGACTTATCGGTTGCGGGCTTGAGCGTATGCCCGCCCAAGGTAAGGGCATGGCCGCCAACCATATACTTGGTGTACAGGTCGACCAGCTCGCCGCCCATATCACACGTGAGCAGATACTGGTCGTGACCGATGTGCACCGGCTCCTCGCCCATCATCTGGCGCAGTTTGTTGTACTGGCTCGCCGGCGTCACAAACAGACCCATCGCATCGGTATTGCTACCCCCGAACGCCTTGGGAAGCTTTTCGCCCATGATCTTGCACATCTCACTTGGGGTCACCGAAGGATTCGAGCCGCCAACCGGGTAACTCAGATACGAATCGATCTGCACATGCTCACCGGCAACATCGGCGATATTGACCTTCTTGCCGGTCTCGTCGTTGTTGTCCGCCGACTTGCCCTTGCCGTGCCATGCAGGGTACAAATCGACCGTTGTATCGGCCAGCACCATGCGATCGGCTTCAGGCGGATTGACGTACTCTTTGTAGTAGTCGAGCGTATCGGGCGTGTAATAGACATACGTCTGAGACACGTCAACAGGGTTATAGCGCTCCAGGTTTTCGTTCATCACGTTGGCAATCGACATACCGCACGTCACCGAGGTGATGGCCAAAAACAGGAGCATCGCGATGACGCCCATCGAAAAGCACACCGTGTTGACCTTGGCCGCAAGCTGGCGCACGGTAAACATGTTGAGGCCGCGCCAATACACGCCGCGCAGGCTCTGCAGCAGCTTGATGAGCATGCCCGAGAGTCCCCAGAACAGGGCAAAGGTGCCCACTGTAACCATAGCGGTTGTAATACCAAACTGGTTCATGGCCTCTTGCAGCTTGCTGTCCGTCGCGGTTAGCGGGAACCCATCACGTAGCAGACGGTAATAGGCCACGCCCACAAGCACCACGCCCACGGCAAAGATGGCAATCGCGATCCAGGGGTTGCGCGTCTTGATGCTCTCGTTGCGACGCTCGGCACCCATAAGCTCGATGAGTTTGGTACGACGCACGGCGCGAAGGTTCAGCAGTAGCGTGAGCACAAACATTACGAGCATGCAAGCAAGGGTCAGGTTGAACGCATGCACCGAGAAAAAGAAGTGGAAATTGGCGATCTGTGTCTTAAAGAGCGAGGCCGTAAAGAACGTCATGAGCTGGGAGAGTCCCACACCCAGCACAATGCCGGCGACAAAGGCCACGACCGAAACGATCACCGTCTCGAGCGCCATAATCGTGGCAACGCGTCCGCGCCCCATGCCGAGCACCTGGTACAGGCCAAACTCCTTCTTGCGGCGTTTCATGATGAAGTTATTGGCATACACCATCAAAAAGGCCATGACGCCGGCCAAAAAGTACGTCAGGTCGCCGAGCATGCTGCCCATAACCTGCGCCAAGCCCTTTTCATCGATTCCGGCGATGTCGACCTGCATCGAGATGGTGTTAAAGGCATAGAAGACCGTGACGCCCAGGGTGAGCGTCAAAAGGTAGACGAGGTAGTCGCGGCCGGCGCGGCGGACGTTGCCCCAAGCGAGTTTACAGAGCATCGGAGCCCTCACCGCCCATCATGGCAACGACCTCCATAATGCGGTCGAAGAACTCTCGGCGGTCGGTGTCGCCGCGGCGCAGCTCGGTGAAGATCTTGCCGTCGCGGATAAACAGCACACGGCTCGTGTAGCTGGCGGCAAAGCTGTCGTGCGTGACCATGAGCACCGTGGCGCACAGGCGGCGATTGAGGGCCTCCAGGCTCTCGAGCAGCAGGCGAGCGCTCTTGGAATCGAGGGCGCCGGTGGGCTCGTCGGCCATGATCATGGTGGGGTCGGTGACGAGCGCGCGAGCCGCGGCAACGCGCTGCTGCTGACCGCCGGACATCTGGTAGGGATACTTGTCGAGCACCTGACTGATGGACAGGCGCGCTGCCACATCCTGCACGCGGGTCGAGATCTCTGCCGAGTTTGTGCGGGCGATGGTGAGCGGCAAGGCGATGTTCTCGCGTGCCGTGAGCGTATCGAGCAGGTTGGAGTCCTGGAAGATAAAGCCGAGCTCCTCGCGGCGGAACTGCGAGAGCTTGGCCTGCTTCATGCGCGTAACGTCCTGCCCGTTTATGCGAATGGTGCCGCTTGTGGCGCTATCGATGGTCGACACGCAGTTGAGCAACGTTGACTTGCCCGAGCCCGAAGCGCCCATGATGCCAACAAATTCGCCGCGGTTGACAGTAAAGCTGACGTCGTTGAGCGCGCGGGTCACGTTGCCCAGCGCTCCATATACCTTTTCGAGATGCGCGACCTCCAGTACCGGGGTCGCCATGTGCGTGCTTTGCATACCGAGTCCTTTCTTGCGATTAGTCTACGGCATCTATAGTCGCAAGAAGACGAGTCGGCTACCATCGATATGGCTTACGCTTGCCTTACCGTTGTGTAAGGTACGGGTAGCTACCCTGTCACGTGTTGATGTTGAGGGAGGACTCCTGTTGAAGACTGTTCATGTTGCCGCTGGGATCATTCGCAAGGAAGGATCCGATGAGCTGCTTGCCGTGCAGCGCGGCTATGGCGACATGCAGGGACTTTGGGAGTTCCCCGGTGGCAAGCTCATGCGCGGCGAGACGCCCGAGGACGCTGTACGCCGCGAGCTCATGGAAGAGTTGCAGGTAAAAGTCACCAACCTGCGCGATTTTTACACCGTTGAGTACGACTACCCCGATTTCCATCTCTCCATGGAGTGCTACTACTGCTCGCTCGCCGATGAATCCGATGAACCCCAGAAGCATGACCGCCAACTCGATATCCGCTGGATTCCGCGCACCTCGCTTGCCACCGTTGAGTGGATGCCCGCCGACAAGGGGCTCATTGATGCTCTGATTGAGTTGAAGGAAGATCGGCTTGAGGCCAACGGCACTGCCAACGACGCCGAGGCCGCCACGACCGACGAGCCCGCCACCAAACCCAAGCGCGCACCTAAGCGCCGCAGCAAGAAGCGTCCCAAGCCCGGTCTGCTCGACGGCATCGATACCTCGGACCTTTCCGCTGACGAGCGCGAACTGGTGCGCCGCCGCGCCGCTATAAAAAAGTCCATGAAGGGCAACAAGCGCGCCAACACCAAGCCCGAGCTGCTCGTACGACAGCGCCTGCGGGCCGCGGGCCTTACGGGCTATCGTTTGGAATGGAAGGTACCCGGCAAGCCCGACATCGCCTTCCCCGGGCGCAAGATCGCCATCTTCGTCAACGGCTGCTTTTGGCACCGCTGCCCCAAGTGCAACCCTAGCCAGCCCAAGCGCAACGTTGAGTTTTGGGAGGCAAAGTTCCGTCGCAACGTCGAGCGCGACCACGCTGCCGTGGCAGCACTCACTCAAATGGGCTGGACGCCCATAACCATCTGGGAATGCGAGCTCAAAAAAGACCACATCGACGCCACGATGGAAAAGGTCATAGAGCAGGTGCGGGCCGCAGAGCCGCGGCGCTAGGAACGAGCCGTCCACACGCCTCACACAGGCGAGCCACATCCGCACCACAAACCTTAGAAAGCCCTTAAGTCCCCAACCTTTCAAGAGTGTTATGCAATAGCTTTGACCTGCGGTTTCATAGTTACATCAAACCTGATTAAGCCTTTCTTTAGCACTTCTTTGCAGCAGCCGCGGCATAATACTGCCAACGCACGGGACCTAGCAGCACACCCCGTGCGCAACCTTTTGGTGGACATCGAGGAGGCCGCATAAGCATGCATTCTTCCAATGACGCAGCACAGCAGCCATCCCTAAATCATGCAAACCTTTTCTCCTTCCCCCCGACACAGAGAAACGGCCTCCTCGACTCCCCCACCACAAAAGCCAAACGCTCAACCGACCAGAATCTCAACTTGCGAGCATCGTTCGAAAAGCTACAAGCATCCCTAAACAAGTCATTTCCCAACCAAGCCCGGGCATACTAACCCCTCATCAACAAAGTAGCCCTAACGCGCCACCCATTTCCGCCCCAACGCCACAAGGGCGATCGAGCAGGACGGCTTGGGCGGGTCCCCGTACTTAGTTTCCAAAATCATTCCGCAGCGCGAAGGCCCCCGTTGCCAACGCTTCGTAGAAGCGAGGCAACGGGGGCCTTCATGCGCGAGGACGTTTTGGAAACTAAGTACGGGGACCCGCCCAAGCCGTCCGGTGGGATCAGAGTACCCTTGCTGTTACTCTGCTTTGCCCACAGAGTTGAGGTTGGTCATGCGGA
>CAVEET010000048.1:0-4494 GCA_963614835.1 Bulleidia sp. | reverse complement strand
CACGATTGCTCAATCTCTTCGATCAGAATCGACAAGGGAAGCGAATGAGTGGTGAACATCGACTTGCGGGCCACGTCACGTTTGTCGAGCAAGCGGATGGACCCGACGGGCAGTGCCATGTCGGCGGCATCGACCAAGACCAGGCGAGGCGGACGCTCGCGCTTGACCTCGATGATGTCGTCCTCAGGCGTTTGGCCACCGTCGATGGTGTACCAACCGGCAATGGGCGCGTCCTCCATCTTTTTGGAGAGCACGGGGCCGGCGGCATCGTCGGCACGCAGCACGCTTCCCGCCGTGAGCACGATACCCGCAAACGGGGCGCCGTTCACACGACCATCCACAACGCGACCCATTACTGCAACCTTCCCGTCAGATACACACCCGAAACATCGCGCACGCGCTCAACCAGATCGCGAAACTTCATTAAGAACGCGACCTGCTGGGCATGCAGGCCAAAGTCGTCGTCGAACACCGAGATGCCGGCCTTGGCCGAACCGCGAAAACCGCGCTCGTCGAGCAGCGCATCGCAGGCCTCGAGCAGCGACGGCACCGCCGCCTTGTCGAGCTGGCACTCGCCAAAGGAGCGGATGGCCTCGAACTTGGTCTTGGCCTCCCCCTCCGGCAACGCATCGACGAGCGAATAGAACACATCCACCGGCACCGACAGGCGCGGCTCAAAGCAGTCGAGCACGCCGGTGTGGTGGCCCACGGCGAGCGTGTAGTACAGCACGTCGCAGGCCTCCTGGGGAACGTCTTCCTCGGTCTCCACAAACTTACGCGTGAGCTCGTAGAAGACCACCTGGTCGGGCGCATGGCCCAGGCAGGGGTCGGCGACGCCCTCGGCGGCCTCATCGCTTGCGCGCGAGGCATCGCCAAAGGAGCCGCCGAGCATACCGGGACCCGCAAAGTAACCAGAGCGGTCCGTGAGCTCCATCTAGCGACCTCCGGCCAGCACCAGATCCTGCAGCGCCGAGTACACCTCGACGCGGCGCGGATCGTCCTGCTTGTCGATGAGCAGCGCCATGGCACCGCGGATATCGCCCTTGGGCGCGCCCTCGAGCGTATCCATAAACTCATTGGCCAGGTCGCGGCCGTAACGATAGCCGCTCATGGCGCGAGCCTCGCGCTCGATGGCGACACGCAGCTTGTACGGCACGCCGGGATGCAGGATATCGGCCTGCTCGCCGGCAGCCTCCACCGTGGTCTCGGCATGGAGCTTTTGGTCCAGCAGGCCAAGTGCCATGGCAAAGCCGTAGACGGTCTGCGCGGGGCTGGGCGGGCAGCCGGGGATGTAGACATCGACCGGCAGAATCTTATCCGTGCCGCCCCAGACGCAGTAGTTGTCGTAGAAGATGCCACCGGTGCAGCCGCAAGCGCCATAGGACACCACGATCTTGGGATCGGGTGCGGCCTCAAAAGCGCGCAGGGCCGGCATGCGCATGGCACGCGTCACGGCACCGGTGTACAGCAGCACATCGGCGTGACGGGGCGAGGGCACGACCTTGATGCCAAAGCGCTCGACGTCGAAGACGGGCGTGATGGAACCAAAGATCTCGATCTCGCAGCCGTTGCAGCCGCCGCAGTCGACACGGTAGACGTACACCGAGCGCTTGATCTTCTTAAGAAGGGTCGCCTTGGCCTTCTCGATGCTCTCGTCGAGCTCGATCTTGGTCGGGCGGTACTGAAGCCGCTCGGGTAAAAGCGTGGGTTCGGCCATGGTTACTCCTCCTTCGTATCAAAATCCATGATGATGCCCTCGACCGGCGCCGGACCGGCGGGAATCTCGGGCGCATCGGGGTTGAGCTCGCGGTCGATATACTCCGGGTTCACGCCGTGGCCGCCCAGATACTCCATGCCGGGGCCCTGGGGCTCACCGGACGCAAGCGTCTCGTTGGCGGCCATGCCGTGCGCGTTGCCGGTCTTTACGGCCGAGGCGGCGCGCAGGGCGTCGAGCTCGCGCTTGCACTCCTGGCACATACCGACGGTATGGGCGGCCTGCTCGGCCTCCATGCCGCCGGCCTTTTGCAGCAGGCGCTTAGCGTAGTCGATCTCCTTGTGCGGGGCGAACGGCTTGCCGCAGCGCGAGCAGTGCTCGAGCGTGTAGACGCTCTTGCTGGTGAGGTCGTCCTTGCTCATGACGGCCAGCTCAAACTCCTCGGTGAGCTTGATGGCCTCCATGGGGCAGGCTTCCTCGCAGCGGCCGCAAAAGATGCAGCGGCCGTAGTCGATCGACCAGGTGATGGTGTCGGCCGCAAGGTCGGTGTCCATGCGAATGGCATCGGCCGGGCAAGCCACGCCGCAGGCTCCGCAGGCGATGCAGAGCTCGGCATTGTGCTCGGGCTTGCCGCGCATGTCCTTGTTGGTGGGGAACGGCGCAAACGGGTACTTGACCGTCGCGTCGCCGGCCTTGGCGTTGACCTTCCAAAGCTTCAGCATATTAGAGCGCCTCCTCATCGAGCGGAGCGGCCATGGTGCCCTCGCCCGCAAGCGGCGACTTGTCGCGCCAGACGTTCTCGAACTGCTCCTTGTCGAGCACGTGGTCGCGCTTGGCGGCGACATCGGTCACCGTCACGCGGTCGGTGCAGGAATAGCACGGGTCGAGCGAGCCAACGATCAGCGCCGCATCGCCCACGGTGTTGCCGCGGAACATGTAGCGCAGGACCGGCCAGTTACTGTACGTGGCGGCCTTGGCGCGCCAGCGGTAGCACTTCTGGTTATTGCCGAGCATGGCCCAGTGCACGTCCTCGCCGCGCGGCGCCTCGGTGGCACCGATGGCGTACTTGTGCGGGGTGTACTCCCAATCCGTGGTAAGGATGGGGCCCGACGGGCAGTTCTCGAGCATGGTCTCGATCATGTCGATCGAATCGTAGACCTCCTGGATGCGAACGGCGGTACGGCCGAAGGCATCGCAGGTGTCGGCCGTGGCGGCATGCATCTTTTGGACGTCCGGATCGGCGTAGCCGTCGAAGGGATGGTCAAAGCGCACGTCGCGGGCATAGCCAGAGCCACGCATGAGCGGGCCGACCGGCGAGAAGTCGCGTGCGATCTTGCGGTCCAAGATGCCGATGCCACTCGTACGCTCAATAAAGTTGGGCGTGGAGAGCAAGACGTCGACGAGCTCCTGAACCTCGGAGCGCAGCTGGTGGATGGTCGTGAGCGTGGAGAGCTTCTGCTCGGCCAAAATGTCGCGACGCACGCCGCCGATCACGTTGAGGCCGTAGGTCTTGCGGTGACCGGAGAGCTTCTCGGCCAGGTCCATGGACTTCTCGCGGACGCGGAAGAACTGCTGGAAGCCGGAGTCGAAGCCGGTGTAGTGCGATGCGAGGCCAATATTGAGCAGATGCGAGTGCAGGCGCTCGACCTCGAGCATGATGGCGCGGATGTACTGGGCGCGCGGCGGGACATGAATGCCCTGGGCGCGCTCGACGGCCTCGGCATAGGCCACCGAGTGGGCGCAGCCGCAGATGCCGCAGATGCGGTCGGCGAGGAACGTCACGGCGTCATAGTTCAGGCGCGTCTCGGCGACCTTCTCCATGCCGCGGTGCACGTAGAACAGACGGTAGTCGGCGTCGACGATCGTCTCGCCCTCGACGAACAGGCGGAAGTGGCCGGGCTCGTCGGAGGTAATGTGCAGCGGGCCCATGGGGACGAGCGTGGTCTCCTTGCCCTTGGTGTCGGCCAAGAACTCGTAGTTTTCCATGTCGCTCGCGGGAGCGGGACGGAAGCGGTAGTCCATGGAGTCCTTGCGCAGCGGGTACAGGCCGCTGGGCCAGTCATCGGGCAGCACCAGGCGGCGACGATCGGGCAGACCCTCGGGGATCAGGCCGAACATATCGCGCAGCTCGCGCTCGCCCCACACGCAGGCGGGGACGAACGGCGTCACGGACGGGAACGTCATCTTGGCGGGATCGACCTCGGTGCGGACGGTCACCCAGCCGGGATCCTCCCCCTCCATGGAGATGACGTAGTACACGGCGTAACGGCCGCACAGGCTGCGCTCATCGTTGCCGATGATCACGGGAATCCAGCCGTAGCGCTCGTAGTACAGGTAGTGGACAGCCTCGGGCAGCTTGTCCTGCTTGACGGTAATCGTCAGCTGGTCCTCGCACTGCCACTCGACCTTCTCGATGCAGCCCGGAACGGCGCGGCGCAGGGCCTCGACATGGCTCTCGCAGCGACGGGCATACACCTTGTTCTCAGTTTCAATCATTCGTTACTCCACCTCGCTCTGAGCGGTCTCGGTACCGAACACAGCGCGGTACATCGGCGTCGCGTGAAGTTCCTCGGTGCTCTGCTCGAGCACGATGCCGGTCGCGGTCTCCACACCGTGCACGAGAGGCAGCGGGGTGGCGATGCCAAACCACAAGATCATGACAGCCAGGATGACTTCGGGGATAAGCATGAGTGCCGGGGCCTCATGCTTGCCCATGCCCTGGGGTGCATGGCCGAATACCGACTTGAGTGCGATGCGGGTGAGCGCGGAGATGGCCACGG
>CAVEET010000047.1:0-3628 GCA_963614835.1 Bulleidia sp. | reverse complement strand
CGCCGATCGTCTCGGCCCGTTCGTTTGCCGAGCGTGCCTGGCCGTATATGCTCGCGTGGTCCGACCTGGGGCTTAACGGCAAGGAGCGTATGACGGTCGATTCGCTGGCGCGCGCCGAGGTGCGCCGCTTTGCCGACGAGGATACGAGCGAGCGCGTGCGAAACGAGATGATGGGCGTGCTGGGCGAGCTACTGGGTATTTCGCCCGAGCAAATGGAGGAGCTGCGCTCTGAGGACGGTCAGCGTCGTTTGCACGAGGGAATGAAAAAGTTCGAGGGCGAAGTTCAGGACGCCATCGATAAGATGATGGGCGGTCAGGGCGGCTCGCAGGGTGGGCCCCAGAGCGGACCGATGTCGCACCCGCCAGTGGATCCGAGGCAGTTCCCCTTTTTCTCGCAGAACTAATTATGGGATAGGATTCGCTCTCAACCCCGATACTTCAACTAAGCATCTTGGCCCCATTGTGTTATTCTAGAACAGACGTTCGTGAATGATGCGCGGGGCCTTGTCTTGCGCTGTGCTTGTGGCGAGGGGAGGTTGGCTTGGTTATCTTGGGCATTGACCCCGGTTTGGCTCATACGGGTTGGGGGATTATCGAGGAGCGGCGTGGCGAGGTTCGCTGCCGTGCCTATGGCTGCATCGAGACCAGTGCCGGAAGTCCGCTCGCGGTGCGCCTGTCGCATATCGCCCATGACCTTAAGGATGTCGTCGAGCGTTATCGACCCGACACGGCTGCTGTCGAGAGCATCTACTTTGGCGCCAACGTTCGCTCGGCCATCCCCACGGCGCATGCCCGCGGTGCTGCACTCGTCGCGCTTTCGGAATGCGCGCTCGAGATTGGCGAGTACACGCCCATGCAGATCAAACAGGCTGTGGTGGGCACCGGCGCCGCGGACAAGCGGCAGGTCGCCTACATGGTACGCACGCTCACACAGCTCGACCACGACCCGCATCCCGACCATGCCGCCGATGCCCTGGCCTGCGCCATCTGCCACGTAAACCTCAGCCGCACCCGCGCCCTCACCGGTGGCGAGTTCTATCAACAGAGAGGAACCGGATACTGATGATTTCCCAGCTCCACGGAACGCTTGTCGAGGCCACGATGAGCTCTGCTGTCGTCGATGTGTCGGGCGTTGGCTTTGAGCTCGGCATTTCGGGCAGCACTGCGGCCACGTTGCCGACGCCCGGTGGCGAGGTCTGCCTCTACACGCGTATGCAGGTGCGCGAGGACGCCATGACACTTTTCGGTTTTTCCTCAAAGGATGAGCGCATGATGTTCGACCGGCTCGTGTCCGTTTCGGGCGTTGGCCCGCGCCTGGCGCTTGCCGTGCTTTCCACCTATACCGTGGGGCAGCTGTATTCGCTGGTGATGGCCGAGGACGACAAGGGCATGGCCAAGGTACCCGGTGTGGGCAAAAAGACAGCTCAGCGCCTGATCCTGGAACTCAAGAGCACCTTTGCCAAGGATAAGGGCTTTGTGCCGGTCGACGTGATTCCCGGCCAGGTTGCGATGCCCGTGCCCGCTGCTGCTCCCTCGGCCATCGATGATGCCCGTGCGGCGCTCCTTTCCATGGGCTTTAGCCCGCAGGAGACCGATGTTGCCCTGAGCGGGTATGATGGGCAGAATATGCGTGTCGAGGATCTGCTCGGCGCGGCGCTTAAGCGACTCGGAATGGATGCGTGATGTGGGAAGCCGATGACTCTCAGGACCTGTGGGCGACGCCCGGCAACTCGCCGGCGGCATCCATGGCGCACGGCGAGCGCATGGTGGGCTCGGAGCTGACGGCCGAGGATCTCGATGTCGACCGCACTTTGCGCCCCCAGCGCCTGGACGATTACTGTGGCCAGGAGCACATCAAGCAGAGCCTACGCGTGTTGATCGAAGCGGCGCAGAGCCGTGGCGAGACGCTCGACCACGTGATTTTCTCGGGTCCTCCGGGCCTGGGCAAGACCACGCTGGCCACCGTTATCGCCAACGAGCTGGGCGCTCAGATCAAGACGACGAGTGGCCCTGCCATCGCGCGCACCGGCGACCTGGCGGCTATCCTTACCAACCTGCAGCCGGGTGACGTGCTGTTTATCGACGAGATCCACCGTCTTAACCGTTCGGTCGAGGAAGTCCTGTATCCCGCGATGGAGGACTTTGCGCTCGATATTGTGATCGGTAAAGGCCCGGCCGCACGTTCTATTCGCCTGGATATCCCCAAGTTTACGCTGGTGGCGGCCACGACCCGTTCGGGCATGCTCACGGGCCCGCTGCGCGATCGCTTTGGTATCTCGTATCGCTTGGACTACTACACGGTCGAGGAGCTCGCCCAGATTGTGACGCGCTCGGCGACTATCCTGGGCGTGACGATCGATCATCCCAGTGCACTCGAGATCGGCTCGCGTTCGCGCGGCACGCCACGTCTTGCCAACCGCCTTCTCAAGCGCGTGCGCGATTACGCACAGGTGTGCGGCAACGGCCCCATCGAGCTCGATATCTGCCGCCAGGCGCTCGAGTTCTTCGAGATCGACGAGCTCGGTCTGGACTGGATGGATATTCGTATCTTGGAGACGCTCGCCAAGACGTTCTCCGGTCGTGCCGTGGGACTTACGACCCTTGCCAGCGCGGTGGGCGAGGACCCGGGCACGCTCGAGGATGTCTATGAGCCCTATTTGCTGCAGTGCGGATTGATGATTCGTACGCCGCAGGGCCGTCAGGCAACCCTCCGCACCTTTGAGCACCTGGGGATTGAACCTACCGTTTAGGGCGTTTTGTTTTGGCGGGCTGTTGGACTATCGCTGGGCATCGGGTAAACATATCGCCGTTCATCGGTTATGGGCGTTTTACTATTGCGCGCCCGTGCTATGCTGAATTGGTCTTTTTCTCATTCGGTAACGAAAGGACCGCCCATGCCTACTGACATCGAAATCGCACGTTCTGTCACGCCGCTGCCTATTACCGAGGTGGCCAAGAACGCCGGCGTCGACGTTAAGCACCTTATTCCGTACGGCTTCGACAAGGCTAAGGTCGACTATTCACTGCTCAACGAGCCGACTGATCACCAGGCCAAGCTCGTCCTCGTGACCGCTATCAACCCAACGCCTGCGGGCGAGGGCAAGACCACCACGACCATTGGTCTGGCCGATGGCTTGCGTCGTCGCGGCGTCAAGAGCGCCGTGGCCCTGCGCGAGCCTTCGCTCGGCCCCGTCTTTGGCGTTAAGGGCGGTGCTGCCGGCGGCGGCTGGGCTCAGGTCATCCCCATGGAGGATATCAACCTGCACTTTACCGGTGACTTCCATGCTATCGGTGCTGCCAACAACCTGCTGGCCGCCATGCTCGACAACCACATCCAGCAGGGCAATCAGCTCGGTATTGACGTTAAGCGCATCACCTGGAAGCGCGTCGTCGATATGAACGACCGTCAGCTGCGCCACGTCATCGACGGCATTGGCGGTAAGGCCCAGGGCGTGCCGCGCGAGGACGGCTTTGATATCACCGTCGCCTCCGAGGTCATGGCAATCCTGTGCCTGTCTACGAGCATCAGCGACCTCAAGGAACGCTTGGGTGAGATCGTCGTCGGCTACAGCTTTGCCGGCGAGCCCGTCCGTGCCCGCGACCTCAAGGCCCAGGGTGCCATGGCCGC
>CAVEET010000046.1:0-2723 GCA_963614835.1 Bulleidia sp. | reverse complement strand
TCTGGCTTTGCCAATCCCGACGAGTCCGAGCACGACCTGTTCGCCATGGGCCACACCTCCACATCGGTGAGCCTGGGCTGCGGCTTGGCACACGCCCGCGATCTGGCGGGCGACAGCTACAACGTCATCACCATCATTGGCGACGGCTCGCTTTCGGGCGGCTTGGCGTTTGAGGGCTTCAACAATGCCGCCGAACTCGACAGCAACCTGATCATCATCGTCAACGATAACGACCAGTCCATCGCCGAGAACCACGGTGGCCTCTATCGCAATCTGGCCGAGCTGCGCACCAGCAACGGCACCTGTGAGCGCAACGTTTTCCGCGCGATGGGACTCGACTACCGTTATTTGGACGCCGGCAACGACGTGTTGGCCCTGGTCGACGCGCTGCAGGAACTGCGCAATATCGATCATCCCATCGTGCTGCACGTCTCCACCGCCAAGGGCAAGGGCTTTGAGCCAGCCCAAAACGACCCCGAGCGCTGGCACCACGTGGGTCCGTTTGACATGGCGACCGGGCGCAAGCTCTGCCCGGGCCATCCGAGCGAGCCTGCGCCGCGCACCTACGCCGACATTACGGGCGAGGCGCTCAGCGCCGCCATCGAGCGCGATCCGCAGGTCGTGGGCATCACGGCCGCCACACCCTACATCATGGGCTTTACACCCGAGCTTCGCGCTGCCGCCGGCAAACAGTTCGTCGATGTGGGCATTGCCGAGGAGCACGCCGTGACCTTTGCCACCGCGCTTGCGCGCTCGGGCGCCAAGCCAGTCTTTGGTGTGTACGGCACGTTTTTGCAGCGCGCCTACGACGAACTCTGGCACGACCTGTGCCTCAACGACGCACCGGCAACCATTTTGGTGTTTGGTGCGTCAATCTTTGGCACCACGTCCGAGACGCACCTCTCGTTCTTTGATATTTCCATGCTGGGCGCTCTTCCCAACATGCACTACTTGGCGCCGGCCTGCATGGAGGAATATCTGTCCATGCTGAGCTGGTCGCTCGACCACCGCGAGCATCCCGTGGCAATCCGCGTACCGGGCATCGGCCTGGTAAGCCGCCCCGACCTTGCGCCCGCCGAAGACACCGACTACAGCGCCGTTCGCTACAACGTGGTGCGTCAGGGCCGCGACGTTGCCGTGCTCGCGCTTGGCGATTTCTTTGAGCTGGGTGAGCGCGTGGCAAACCGTCTGACTGCCGAGTACGGCATCGAGGCCACGCTCGTCAACCCGCGCTTTGCAACCGAGCTCGACCGCGAGTTCCTCGACAGTCTTGCCGCCGAGCATCGCGTTGTCGTCACCCTCGAGGACGGCATCTTGGACGGCGGCTGGGGCGAGCGCGTGGCATGCTATCTGGCATGCACGCCGTTGCGCACGCGCACCTTCGGCATCGCCAAGGGCTTCCCCGACCGCTACGACCCCAACGAGCTGCTCGCTCAGAACGGCATGACGGTCGAGAACATGGCCGCCGAAGCCGTAAGGCTACTCAACGAGTAAAAAACCTCCGCAAGGAAAGCATCCCTGCGGAGGTTTTTGTTTTCGCGACGCGATTATCTCAATCTGTAACATCCAAGGCCCGAATTCCCGTCTAACTGTTACAGATCTAGACAAGACGTCTTAGTCCCTGACCTTTGTCTCAATCTGTAACAGATAGAGACCTTTTAGCCATCCAGATGTTACAGATCGAGACATTCGAATTCCCCTGAAGTGAAAATCTCGATCTGTAACAGGTAGAACCCATTTCCTCGTCTAACTGTTACAGATTGAGACAAAGCAGCAAGGCATGCCGCCGCACCGACCATGCCGTCTGCAAAGCGCTATCTCAGCTGCAATAAGCGACGTTTACCCAGATAAAACCTGCCAAAATAAACCTGTCCCTTTTTGGTAGGTAGAATTACCCATAAGGTAAGTATGTTTCTGAGTTATTTCGTGTTGACCCATTTGAGCGCGATAGGGTATAACTCTACTCAACCGCTAGGGATTTTATTGAGAAAGGTGTTCTACCATGAGCAAGAACCTCTCCCAGCAGGTCGTTCTCGACCGCCGCGGCTTCGTTGCCGCCACCTTCGCAACCGTCGCCGGCCTTGGTCTTGCCGGCTGCTCTGACACCAGCGCCGAGGCCGACAAGGGTTCCGCCGCCGGCTCCTCCAAGAGCTCCGAGGATACCGAAGTTTCCGCCACGCTCGATGCCAAGGCATTCGACAAGCTCGTCGACAACGGCCCCAAGGCCGATGACGATGCCATCGCCGCCAGCACCTGGGCCACGGCTGTCAAGGACGCCGGCGTCTTTAAGATCGGCGGCGTTCAGACCTCAACGCTCTTCTCCCTCCTCAACGAGAAAGACGGCCAGACCCGCGGCTTCGATGCCGGTATCGCACAGCTCCTGTCCAACTACATCCTGGGCGAGAACAGGGTCGAGATCACCCAGGTGACCTCGGACACGCGAGAGTCCGTCCTGCAGAACGGCCAGGTCGACGCCGTCTTTGCCACCTACACCATCACTGACGAGCGCAAGAAGCTCGTCTCCTTTGCCGGTCCCTACTACTACACCCAGCAGGCTATCCTGGTGCTCGCCGATAACGACGACATCAAGAGCGTCGACGACCTGGCCGACAAGAGCGTTGCCGTCCAGTCCGGCTCCAACGGCCCCGCCATCCTGGAGGAGCTCGCTCCCAAGGCCAGCCAGCAGGAGTTCAAGACCGACGAGGAGGCCCGCCAGGCACTCC
>CAVEET010000045.1:0-10209 GCA_963614835.1 Bulleidia sp. | reverse complement strand
TCCGGAACCGGGCCCTTGCGGCGTAGTCGCTATTTATTCAGTCCAAGTTTCGGGGTGCAGTTCACTGTCCCCTTTGTGGTGGTTTTTGTTTTTGAGAGAGGGGCGGGACGCTGATGGACGTCCGTACGGACGGCGATATTGCCGATAGCTTTTGGTGGCGGCGCACAACGCTGACGCGCCGCACTCCTCTGTATGACGCCTGCGTATCGGTGGGGCTGCTGGTCGCGGCGACGATTGTGGGCGCGCTGCTCGACCATCCGGGTCTCGCGCCGAGCATCATGATCGTCTATGTGTTCGCCGTGCAGCTGTGCGCATTCTTTACCTGGAGTCGCCTGTATTGCTTGCTGAGCTCGGCTGCCGCCGTGGCGCTCTACAACTTCTTGTTTGTCGACCCGCGCTACTCGCTGTCGCTTATCGACCGCGGCTATCCCGGCATGTTCTTCATCATGTTCGTGGTCTCGCTTGTGTCGAGTTCGATTGCGTTGGCCCTGCGCCGCGCCTTGGCACAGGCTGCCGCCAGCGACCGCCGCACGCATATGGTGCTCGAGACCAACCGCATGCTGCAGCGGTGCGCCGATCAGCATCAGATCGTTCACGCCATGGCCACGCAGCTGGCGCGTCTTTCGGGCTGTCCGGTCGTGTGGTACAGCGCCGACGCCGAGGGCGATGACCTGCTGCCGCGCGCGACTTACACGGCCGTGGGCGATGCCGCACCGGTGCACGAACTGGCGCCGCAGATGCCGCCGCGGCTCTCGGCGTCCGCCTATGTGGGAACGCCGCTCGACGCCACGTTTGGCGGCTCGGCGTTTTATGGCATCTACCTGACGGTTCGCACGGGCGACGGCTTCGTCCGCTCGGGCGACCCCGCCTCGGTGGTGGGCGTGCTGGCTATCGTTGCCGAGCCCGACGTGCTGACGCATGAGGAGCGGACGCTTGCCGATGCCATCGTGAGCGAAGGCGAGCTGGCGCTCGACCGCGCCCGCGCCATGGAGGCCCGCGAGGAGGCGGCGGTGCTCGCCAAAAATGAGCAGCTGCGCGCCAACCTGCTGCGCTCCATCTCGCATGACCTGCGCACGCCGCTCACCAGTATTTCGGGCAATGCCGATGTGCTGCTCGACCAGGGCTCGACCGGCACCGCCGTGCTCGACGCCCAGACGCGCCGCGGCCTGCTCCTGTCCATTCGCTCGGATGCGCAATGGCTCAACGCCACCGTCGAGAACCTGCTCGCCATCACCAAGCTCGAGGGCGGCGGTATGCGCCTGTCGACCACGCTCGAGCTCATGGACGATATCGTGGAGGAGGCGCTGCGCCACGTGAACCCTGCCGTGCGCGAGCACGACCTTAAGGTGGTGGCGTGCGATGAGCCGGCGCTCGTCAACGTCGATGCGCGCCTGATGGTGCAGCTGGTGGTCAATCTGGTGAACAACGCCATCACCTATACGCCCGCAGGCTCGCATATCATGATTTCGATTAGCGTCGACGATGGACGCGTGGCGTGCTCGGTGGCCGATGACGGCCCGGGCATTGCGCCCGAGGACCGCGAGCGAATCTTTGAGTCGTTCTACACCGCCAACCACGGTCTTGCCGACAGCCATCGCAGCGTGGGCCTGGGTCTTTCGCTCTGCCGCTCCATTGCGCTGGCGCATGGCGGTAGCATAGAGGTTGCCGCGGCGGACCCGCACGGCTCGGTCTTTACGATTGAGCTTCCCGTCGCCGACGTTTCGTTTGATAAGGAGTAGCGCTGTGCCGAACTCTGCCGTAAAACCGCTCATCTTGGTCGTTGAGGACGATCCCGCCGTCCGCAACCTTATTGTTGCCGCGCTCGAGGCGCACGGCTTGCGTCATATGGCCGTGGAGACCGCCCATGCCGCCATCGCCGCCGCCTCATCGCAGGCACCGAGCATCGTGCTGCTCGATCTGGGCCTGCCCGATATGGACGGCGTCAAGGTGGTGGAGTCGGTGCGCGCATGGTCGGGCATGCCGATCATCGTGGTCTCGGCGCGCAGCGAGGACGCGGACAAGATTCGCGCGCTCGATGCCGGCGCCGATGACTACCTGACCAAGCCGTTTTCGGTCGAGGAACTGCTTGCACGCATTCGCACGACGCTCAGGCGCCTTTCGTATGCGCAAACGGGTGGTGTTGCCTCCGAGGGCTCGTTCGATACCGGTGAGCTGCATATCGACTTTGATGCCGGCATTGCCACGATGGATGGCGAGGAGCTGCATCTGACGCCGATTGAGTACAAGCTCTTGTGCCTGCTGGCACATAACGCCGACAAGGTACTAACGCACCAGTTTATCCTGCACGAGATTTGGGGCACGGCAACTAAGAGCGACCTGGCGAGCCTGCGCGTCTTTATGGGCACGCTGCGCAAGAAGATCGAGTCCGACCCCGCGCACCCGCGCTATATCCAGACGCATGTGGGTATCGGCTATCGCCTGGTCACCCAAGGGTAGGACGGCGTCCGCCATCCCACTATGAGTTGCGGTGAAATACGGTCTAAATTTGCCTAATTCCAGGCAAAGCAGTCCATATTCCACCGCAACTTTGTTATTTGCCCTTGGGCTTGCTGGCGTAGAACTTCTTCTTTTTGGACTTGCCGGCAGGGGAGGGTTTGCCGGCAAAGTTGGACTTGCCGTTGCCGGCCTGCGCGTGCGCGGGCGCCGTTGCGCGAGGCTTGCGGGCCTCGGGGTTGCGCAGCTCCTCGACGCGCTCGGCAATTTCCTCGGCGCTAAAGCCGACTTCGGCCATGGCGTCCTCGATGGGCAGGCGGCGCACGATATAGCAATGATGCACCTTCTGGTTGCGCGCGAAGTCCTCGGGGATAGTCTGCGCCGTAATGTCCTCCAACACCACGCCCGCGCGGGCGAGCTTGCGCGTCTCGGGGCGGAAGCCGCGCAGGTTGCAGCTAAAGATGGCATGGCCGCCCTGCGCGAGCAGGCGCGATACGCCGGCCAAAAGCTCAACATGGTCGCGCTGGACATCCCAGGTGCGGCGGCCCATCTTGGACGAGTTGGAAAACGTGGGAGGATCGACAAAGATCAGGTCCCAGCGGTTGCGCGTCTGGCGCTGGTCGCGAATCCAAGCGAGTACGTCGTCGCGCACAAAATGATGCTGAGGCCCCACAAAGCCGTTCTGGCGCATGTTGCGCTCGGCCCAGTCCAGATAGGTGTTGGAGAGGTCGACCGTCACGGTCTCCTCGACGCCGCCATCTGCCGCGTAGCAGGTGGCAGTGCCGGTGTAGGCAAACAGGTTGAGGAAGCGGCGCGCCTGCTTGGCGTGCTCGCGCACCAGGTTGCGGGTGACGCGGTGATCCAGGAAGATGCCCACATCCAGGTAGTCGTCAAAGTTGACGGCAAAGGTAAGGCCGCCCTCTTCGATGAGCGGCAGGTGACGACGCGCGATGTTGGCACGCTCGCCCGATCCGCCCTTGCCGGCGCCCTGCTTGCCGTATTGCGAGCCGCCGCGCGAACGCATGCGGGCCTTGGCGTGCACGTGCTCGGCCGGAACATCCAAGATACGCGGCGCGATGGCCAAGATGTCGAGCATGCGGGCCTGGGCCAGCGCGGGGTCGATGGTCTTGGGCGCGGCGTATTCGGCGATGACAAGCCAGCGACCCGGAGTCTGCGGGCAACCCTCGTACAGGTCGATGGCGGCGGAGTAATCGGGCAGGTCGGCATCGTAGACGCGGTAGCAGCTCACGCCCTCGCGCTTGGCCCACTTGCGGCGCAGACGGGCATTCTTGCGCAGGCGGTTGGCGAACTGCTCCGACTCGGGGATGAGCACGGGCAGCGGCTTGCCATCGCCCAAGTCGAGCGTGGCGGCAGGTTCGGGCATGGAGGAAGCGGCGGCTTCGTCGTTGGCTTCGTTGGCATCCGCAACCTCGGCCTCGGCATCCGCACTGGTCGCAGCCTCAAACGCTGCGGCGGCGTGGTCGAGCGAAGGCCAAACCTCAAGAGCCGCCTCCTCGTTATTGGGCATGACGGCGATGGAGCGCGCGGGCTCGGCATGGAGCGCGCGGGCCATAAGGCCATCGCGGGTGAGTGCGGCGACCGGTGCCGAAGCGAGCTCGGGCGCGCGGCGCAGCTCGCCGACCAGCGTCATGGCGTCGTGCATGAGCGACAGCGGGGTCTCGGTGGTGTCTGCGACCAGGGCGGCACCGGCAACGGCACCTGCGTGGTCCAGTACGGTGGCGGACTTGGCGGCACAAAAATCGACAAAGCGCTTGTAGCCGGCACACTTAACCATACGCTCGGCGGTCTTGCGTGCGGCGGGGTCAATGTCTACGGCCACGATGCGTGCCTGCCGCTCGCGCGCTGCCGCCTCGCGCTCGCGCGCCTCGGCAAGTAGCTGCTCCCACAGGGCGGCGTCGTGCAGCTGCCAGCCCTCAAAGCCCCAGTGCTCGCGGGCGGCGCCCGGGGCGCGGTCGGTTAGGATATTCACTGCCTCCAGCAGCAGACCGCCGCCGGCGCACGAAGCGTCGACCAGCGTGGGCAGGGCTTCGTTCTCGTAATCGTCGGCCGTCAGCTCGCGCTCGCACAGTGCAGTCCAGCCGACCTGCGCCAGCACCAGGGCGGCGTAGTCGGGGCGCAGCACGTGTGTGTCCTCGCCGGCGCGGGTCGCGGCGGGCGGCAGGCGCTTGAACAGCGGGTCGCCCGAAAGGTCCAGGCTGATGCTCGCGCGGCGCTGACGCAGCGAAAGCAGCAAGTGGACGTCGGGATCGGCGGCGTCGACATCGGCGCGACGGCCCGTGGTCTCGGCCAGACGGTCGCACAGCGCGTCCTTGGCGCGCAGGGCCGAGAAGCGCGTGTTGCGCAGCTGCTCGGTCACGCCGCGGGCGGTGATGGCGATGGTGGCGCCGGGGCGAACAATGCTCTCCCAGGCGATGTCGTAAACGCCGTCGTACAACGCATCGGCATCCTGCGCCTCAAAGCGCCCAAGCACTACAAACACGCGGCTCGCCAGGCGCGACCACAGACAGGCGCGGTAGCCTTCTTCGAGCTCGCCCTCAAACGTAGCGCGGCCCTTCAGGCGGCGGACATGCGAAAGCCCGAGGCGTTTAAGCTCATCGGCGAGTGCGGACTCAAAGCCCTCGGGGCAGCTTGCGTAAAATTCCATGGGTGACCTCTCTGGTTGCGTCGCTCCATTATATGATGGATGCTTCGTTTGCCCTTATCCTCGAAAGGAACCCATATGATTGATGCGTGCCCCGATTCCGCCGTGCTCTTTTTTGACGTGGACGGCACGCTGACGTCGTTCGATCCCGACGATATGACCGATAAGGACTTCAATGCAGTCCATCCGTCGAAGGCCGTTGTCGATGCATTTGGTCGACTGCGCAATGCGGGTCACCAGGCATTTATCTGCACGGGTCGCCCCTTGTGGCTGATTGCCGATGGCCTGCGCGCGCTGAACCCGGCGGGTATCGTTGCCATGGCGGGGGCCACGCTCGAGGTCGAGGGCCGCGTGGCACACGAGGACTGCATTGACGAGGACATTGTTGAGGAGCTCGCGCGTCGCATTACTGTGGCGGGCGGCGAGGCGTTGTTCGAGACGAACGGTGCCACCTATTCACTTGAGCCAGTTGGTGTCGAACAGTCATTTCTGCTAGGCGCCGGCGTGGTGCATGGCGTTGATCAGATGCGCGTCGACGGCCGCTTGCGCGTAGGCAAGGTGTGCATTAACGCGTACGACCTGGCTCGCGTAGCCAACGATGACGGCTTTATCGAGCGCGAGTTTGAGCTGTGCAACACCGGTGGTCAGAATCGCGAGCTGAGCCCCAAGGGCATCGACAAGGGCGTGGGCGTGGCGCGAGCGCTGGAATACCTGGGTCGCACCGGCAACGCGCGCACCTTTGGCTTTGGCGATTCGGGCAACGACCTGGGCATGCTCGCCGCCGTCGAGACGGCCGTGGCCATGGGCAACGCCATGCCCGAGGTCAAGGCAGTCGCCGACTACGTGACCGACGATGTCGCACACGATGGCACCGTCACAGCGATGCAGCATTTTGGGTTGATTTAATAAATGGCCGGGTCGCCCACAGTGGGGGCGACCCGGCCATTTGAGCTATTTTGCAATATAGAGCTTGGGATGACTGCGACTGCTCTCGATCGCCGCCGTCATGATGCCCTCGTCGTCTCCATCAACGATGATGCCGTCGAGGTCATCGATCTGCGCGGACTGATAAAAACTGGTCTTGTTGAATTTTCCCTGGTCAACCATCATGTAGCCCTGGTTTGAGTTGGTAAGGTACATATGCTTGATCATGGCCGAGAAGTCGTGCTCGACGGTAAAACCGTGGTCGGGGTGGAATCCGTCGGCACTGACAAACGCCTTGTCGGCATGTAGTTTGCTCATGCAGTCGAGCGTTAGTGCGCCCGCGAGATAGAGGTGGCCCTTGCGTACGGAGCCGCCCAGCAGCACTACCGAAGCATTGGGGAGATTGAAGCTGGCGTAGTTCGCGATTGCAAGATCGCCGGTGATAATGGTGATCTCACGCTTGTCCATGAGGGCCTTAGCGAAGTAAAAGCCTGTGGTGCCGATATCAATTACCAGAACATCGCCATCATCAACAAGAGTTGCTGCGGTTGCGGCGATGGCTTCCTTGGCCTCGACTTGGACATTGATGCGCTCCTCGGGATACGAGATTGCGTTGGAGCGAGAAAGCGATACCGCTCCGCCGCGTACGCGACGCAGCTTGCCTTCGGATTCCAGCGAGATGAGGTCGTGTCGTGCGGTGACTTCCGAAACCGAAAAACGGCGAACGATGTCGGATACCGAGATATTTGGCTTTTCGGCCAGCCAATTCATGATAAATCGCTGACGCTCGGCCGGTGAAAGGTCTGAAGTAGATGCCATATGCCGCTCCTTTTGAACAAAAGGTAAAAAGATGCGCCTTTCGTAATCGAAATATAACGTATCGATATGAAAAGAACAAGGCAAATTCGAATGAATCAAAAGAACGGAATGGCATGTCATAAATGCATGCGTAGCAGATAGTTCGCACGTAAACGGGCTATAAAGAGTCTCATTCCGAAGGTGCCGCCCAAAAGAAGTACGTTCACGCCCGATATTCGACCGTTCACGGAAAGTTGACAATTGAGCTTTCGATAGCTTTTGAAATGGTTTATAAAAGAAAACCGAAAAGCTTTTGAAACAAAGAAGAAGGCTTTCGATAGCAATAGTGTTAGATGAGAAAGGACCGAACATGGCGATCAAGGTGTTTGCCGACGGCGCTAACCTCGAGGGTATGCTTGACATGCATGACAATGGCAACGTTCAGGGCTTCACGACCAATCCTTCCCTTATGAAGGCCGGCGGCGTGACCGACTACCGCGCTTTTGCCAAGACGGTTCTTGAGCACATTACTGATGTGTCGGTCTCTTTTGAGGTATTCGCCGACGACGAGGCGGGTATGGAAGCCGAGGCTCGCGAGATCGCAACCTGGGCAGACAACGTCTACGTTAAGATCCCGGCGCTCAACACCAAGGGTGAGTCCACTGCCGCGCTGGTCAAGCGCCTTTCAAACGATGGCATCAAGGTGAATGTCACCACTATCTTCACGCCCGAGCAGGTCGACGAGTTTGTCGATGCCGTCTCTGCCGAGACCCCCTCTATTCTGTCCATCTTTGCCGGTCGCATTGCCGATACCGGCGTCGATCCGCTGCCCCTCATGGCGGAGTCCGTAAAGAAGGCTGCCGTTAAGCCTGCTGCCGAGGTTCTCTGGGCGTCTACGCGCGAGGTTCTCAATATCTTCCAGGCGGAGTCCGTTGGATGCCAGATCATTACGGTCCCCAATGCCCTTCTTGCCAAGCGCAAGAATTTCGGGAAAGATTTGCTTGAGTACTCGCTTGATACGGTCAAGGGCTTTGCCCGCGACATTCAGGCGCTTGGTTTTCATATTCTGCCCGAGGAGTAGGGGACGAGCATGCTGACCGATCTTCTTAAGCCCGAGCTTGTTGCCTGCCACGTCGAGGCCTCCGACTGGGAGGAAGCGATCAGGGCATGCGGTAAGTTGCTCGTGGACGCTGGCAAATGCGACCAGAGCTATGTTGACGCCATGATTTCATCGGTTCACAAATTCGGCCCCTATATGGTCTTGGAAGAGGGCATCGCCATGCCCCACGCTCAGGCAGATGGCAATGTGAGTGAAGCGGGGATCTGTATCGTCACGCTTGACCCTGCCATTGCGTTTGGACACGAGGATTTCGATCCAGTTCACGTGCTCGTGGGTATTTGCGCACCCGACCCCAAGGCTCATCTTGGCTGCTTGGCGGAGCTTTCGCAGATGTTCGAGGACGAGGACTGCGTTGCCAAGCTCAGCGCATGCGATACGCCCGAGCAGGTTTTGGAGACCATGCGTTCATTCTTTTAGGCCTTAATGGCACGGCGATGCGTCGCCGCTTTTGGATAGACGGAAAACCGTCACGTGTAGGAGAGGAAGGTTGCCATGCATATCATCACCGTATGCGGAAACGGCATCGGGTCCAGCCTGATGCTCGCTGGCAAAGTCGAGGAGCTTTGCGAGGAGGAGGGCATCAAGGCCGACGTTGAGTCTATGGACCTGAACGGTGCTTCTTCCGCAAATCCGGATCTGTTCATCACCGTTAAAGAACTCGCCCCCGAGCTCCACGGCAACGTTGTGATCGTTCGCAGCTATGTGAACAAGAAGAAGATCCGCGAAGACGCCCTCGAGGCAATCAAGGCGGCCGCCGCTAACGCCTAAAGCGGCACAAAAAAGGGCGGTTCCCTGTGGAAGAGGGAAACGCGCCCACGTTAGAGAGAAAGGAGGCGCAGATGCAAGCCATCCTTCCCATACTTGAGTTTATCCAATCGATTCTGACCAAGCCAGCGTGGATTATGGGTCTATTTGCCTTTGTGGGCCTTGTCGCGCTTAAGCGTCCTGCCCACAAGGTGATGACGGGCACCCTGAAGCCCATTCTTGGTTACATCATGCTGTCCGCCGGCGCCGCTGTTGTTCAGGAGAACCTTGCTCCGCTGGGTACCTTCATCGAGACCGGTTTCCACATCACCGGCGTCGTGCCCAACAACGAGGTCGTTGTTTCGATGGCTCAGAGCGTCCTCGGCGTTCAGACCATGATGATCCTGATTCTCGGCTATGTCGTGAACATTATCATTGCCCGCTTTACCAAGTTTAAGTACATCTTCCTGACGGGCCATCACAGCATGTTTATGGCCTGCCTGCTGTCTGCCGTTCTGCAGGCATCTGGCTTCCAGGATGTCCAGCTTGTCATCGTGGGCGGCATGTTCCTGGGCCTCGTGAGCGCTATGCTTCCCGCCGTTGGTCAGCGTTTCACCGAGAAGGTTACCGATGGCGATGAAATCGCCATGGGCCACTTCGGTTCACTCGCCTATTACATCTCCGCTGCAGTCGGTACGCTTTTTGCTAAGGACGCCGAGGAGAACAGCACCGAGAAGATCGAGGTTCCCGAGAAGTTCGCCTTCCTGCGCGACACTACCATCTCCACGGCTCTTACCATGGCCTTCTTCTACTTGGTTACCGCTTTCGCCGCTTACATCGCAGATCCTGCGGTCGTTACCAAGACCGCTGGCGGCGACAATGTAATCGTCTATGCCCTGACCTGTGCCCTGTCCTTCGCCGTTGGTGTCACCATCGTCTACAACGGCGTTCGTATGATCCTCGCCGACCTGGTCCCGGCTTTCCAGGGCATCTCCAACAAGCTGATTCCTGGCGCTATCCCTGCCGTCGACTGCGCCGTCTTCTTCCCCTATGCTCCCACTGCCGTCATCCTCGGCTTTGTCGCTTCCTTCATCGGTGGCGTGGTCGGTATGTTCATCGTGGGCGCTACCCTGGGCATCTTCATCATCCCGGGCATGGTTCCCCACTTCTTCTGCGGTGCTACCGCAGGCATCTACGGCAATGCTACCGGCGGTCGCAAGGGCGCAGCTCTTGGTGCTTTCGTCAACGGCCTGCTCATCACCTTTGCCCCGGCCCTGCTCCTGCCCGTTCTTGACGTCTTTGGCTTCAAGAACACTACGTTCGGCGACTTCGATTTCTCCGTCATTGGTATTACGCTTGGCCGCGCTGCCGAGGCCTTCGGTACCACCGGTGTCTACGCGATTCTCGCTGTCCTTCTGGTCGTCGCCTTCGTCCCCAACTTCATCCACACCAAGGGTGCTGTGATTAACCACGTTGAGGAAGAGTAATCCAGGCATACGTTAAGCCC
>CAVEET010000044.1:0-2028 GCA_963614835.1 Bulleidia sp. | reverse complement strand
CATTCGTCTTGGTAAGCAATTCATATGCGGGCCTCCTTTCGCATCCCGGTTCCGTAGTTGGCTTAATTACCTACCGTCTTTGTGTGTTTTGAATAGTACGAGCATTGTTTTCCTCGGTCAATCACTTAAAAGCGCTAACCTGTTATCGGTTTTATAGATAACACTCGAAAGGACGGGCGCCGATGACCCTCCAACAGCTTCGCTTTTTGATCGCCGTGGCAGAGTCCGGTTCGATCAACGCCGCAGCCCAGCGCCTCTATACGGCACAGTCCAATATCTCCAATGCCGTCAAAAGCCTGGAGCAGGAACTTCATATCGAAATCTTTACGCGCTCCAGCCGCGGTGTTGCACTCACCAACGACGGCACCGAGCTTTTGGGTTATGCACGCCAGGTCGTAGAGCAGGCCGACATGCTCGAGGCCCGCTACGAGGACGGCGGTACCCCGCAAGCCCGCCTCGCCATTTCCGCCCAACACTACGCCTTTTCGGTCGAGGCCTTTGTCAACGTAGTCGAGCGCTGCCGCGACAGCAAGTTCGAGTTCATCATGCGCGAGACCACCACAGCGCAGATTATCGACGACGTGCGCGCGTTTCGCAGCGATATCGGCATCCTCTATCTGGATGACTTTAATACCCGTGTCTTGCAGAAGGCCTTTACCGATGCCCGAGCGAGCTTTCATCCCCTCTTTGATGCAAAAGTCCACGTCTTCGTTAGCGAGCGCCACCCGCTTGCCCGCCGCCCGCAGCTGTCCCTTGCCGACCTCACACCCTATACGCGCTACAGCTTTGAGCAGGGAACCTCAAACTCCTTCTATTACGCCGAGGAACCTTTTAGCTATATCCCTTGCGACCGCAATATACGAATCTCGGACCGCGGAACACTTACTAACTTACTTATCACGTCGAACGGTTACACCCTGTCGACCGGTGTCCTCTCCAATGAAATGCAATGGGGTATGGCATCGATCCCGTTAGCAGACGCCCCAACGATGCACGTAGGCTATATCATGCACGACGAGCGCAAGCCCTCTCCCCTCTTGCAGCAATACCTCGACGAGCTCAACCGTATCATCCATGCCAACTAACTGTCGGAAGACGGGGTAGAAATCGTAGATTGCTAGCCCCCGGCGGACATGGCGCTACAATGGTCACTCACACGAAACGTACCCAACGAAAGGAACCATGTGAAGGTCATCATCTATACCGACGGCTCGGCCCGATCAAATCCGGGACGCGGCGGCTACGGCGCCGTGCTCAAATACACCAACCCCGCCGGCAAGACCTTCACCTCCGAGCTTTCGCGCGGCTACGCCAAGACCACCAACAACCGCATGGAGCTCATGGCGGTCATCGTGGCGCTCGAGGCGCTCAACCGCCCCTGCGAGGTCGAGGTCCATTCCGATTCGCAGTACGTCGTCAACGCTTTCAATAAACACTGGATCGACGGCTGGAAAAAACGCGGCTGGAAGACCGCCAACAAGCAGCCTGTCAAGAACCGCGACTTGTGGGAGCGCCTGCTCACCGCAAAGAGCAAGCACAAAGTGGAGTTCATCTGGGTTAAGGGCCACGCCGGCCATGAGCTCAACGAGCGCTGCGACGAGCTTGCCACCACGGCGGCCGACGGCAGCAACCTCGATATCGACACCGGCTTTAACGAGAGCGACCTGTAATAGCGTTTTCGCGCAGCTTTATATCCCCACGCGCTACACTCATCCTGTAGACCAAACAACGCAAGGGGGACGTATGCTGCGCATCGCGACCATCGGCACATCCATGATCACCGACGACTTTATCCAAGTCGTCAACGCCAACGACCAAGCCGCGTTTGTGGGCACGCTTTCGCGCGACGCCAATCGCGGTACTGCCTTTACCGCCGAACACGGCGGCGAACGTAACTTCACCGCACTTGACGAGCTTGCGTCCGCCGTCGACGTCGACGCCGTCTATATCGGCAGCCCTAACGCACTTCACTACGAGCAGGCCCTTGCCTGCATCGCCGGTGGCAAGCACGTCATCGTCGAGAAACCC
>CAVEET010000043.1:0-2221 GCA_963614835.1 Bulleidia sp. | reverse complement strand
ACCCGCCTGCTAGAAAATCTCAATCTATAACAACAACTCGGCAAAATCCGTCCCTCGTGTTACAGATTTAGACAAACGAAGACCGTCCTGCCGAAACATCTCGATCTGTAACACTTAGCCGCCCAAATCGGGTCTAGATGTTACAGATCGAGATTTTGTTTGAGAGGCCAAGAATTGGACCGAAAACACAGTCCCGGGATAACAAAAAAGCTCGCCGGCTAGGCCGACGAGCTGCAAGTTCTTGGTCGCGGGGGCAGGATTTGAACCTACGACCTCCGGGTTATGAGCCCGGCGAGCTACCAGACTGCTCCACCCCGCAATGTCTGGGCGCCTCATGTGCGCAAGAAAGAATATTACGTGGGAGTTCGGTAAACGGCAAGGAAAATCTCGTAGAGCATAATTCCTTCATATTTAAACCCCTCAGCCCCTATCACCGTAAACGAATCGCAGCCGAGCGCCGTCGACGGCACGTATACAATGGTGCGCGTCCTTTTATGCCAACACCGGGAGTAGACATGCTGCTCGCTATCGATATGGGAAACACGCAGACGGCCATGGGGCTGTTTGACGGAGACGAGCTGGTGCAGTCGTGGCGTATGCCCACCGACCGCTCCTATACCGCCGACGAGATCCACGTGCGCCTGATGGGCTTCTTTAAGATGTACGGCCTTTCGCTCGACGCGGTCGACGCGATCGCCTTTGCAGGCGTGGTGCCGCAGCTCTCGCGCGAATGGCACGCCGTGGCCGACCGCATTGCCGCAGACGCCATCGTCATCGGACCGCAGACGGCCGCGGTGACCAAGCTGCGCGCGGCGCGTCCCCAGGCCGTAGGCGCCGATCGCGTCGCTAACGCCGTTGCGGCCGAAACTTTCTACGGCGCGCCGGCAATCGTGGTGGACTTTGGCACCGCGACCAATATCGACGTCATCGATGAGGACGGTTATTACATTGGCGGAGCGATCGCGCCGGGCATTCGCATCTCCATGGACGCGCTTGCCGCCCGTGCCGCCAAGCTCGCCAGCGTGCCGCTCGAGGCGCCCGAGCACGCCATCGGCCGCGATACCGAGGAGTGCATCAAGGTCGGCGCCGTAACGGGCGCCGCCGCCATGGCTGAGGGCCTGGTCGCGCGCATGAAGCGCGAGCTGGGCCGCGAGGATGCCACCGTTATCGCCACGGGCGGCCTCGCCGGCATCGTCGCCGATTCGACCGATGCCTTCGACGTGGTCGACGGACAGCTCACCATCAAGGGTATCTGCGAAATTTACCGCCGCATGCAGGAGCTGGGATAGAGCAGGGGCTTAAGTCGAGCACGCCCGATGCCACAGTCCCCGCAAAGGCTCGCCAAGCCTATTCCTCAAAATCGAAAAATTTTCAGTTTTGAGGAATAGGTCCGAGGTGCTACCCCGCAGTCACGCAAAGCCCTCCCCGGTGCAAGCCGAGGAGAGCTTTCGTTGTCATCGTTATCTTTGAGCGCGGGCGCCTCGCGTTACAGTCCGCGAATTCGTACAGCCTCGGGCGGAAACTCCTGCTCGCCGGCATCGGTCTTGATGGTGGCGCGACCCCAGATGTCCAGGCCCGCAAACACACCGACCGCAAGCGGCAAGCCGTTGGGAGACACCGCCGCAACCTGGCGGCCCAGCAGCGGCACCATGTCGAAGTACTCGCCCAGCACGGGAGCCAGCGGCCCTGCGGCGCCCTGCGGCGTGTTGGCAACAACCGCCCAGGCGTCCACGCGGGCCAGCATGGCGGCGGCCAACTCTTCGACCAGCGCTTCGTCGGCCATATCCACGCCAAGCTCACCCAGCGCCGCACGCTCAATATCAACCGTCACCGCGGCAAACATGCCCGCAGCACCGGCACCGCCGTTCACGGTAACACGCGCGAGCGACGTCTCAAACGCAGGCGCACCGCACACGATATCGCTCGGCCACTGGATACCCACCTTGCCGGCAAGGCCCAACCCCGGCATCGAAGCCGTGCCCACAAGCGCATCCATCATGCCCATCGCCGCCACAAACGGCAGGCCGTGGAAGGCATGCATGTTCACGTCCGGGCGCACGACCAGCGAAAACGTCAGCGAAGCATCGCCCGCGCTCCAAGCGCACCAGCCCGCGGACGCACCCTCGCGGCCCGCGTTGCGCGCGGCGTCAAGCTCGGTACCGGCGACAACAGCATTCATCTCGATCATCTACATACGCCCCAATTCGCCCACGATATGGCC
>CAVEET010000042.1:0-9569 GCA_963614835.1 Bulleidia sp. | reverse complement strand
TGGGAGCCGTCCACGTTCGCACGCCTAAGAACTTTGTGCTCGAGGAGCGCCTGGAGCGCTACGCCGATGCGATTGAGACGAACCCCGAGGCCTATGCCGGAGATTGGCGCGCGGCTTGCGCGCCAGTTGGCAGCGTCTCGTTCACCCGCCTTCATCTGGATCTGGGCTGCGGCAAAGGCACCTATCTGGTTGAGCGCGCTCGCCGCGAGCCCGACACCCTCTTTATCGGTATGGACCAAGAGCCCATCTGCATCGCCTATGCCGCACAGAAAATCTGCGAGCAGGAGCTGTCCAACGCACTCGTCCTGCCCCGAGGCGCTGCATCGCTGCCGCAGCTGTTTGCCGCAGGTGAGCTCGATGCCATCACCATCAACTTTCCCACGCCGCAGCCCAAGGCCAAGTACGCCAAAAAGCGACTCGTTCATGTCGACCACCTAATGCTGTACCGTCCGCTCTTTGCAGCCGGCGCTACCGTCACGCTGCGCACTGACAGCAAGCCGTTGCGCGACTACGCCCTGGGGCAGTTTGCCGCGGCGGGCTACGACACACTTTGGGTAAGCGATGACGTGCGCCGCGACCATCCCGAGCATCCCGAGACCGAGTACGAGTGCCGCACGCGCGAGATGGGTGCTGTCGTCTACGGCATTTGTGCCACACCCGGCGAGAAGCCTACCGAAGAGCAACTCGCAGCAGGCCGAGCGCAGGAGCAAAGCCTTGCCTGCTACCTGCCCGATAACCTCGATGAGCTTACCTATGTGCCCCTCGGCATGGAAGAGGCCGTCGAGAACTTTAAAAACCGCGCCCGCAAGGGCAAGAAGCGTCTGCCGCAAGAGTCCTAGGGGCTTCTGATGGTCGCGACGTCGGCAAACAAGCGCGAATAGGCGCCGGCGAACGACCCTCAAGCCGAAGTGAGTAGACTTTTTTGCAATAGCCAAGCACAACCCGCGTAGCGAAAAATAAAACCGCAGGTAGAGCCCTTGTGCAAAAGCCATGTGCTCGCGACATCGCAAAAAGTCTACTCACTTAGCTGGCAACCGCACCAAACGGCCGGGCAGAACGCCCATTTCCTGCATTTTCTCGCGCGCTGGCACCCCGCGCCGCCGCTACGCCATAATAGTTGGCGGACAATCGCGAGAGAAAGCAAACACATGGCACAGACCACGACAGATACCGCCGCCAGCACCGTCTCCGGCGCCGGCGCCGCCAGCTCATTCTCGGGCGGCACGGGAACCGAAGCCGAGTTCGGCTCGCTCGGCGCGCTCTCCCCCACCTGGTGGGAGCCCGAGGACGGCAGCGAGCCCGAGCCATGGCTCACGCCCGATCAGGCCTTCGAACGCTTCTTTGAATGGACAAGCGACCGTGGCATTGAGCTGTGGGATCACCAAGAAGAGGCCCTCATGGACCTGGCCGCCGGCGATCACGTCATTTTGGGCACGCCGACCGGATCGGGCAAGTCGCTCGTCGCGCTGGGCATGCTCTTTATGGGCATGGCGCAGGGCAAGCGCTGCTACTACACGGCTCCTATCAAGGCTCTGGTCAGCGAGAAGTTTTTCGACCTGGTGCAGGTGCTCGGCCGCGATAACGTCGGTATGATCACCGGCGACACGCATATCAACACCAAGGCGCCCGTCATCTGCTGCACGGCAGAGATCCTTGCCAACGACGCACTGCGCGAGGGCGAAGATGCCGACGTGGGCTGCGTGGCCATGGACGAGTTCCACTACTTTGCCGACCCCGACCGCGGTTGGGCCTGGCAGGTGCCGCTGCTCACCCTGCCCCACACGCAATTCATGCTCATGAGCGCCACGCTCGGCGATGTCACTGCCATCGCCGCCTCACTCGAGGAACACACCGGTGCTACCTGCGACTTGGTCGTCGATGCCCCGCGCCCCGTGCCGCTGAGCTACGACTACGTGACGACCTCGCTCGAGGGCACGGTCGAGCTCGCCATGCGCCGTGGAGAGGCCCCGCTCTATATCGTGCACTTTAGCCAGGACGCCGCCCTTGCGACGGCGCAATCCCTCGCCAACTTTGGCATTGCCAGCAAGGAGCAGCGCGAGGCCATTAAGGAAGCTGCCAAAGGCACGAGCTTCTCGACGGCCTTTGGCAAGATTCTCAAGCGCCTGCTTGGATGCGGCGTCGGCGTGCACCATGCTGGCATGTTGCCGCGCTATCGCCTGCTGGTCGAGCGCCTGGCGCAGCAGGGCCTGCTACCCGTCATCTGCGGCACCGATACGCTCGGCGTCGGCATCAACGTACCCATCCACACCGTGGTGCTCACCGCGCTCACCAAGTTCGATGGCTACAAGATGCGTCGTCTGCGCGCCCGCGAGTTCCACCAGATTGCCGGTCGCGCCGGCCGCTCGGGCTTTGATACCGAGGGCATGGTGATTGCCGAGGCACCCGAGCACGAGATCGAGAATGCCAAGCTTATGGCCAAAGCGGGCGACGACCCCAAAAAGCTCCGTAAGATTAAAAAGAAAAAGGCCCCCGAGGGCTTTGTCACCTGGAACAAGCAAACCTTTGAGCGCCTGATCGAGACGCAGCCCGAGACGCTCAAGCCGCGCCTGCGCATCACGCACTCCATGGTGATTAGCGTGGTCGAGCAGGGCGGCGATGCCCGAGTCCGCGTACACGACCTCATCGAGACGAGTCTGCAGACTCCCGAGGAAAAGGCAAAGCTCGAGGTTCGTGCCGACGAAATCTTCGCCACGCTCATCGATTCCGGCGTCGTCGTTCGCACCGAGGTGCCGCCCGCGCCTGACGCTCCGGCTGACGCCGCACCAGACATCGACTATGCGCTGACGGTCGATCTGCCCGAGGACTTTGCGCTCGACCAGCCGCTCTCGCCGTTTTTGCTTGCCGCGCTGGAGCTGCTCGACCCCGAGAGTGAGACCTATACCATGGATCTGATCTCGATGGTCGAGGCAACGCTCGAGGACCCCAAGCAGGTATTGCGCGCACAGGAGCGCGCCGCGCGCGACCGCGCGATGGCCGAAATGAAGGCTGACGGCATCGAGTATGAGGAGCGCTTGGAGCGCATTCAAGACGTCACGTACGAAAAGCCGCTTGAGGATTTGCTCGACGCCGCCTTTGACAAGTACTGCCAGGAAGTGCCCTGGGCAAACGACTACCAGCTCTCTCCCAAGAGCGTCCTGCGCGATATGCTGGAAAGCGCGAGCGATTTTAAGGGTTACATTCAAAAGCTCGGCATCGCCCGCTCCGAGGGCATTTTGCTGCGCTACCTAGCAGAGGCCTATCGTTCGCTCGACCGCACCGTGCCCATCGAGAAGCGCGACGAGCGCCTGCGCGACATTATCTCGTGGCTGGGCTTTGTGGTGCGCTCGGTGGACTCGAGCCTGGTGGACGAGTGGGAGAACGCCGGCAACCCGGCAGCCCTCGATGCTGCGCCGCCGCAGGGCATCGACGAGGTCGTGGCGGACCGTCGCGGCTGCACGCTATTGGTGCGCAACGCGCTCTTCCGCCGCGTGACCCTTGCCGCCCGCGAGCACGTTCGCGACTTGGGCGAGCTCGACGACGACTGGGGCATGAGCGAAATCCGCTGGCAAAAGGCGCTCGACGCTTACCACGAGCAGCACGAGGAGATCATCACCGACGGAGATGCCCGCAGCGCCGCAATGTTTTCCATCGATGAGTCCGACGAGAAGACCGCGCACGTATGGCACGTGCACCAGATCTTTGCCGACGAGGATGGCGACCACGACTTTGGCATCATGGGCGATGTCGATCTGGACGCCACGCAAGACGGCGGCGAGGTCATCTTCAAAAACTACCGCGTCGGCTTTATCGAGGACCTGCTCGAGGACTAGCCGAACATACTGGAACGAAACGAAGCGGGGCCGTTGGCAATATCGCCAGCGGCCCCGCTTTTGCACTATACGCTATGCCCTACTCGGCATCATCGACCTCATACGAATCCGCCTCGGCTGGCTCATCGTTTGTCTCTGTCGCAGCCCCGCGTGCCTCGTCAAACGCCGCCTTCATGGTCTTGTTGCCCCACGTGAGCTTGCGAATGGTAAGATCGTCGGCCTTCTTGTTGGCCAGGCGCAGATTGTTCTCGGAGGACAGCAACGCCTCCTTGGTTTTCTGCAGGTGGCTAATCGTCTTGTCGATCTCATCGATCGCCGTTTGGAACTTGCGGCTCGCGATCTCGTAGTTGCGACCGAAATCATTCTTGAACTTTTCCATCTTGGCTTCGAAGTTCGTGACGTCGATATTCTGCTGTTTGTACTCCGCCAGCTCCTGCTTATAGCGCAGCGAACCCATGGCGGCGTTGCGAAGAAGCGTGATCATGGGAATAAAGAACTGTGGGCGAATCACGTACATCTTCTCGTAGCGATAGCTCACGTCCACGATGCCGGCGTTGTAAAGCTCGCTCTCGGGTTCGAGCAACGTGCAGAGCACCGCGTACTCACAGCCTTTCTGGCGACGATCGTGATCGAGTTTCTTAAAGAAGTCCTCGTTTTTATGTTTGGTCGCGGTCTCGTCGTTCTCGTTTTTCATCTCGAACATAATCGAAATGACCTCGTTACCGCTTGCGTCGCACTCGCGGAAGATAAAGTCGCCCTTGGTGCCCTCGGACGCATCGTTATCCTTCTCGAAATACGCGTTAGGAAACGCCGTCATGCGCAGACGGTTAAACTCGGTCTCGCAGTGCTGCTCGAGCGACTCGCCCACCATCTTGGTGGACAGGCGGACCTTCATGTCCTTAAGGCGCTCGATCTCTTCATCCTTGTAGCGAATCAGGTCATCGCTCGCACGCTTGGCCTGCGCAAGCTCGAGCTCGTGTGCCGCCTTGGCCTGTTCCTCGCGAGAATCGCGCACAGCCAGCTCGCTCGTCAGTTTGGCACGTGCCTCATCGCGCTCTCGCTCCGCCGCGGCGACCGCCTCTGACAGGTTCATTTTTGCCATCAGTTCCTGCTCGCGCAGCTGGGCACGCAGGCCCTCGGCCTCTTGCTCGGACTGAGCCTTTGCGGCGGAAAACTTCTCCTGCGCCTTCGCGCGATAGTCAGTAAGCGCGCGCTCGGCCTCGCTGCGAGCGGCATCGAGCTCACGCTGCGACTCTGCCGCGGCAGCGGCAAGCGCCATCTCCTGGGCTTTGTCCGCCGCGGCGAGCCTGGCCTGCAGCTCAGCAATCTGAGCGTCGCGCGCAGCTAAATCGTTTTGAGCAGCGTTGCGCGCCGCCGACTCGGCAAGCTTTGCTTCGTCATCTTTGCGCCCAAGCTGCGCACGCAGGCTATCAATCTCACGCTGGAGTTCGGCATTTTCCTTTTGAGCATTGGCTCGTGCCTCTACCGCCGCGCGCTGGCTTGCACTCTCGCGCTCTGCGGCAGCGCCCTCGAGCTTAGCGCGCAGCTCGGCAAGCTCAGCATCGCGCTTGGCAACCTCTTGCGCCAGTTTCTGATCCGCAGTGTTCTTCTGCTCGACAAGCTGAGCGTTGCGCTGAGACTCTGCCTTTTGCAAGGCAGCCGTCGAACGCGAGCGCTCAAGCTCCAGCGCTTGCTCGCCCTCGCGCTGGACTGCCTTCACACGCTCGTCCAGGTCGCGCGAAAACTCGGCATCGCGTACTTGCTTGACGATATCCGCATAGCCGGACGCATCGACCTTAAAAACTTCACCGCAATGCGGGCACTTAATCTCGTTCATAGCAGCTCCTCGATGGACGCAAATTTCAACCGCCTACACTCTACCGCGCCGCACGGACAAAAAAGGCGCCGCCGCCATAATGGCAACGGCGCCAGAACCACCACAAAGGTGCCTGTCCCCTTTGTGGTGGTTTGAGTGACAGTTTGAAAATTACAGTCCAAAATAGCCGAGGATTTGATCACGACTTACGGGCTTGTAGTCATTGGCGTCGAGGCCCACATCGTAGCGGTAAATGGGGCGCTCGCGATCGCGGTTGCGTGCGTTGGTGCGGTCACCCCTGCTGTGGATATGCCCATGCAGCATAATGGCGCCACGTGCCTTGCCGTTCCAGCTGAGCATGGGGTAGTGGCTCATCACCAGACGATGACCCTTGGCATAGCCGGGAGCAATCTCCAGGTAATCGCGCACGTCTTCCCAAATTTGCGGGGCGTCGGGATCTTCCCAGTCGCCGTCATGGTTACCGCGGATGAGCGTCGCATTCTTGCATTCGATACGCTCGCGCAGGCGCACCGCCTCCGCCATGGGCAAGCGATACGTAAAGTCTCCCAGGATATAGAGGCGGTCGTCCGCAGCCACGCACTCATTGATGGCATCGATGACCTTGCGGTTCATCTCCTCGACCGAATCAAACGGTCGATCCATGTCGTGCAAGATATTCGTATCGCCCAGGTGCAGGTCGGCGGTAAACCACATCATCGTCTATGCCCTCATTTCGCAACGCGTCTAACACGTGCCTAGTATACAGACGCTCTGGCGCGTCGGTTAGCCAAAGAGCCCGCCGAACAGACCTCGACGGCGTTTGTCTTGCTTTTTCGAAGCGTCACCCTGAGTTTTCTTGCCCTGCCGTTTCCTACGATCCTGCTCCAACTCATCGTCATCGAGTAGCAGATCCCACTCAAACGAATCGTCTGTCAGATTGAATAGGTCGTCGTCATCAAACATGGCCGCCTCCCTTGCCGACTAGCGAGCATCCACCACATAGAGGCCAACGCGCACCTGGTGCCACGGGCTGCGCTCGGGAGCAACCTGTTGCACGCGAGCCTCAAATACGTCCTCGTGGCCGTAATACATCATCAAGGACAGTGGGCCGACCTCGTTTCCCGGAACATAGCCAAGCTTGGTGTTGCCGTAATAAATCGCAACTGCCTCGGGGTCATGGGGATTATCGCGCTCGGCACACAGCGTCAGCTTATCGCCCGCTTTAAGATCGCCCAAGACCAAGGCGCCATCGGTATACTGAAATCCTGCAATGTGAAATGACAGAAGAACACGCGAAGGCTCGTACATAGCAGCTCCTCTAACGGCCGGATAAACCGGTGTGTAACCTTATTGAGAAGTCTACGGTCCCGTGCGGACACAAATACATCCTGTCTGCGTCCTTCAATCGTTTGCCTCAACGCTTGCGCGACAGAACGCTTGCAGATAAGATAGGAACACGGATGGCACTCGTTGCCGCGGGTCTTGCCAACTCCGATACACGTTTTCATCGTGAGAAGTGGCCGTCTTCGCTTACGCGGGGGCGGCTATTTCATTCGGCCGATAAACAGACCGAGTTCGATAGCCGCAATCAACAACGCCAATAACGAAATAACATCGCTTACGTTCATACCAAATCCCTTCTAAAGGGAGTTGGCCCATCCGTGCTCCATAACAGTAGTCTAACGCAAAATGCAGGTAATAGGAACACTTGTTCGTATTACCTGCGCCCTTTTCTAATGCACAAACATGCGCACGAACTTGTGCTTCCAGCTTGCGTAGGGCGCATACCGAAACGGCACGTCCAGCCAAGTTGCCTTGTTCACGATACTCTTCTTGTGGCTAAACGTATCGAAGCTCTCGCGTCCATGGTACTGCCCCATACCGCTCGCGCCCATGCCGCCAAAGCCCATATGGCTCGTAGCCAAGTGCATGATCGTGTCGTTGACACAGCCACCGCCAAAGGGCACGTAACGCACGAAGCGCTGCTGAACTGCGCGATCCTGACTAAAGATATACAGGGCCAGCGGCGTCGGACGATCCGTAATAAACGCTTCGGCCTCGTCTAGGCTCTCAAACGTCAGCACCGGCAAGATGGGACCGAAGATCTCCTCCTGCATCACGGCGTCATCGGGGGTCACGCCGTCCAAAATTGTCGGCTCGATCTTCAGCGAAGTCTCCCGCGCGGTGCCTCCAAGCACGACCTTATCGGGATCGATCAGCCCGCGCACGCGCGCAAAATGCTTGGCGTTGACGATATGCCCGTAATCCTCGTTATCGAGCGGATGCTCGCCAAACATACGGCGGACCTCTTCCTTGATGAGGCCCAGCAGCTCGTCGTGCACGCGTGTATCGACCAGCAGGTAGTCGGGCGCCACGCAGGTCTGCCCCACGTTGAGCCATTTGCCAAAGGCGATACGCCGTGCCGCGACCTTCAAGTTTGCCGTCGCATCCACGATGCAGGGGCTCTTGCCGCCCAGCTCAAGCGTCACGGGCGTGAGGTTTTTACTCGCGCGCTCCATAACGAGCTTGCCGACCGAAACGCTACCGGTAAAGAAGATCTTGTCCCAGCACTCATCGAGCAGCGCTTCGTTTTCGGCGCGCCCGCCCTCGACAACCGTCACCAGGCACGGATCAAATGCCTCTTCACAGATTTGCTTGAGCACCGCACTCGATGCCGGAGCATAGGCACTCGGCTTGATGACCACGGTATTGCCCGCGGCAAGGGCGCCGGCGAGCGGCTCGAGTGTTAGCAAAAACGGGTAGTTCCACGGAGCCATGATGAGCGTGACGCCATAGGGCACGGCTTGCGTTTTGCACACACTCACGGCGTTGGCAAGGTCACACGGACGCAGGCGCGGACGACTCCATCGAGCCACGTGAGCGATCTGATGACGAATCTCGGAAAGCGACGTGCCGATCTCGCACATATATGCCTCGTCATGCGACTTTCCCAAATCGGTCTTGAGTGCATGGGCAATATCGGCCTCGTGCGCCCGTACCGCATCGCGTAAACTCACGAGCGCGCGACGTCGGGCATCAACATCAAACGTAGCGTGCGTTTTAAAGTAAGTGCGCTGATCGCCGACGATGCGCGCAATTTCCTCGGTGTTCATGGCACCCTCCTAGTTCTCGTCCTCAAACATACCACCCGCGACGACCTCGTACATACGCTCGAGCTCCAAGCGGTCCATCAAAAGCGGAACGGGGTACAGCGGATTGGCCTCGGCATCGGCATGCGCCGCCATCTCGGGAATGTCGGAGCGGCGAATGCCCGAGACATATTTGGGGATTCCCAGGATCTCGTTCATGCGGTCGACCCAATCGATAAAGGCCTCGGCCGCAAGACTATCCTGCGCGGTAGCCGGCGCAATGCCCGCCATGCGAGCAAGATCGGCAAGCTTGGGGGCGGCGGCGTCACCATAAGCGCGAAGCATGTGCGGCAGGATGATCGCGTTGGCCAAACCGTGCGGAATTCCGTATCGGCCGCCCAGACTGTGCGCGATGGCATGCACATATCCGACATAGGAGCGGGTAAACGCAACGCCCGCCTTATACGCCGCCGAAAGCATATTGCGACGCGCACGCATGTCATCGCCATGCTCATAGGCCTCGAGCAAATTGTCGTGGATGAGTTGAACCGCTTGTCGCGCCATCTTGCGCGTATAGGGCGTGGTGCTTCGTCCGATAAAGGCCTCGACGGCATGCGTCAGGGCGTCCATGCCCGTTTGCCCCGTAATGGAGGCGGGCAGACCGCGCGTAAACTCGGGGTCGTGCACCGCAAAGCGCGGGATGAGCACAAAGTCGTTAATAGGGTATTTGTAGTGCGTCTCGTCATCGGTAATTACCGCCGCAAGCGTGACTTCGCTTCCCGTACCGGCGGTAGTGGGAACGGCGATGAGCAGCGGCAGGCGACGATGAATCCG
>CAVEET010000041.1:0-5984 GCA_963614835.1 Bulleidia sp. | reverse complement strand
TGGCGCTCCGTTATTCTAATTCCTGCACGCGGGCGTGGCGGAATTGGCAGACGCGTACGGTTCAGGTCCGTATGGGGGCAACCCCATGAAGGTTCAAGTCCTTTCGCCCGCACCATTGATTGAAAGAGCTCTCAGCAATGGGGGCTTTTTTGTTATGGGCCCATCGCGGGGACTTGAACCTGCGAAGGAGCGAGCGTCAAGAAAACGCGGAGCGTTTTTAGCGAGCTGGCGAGGGCGCCGGCAGGCGGCCGAAGCCGGTGCGGATCCGCGAAGCGGATACGCGGACGTCCTTTCGCCCGCACCATTGAATGAAAGAGCTCCCAGCAATGGGAGCTTTTTTGTTATGTACGATCTCCTTGTGCGGGTATCCTAGTGCCAACGTATGCCTATCAGAGGAGAGACCATGCTGTTGTCCGGTATCATCGCCGCCCTTACCAGCCTTTTGATTCCCATCATCATTTTGTTGTTACTGCTTCCCAACGCCTGCTATGTCGTTGAACAACAGCATGCCGTGATCATCGAGCGTCTGGGCAAGTTTAACCGCATCGTCAACGCGGGCTTCCACATGAAGGTGCCCGTGATCGACCGCAAGGCCGCCACGGTGAGTCTGCGCACCATGAAAAACGGTTTTGGCATCGACGTTAAGACCCAAGACAACGTGACTATCGGCCTTGAGGTCTCTGCTCAGTACCACGTGAGCTATGACATGGGCGCCGGCCCGGCAGATTCGGGCATCTACAAGAGCTACTACATGCTGCAGGAGCCCGTCGACCAGATGCGTGACTTCATCACCGACGCCCTGCGCTCTTCGATTCCCGTCTACACACTCGATGAGGTCTTTGCCAAGAAGGATGACATCGCCAAGGATGTCAACGCTACCGTTTCCGAGCAGATGGCCGACTACGGCTTCACCCTCGTGTCGACGCTCATCACCAAAATCGCACTGCCGACCGAGGTCGAGAACTCCATGAACGACATTAACGCCGCCCAGCGCAAGCGCGCTGCGGCACAGGAGCTCGCTGAGGCAGACCGCATCAAGCGCGTCACCGAGGCGACCGCCGAGGCTGAGGCAATGGAAAAGGCGGGCGAGGGCATCGCCAACCAGCGCAAAGCCATCGCGCTGGGTATCAAAGATTCGCTCGAGATCATCCAGGAGACGGGTGTCGGCAATGACGAGGCCAACCAACTGTTCATGTTTACGCAGTGGTCCGAGATGATGACGGAGTTCGCTCGCACGGGTAAAACCTCGACGGTCGTGCTGCCGAGTGACTTTTCGCAGTCGGCCTCGATGTTCGAGCAGATGCTGACCGCCGGCAAAGTTCAAAACGATTCGAAGGAGTAAACGCGCGTGAAATACACCGTCGTTTGCGTCGGTAAGCTCAAGGAGCGCTTTTGGAAGGACGCGTGCGCCGAATACACCAAACGCCTAGGCGCCTATGCCAGGGTAGATATGCGCGAGGTTGCCGATATTGATCCGGCCAAGGCGGGCGGCGTGGATGCCGCGCGCAACAAAGAAGGCGCGGCGATTCTTGCTGCCCTGCCACCGCGGGCACATGTGATTCTGCTGGCTATCGAGGGCAAGGAGCGTTCGAGCGAGGGGTTCTCGACCCGTCTCGATGACCTCATGCTGCGAGGCAACAGCGACATCGCTTTTGTAATCGGCGGATCGGACGGCGTGAGCGATGCCGTGCGTGCCCGCGCCGACGAGATGCTCAGCTTTGGACGCATTACCTTGCCGCACAACCTGGCGCGCGTGGTGCTGCTGGAGCAGATCTACCGCGCCTGCAAGATTAGCCGTGGCGAGCCGTATCACAAGTAAGTCGGCAATACGAAACAATGGCGTGGGACAATGACTTTCGTTTTGAGGAATGCATCTGAGAGGACTGTGTGATATGAAGATCGGATTTGTCGGTTTTGGCAATATGGCGAGCGCTATGGCCGATGGCTGGATTGCCGCCGGCGTGGCCGCGGGCGACATGTGCGCCTGCGCAGGCCGCTACGATGCTCTGGTCGAGCGTTGCGAGGCGCGGGGCATGGCTGCCTGCCACGATGCGGCGGAGGTTGTTGCCGCGTCCGATATCGTGGTTGCGGCGGTCAAGCCGTACATGATTGAGAAGGTTTTCGCTCCACTCAAGGATGCGCTTGCCGACAAGGTCGTCCTTTCGGTTGCCTGGACTTGGGATAGCGCAAAGTGGGAACAGGTCCTGCCAGGTGTCGCTCATATCTCGACGGTGCCCAACACGCCGGTTTCGGTGGGCGAGGGCGTTATCGCTTGCGAGAAGGCTTCCACGCTTAGCGATGAGCAGCGTGCCACGGTGCTCGGTCTGCTCGGAAAGCTTGGCACGGTGGTCGAGCTCGATTCGAGTCTGCTGTTTGTGGGCGGTACCGTGGGCGGTTGCGCCCCGGCGTTTGTCGCCATGGCGATCGAGGCTCTGGGCGACGCGGCCGTCAAGCACGGTATCCCGCGCGCCGATGCCTATCGCATTGTGAGCCAGATGGTGCTGGGTACGGCAAAGCTGCAGCTTGCAACCGGTCAGCATCCCGCAGCGATGAAGGATGCCGTGTGCTCGCCCGGTGGTGCCACCATCAAGGGCGTCGTTGCGCTCGAGGACGCCGGCATGCGCAGCGCCCTGATCAAGGCAATCGACGCAACCCTCCAGTAAAACCGACCAAAAAGGGACAGGTTTATTTTGGCAGGTTTTTCCTGCGGTTTTATCCTTTTAGCGAAAAGCGCCCCGCAACTGGCTCAATTCCAGTTGCGGGGCGCTTGCGTTTGCCCAGATAAAACCGACCAAAATAAACCTGTCCCTTTTTGGTCGGTTAGTCCCAGAAGCTGTCTTCTTCGTCCTCGGACTTGGGTCCGCGGTCGACGTACATCTTATGGGTGCGCTTCTCCATTACAAAGGCAAGAATCGCAAACAGCAGGATGCCGCCGGCGAAAAGGATGGCAAAACCGGTGCGGGTGCCAAACAAAAAGGAAAAAACTGCGTCCATTGGGTGCCTTCTTGCGTAGTTGAGTTGGGTCGTAAACGCTCATAAGTATATACTTGCCCATACATGTACAAGGTTGCAACCTAAATGGAATGTATATCGCCGGAGGATCTAATGCTTGATATCAAGTTTGTTCGCGAGAACCCCGATGCCATCGATACCGCTATGGCTAACCGCCAGACGTCTTGGGATCGCGAGAAGTTCTTTGAGCTCGACGACGAGCGTCGTGCCGTCATCACCGAGGTCGAGGAGCTCCAGGCCACGCGCAACGCCGAGTCCAAGAAGATTGGCGCCCTGATGAAGGAGGGCAAGAAGGACGAGGCCGAGGCCGCCAAGGAGGCCGTGCGCGCCGTCAACGAGAAGATCGACGGTCTGGCCGAGCGCCGTACCGCTCTTGAGCAGGAGCAGTACGACTTCATGGCTCACCTGCCCAACATTCCGTGCGAGGCCACCCCGTACGGTAAGGACGAGGACGAGAACATCGAGCGTCGCCGCTGGGGCACCCCGCGCGAGTTCGACTTCGACTTTAAGCCGCACTGGGATCTGGGCACCGATCTGGACATCCTCGACTTCGAGCGCGGCAACAAGCTCTCCGGTAGCCGCTTCACCGTTCTCGGTGGCGCCGGCGCCCGCCTGGAGCGCGCCCTTATCAACTTCTTCCTGGACACGCACACGAGCCGTGGCTTCAAGGAGTGGTGGCCGCCCATCGTCGTCAAGCGTCAGACCATGTTCGGTACGGGCCAGCTGCCCAAGTTTGAGGACGACGCCTATCACGTTTCGGGCGACAACTTCCTGATCCCTACCGCCGAGGTCGTACTGACTAACCTGCATGCCGGTGAGGTTCTGGACGCCGACACTCTGCCGCGCCGCTACACCGCCTTCACCCCCTGCTTCCGCGAGGAGGCCGGTTCCGCCGGTCGCGACACCCGCGGCATCATTCGCCAGCACGAGTTCGACAAGGTCGAGATGGTCAAGTTCGCCAAGCCGGAGGAGTCCGACGAGGAGCTCGAGAGCATGACTGCCGAGGCCGAGTACCTGCTGCAGCAGCTGGGCCTTCCGTATCGCGTGATTAGCCTGTGCACCGGCGACTTGGGCTTCTCTGCCCGTCAGACCTACGACGTTGAGGTCTGGCTGCCGAGCTACAACGCCTACAAGGAGATTAGCTCCTGCTCCAACTGCGGTGACTTCCAGGCTCGCCGCGCCAACATCAAGTATCGCGACCCCGAGAACTTCAAGGGTTCGCGCTACCTGCACACGCTCAACGGTTCCGGCCTGCCGGCCGGCCGCACCATGGCTGCCATTCTGGAGAACTACCAGAACGCCGACGGCACCATCACGATCCCCGAGGTTCTGCGTCCTTACATGGGCGGTCTCGAGAAGATCGAGCCGGTCGCGTAACTTGGCTGCATAGGGGATATGCAAGGGCGCTCCTTCGGGGGCGCCCTATTTCGTGCGCAGGTCCATATCATGCCGTGCGGACAGCTCAATAGAAAACACACGAACAACTGTTCTGTATACAGCTATCTACCTGTTATGCTTTTGCTAAATAAGAGCGAGAGAAAGGGGACGCGATGGAGCTGTTTGATGATCGGGTGGTTTTGTTTGAGAGCGACGAGGGTGGGGAGTACCTGCTTGTAACGTGTGAGCCGTCTGGCATGGGTGGCCTGGTGGTTCGACAGACGAGTGAGGGTCCGTTGACACAATGGTGTTTTGAGGAGTCGCCGCATGTGGTCGAGACCTTTGTGACGCACGTGGGGCTTGTGGCGCTGGAGCACTTCTATGGAGTTGGGACTTCCAACCAGGTCGCGCGCATGCTGAGCATCTCGTTTGCCGATTATGATTGTGCCCAGCGGGTGAGATCGCTCCTGAGGGAACTTGATGCCAAGTTTGACGTGATCGAAAAGCCAATCGATCGTACGGGGAACGGCGGTATATGCGGAGCAGCATGACAAAACTGCGTTTCACAAAAAAGTTTGAGATTGAGCTTGACTCCAATAAGCTAAAGTGGTTTTATATGTCTTGCGCTGCGGCGTTACCTCAGCTGGATAGAGGGTCTGACTACGAATCAGAACGTCATAGGTTCGAATCCTATACGCCGCACCAATCGAACTTGAAGCCTCCGGCAACGGGGGCTTTTCTTTTACGCCGGCACCGCATGGATTCGAACCTCGGTCGAGGCGCGGGCGTCAAAAAAACGCGGAGCGTTTTCAGCCCGCGGGCGAGTCCGCCGGCAGGCGGGCGAAGCCGGTGCGGATCCGCGAAGCGGATGCGCGGAATCCTATACGCCGCACCAATTGAAATCGAAAGCCTCCGGCAACGGGGGCTTTTCTTTTACGCCGGCACCGCACGGATTCGAACCTCGGTCGAGGTGCGAGCATCTTAATCATCACTTCGTAAAATTTTTCCAAATTGTCGCTTGACCCATCGAGGGGTCACGTGCATAATAATCCGTGCGTTGCGGCGTTACCTCAGCTGGATAGAGGGTCTGACTACGAATCAGAACGTCATAGGTTCGAATCCTATACGCCGCACCAATTGAGTTTTAAGCCTCCGGAAACGGGGGCTTTTCCTTTACGGGGGCATTGCGGAGATTCGAACCTCGTTCGAGGCGCGAGCGTCAAGAAAACGCGGAGCGTTTTTAGCGAGCGGGCGAGTCCGCCGGCAGGCGGGCGAAGCCGGTGCGGATCCGCGCAGCGGATGCGCGGAATCCTATACGCCGCACCAATTGATTTTAAAGCTCCCGGCAACGGGAGCTTTTCTTATATCGCGATGCGTCGAAGATCGCATCAAGTGGTCTAAATGAGTAAAAATCAAATTCAATAACTTTTTTTGAAAAACGCTTGACCTTTATTCAGTCCATGTGCATAATAATCAACAAGTCGCGGCGTTACCTCAGCTGGATAGAGGGTCTGACTACGAATCAGAACGTCATAGGTTCGAATCCTATACGCCGCACCATTTGAGATTAAAGCTCCCGGCAACGGGGGCTTTTC
>CAVEET010000040.1:0-7318 GCA_963614835.1 Bulleidia sp. | reverse complement strand
ACGCGCATAAAGAAAGCCTCCCATTTCTCATGTCCAAGAAATGGGAGGCAGTTCACACGGAGGTCGGGCTTTTTGCAAACGCCGACGTATTGACGAATTTGGAACTGCTGGAAATACGAAACTATGCCGGTTTACTACGATGAAATGAGAAATTCCAACTACGCCGGCTTTTCGCAAAAAAAGTGCAAGGCATCTACCTGCGGTTTTAGTTCAACAAGTTTCGGAGTGATCGCGGTTGAGCGATTCATCGTAGTAAACCGCCACAGTTTTGGCGGAGGCAGTCAGATTTGTGGGTGTTAAACCAAAGATTGTCCCTTTTGACTAGTCGTTTAAGAACGTCCTCAATGACTAAGTTGCAGGTGGTTGCGGTTGTGTTACACTAACGCTGCGTATATGACGCAAATATCTCGATACAGATCAATGATGTCCGTCGGTATTTGACGGAGCTAGACTGTTTAGCCGCCCTGAAGGTTTATGCAGGGAGCATGTGATCACAGGGCTTGAAAAGAAAGTTGAGCAAACACTGTGTCTGATCAACAGCAAGAAAACGAAATAACGACGACGCAAGCCGCTCCCGCTGCACCGGTTGCGTTGGACCAGGTCGCGGCGCCCGCGCAAGCCTCGGCTCCTGAGACGCCTAAGGCTGCTTCGACGCCTACGCCTTCAGCGGCTGAGAAGGCCGTGCCTGCAACTGGTGAGGAGGCTGCTCCGGCAAAGCCCAAGCGTACGCGCCGCACGGCCAAGTCTGCTGCTGACGGCGAGGAGGTCACCAAGCCCAAGCGCCGTACCACGCGCACGACGCGCGTCAAGCGCACCGTTGCAGCTGACTCCTCGGAGCCGATTTCCGATGAGGTCGCGCAGGCGCGTGCGTTGGCGCAGATTAGCGAGGCTCAGGTGGTGCGCGCCCGCCGTCGTGCTGCCGAGCGCGAGGCCGCGGCTCTGACCGAGCTTGCAGCTCCGTCTGCGCCCGAGACACCTGCCGCCGACCAGCCGACCGAGAAGCCGGCACCGCGCACACGCCGTCGCACGGCTGCTAAGGCCGAGCAGGTTGCCGATCAGGTAACCCTCGAGCTCACCGAGGCTTCGGTTCGTTCCGCGGCAGGGGAGGGCGCATCGCCTGCTGAGTCCGCTGCGCCTGTCGAGGCCAGCGAAGTTCCCGTTGTCGATCCGGCTTTGCGCCCGCACCGTCGCGGTCGCAAGCCCAAGGCCTTCGTCGAGGCAGAGAAGGCCGCAGCCGCAGCTGCAGCCGCTCGGGATGCTGCGGCGACCGCCGAGTCTGCAACCGCTGCCGATGCACCCGTCCAGGATGCTACGACTTCCGAGGCCGCTCCCGCCGATGTCGAGCCCGCCGACGTCCGTCCTGGTCGCAGCCATCGTACTGCTGCTAAGCGCACGTCCAAGGCCAAGACTGCCAAGAAGGGTGCGTCCGAGGATTCCGCCGAGACGACCGCCGATGCATCGACTGATGCCGCCGAGCCCCAAGACGTCGAACAGTCTGCGTCCGAGAAGCCCAAGCGCGGTCGTAAGAAGTCCGCTAAGGCCAAGGCGTCCGAGCAGCAGGCCGAGGCCGAGCTGCAGGGCGATTCCAAGGCCGAGGCCAGCGATGATACTGCGGCTAACGCCGATGCCGCCGCAACCGATGGCGCCGCGCCCGCCGAGGCCGAAGACGGCGCTCGCCCCAACCGTCGCCAGCACAAGCGCAACGACGAGCGCAACGAGCGCAAGGACGAGCGCAACAACGACCGCCGCAACCGCCAGCGCGATCGCAAACAGCGCAACAAGGAGCGCAACGCCGCCCCCACCGAGCCCACGCTTTCGCGCGAGGAGCTCGCGGCCATGAAGGTCGCCGAGCTGCGCGAGAAGGCCAAGGAGTTCGAGATCGAGACGACCGGCAAGAAGAAAGCCGAGCTCGTCGAGGAGATCTACGTCACCGCCGCGAAGGCCGAGGGCTTCCGCGACATCAAGGGCATCCTGCAGATTCGTCCGGACAGCTCCGGTATCATCCATGCCCATGGCTACATGAAGTCCAACGACGACGCCTTCGTGCCCGCCTACCTCATCCGCTCCGCGCGCCTGCGCACGGGCGACGTCATCGAGGGCTCGCTTCGTCCTTCGCGCGGCGGCGACAAGCGCGCCGGCCTCGCCAAAATCACGACCGTCAACGGTCTAGACCCCGAGCAGATTCGCAACCGCCCCAAGTTCGGTGACCTCACCCCGGTCTATCCCAACGAGCCGCTGCGCATGGAGCACGGCAAGGACTCCATTACCGGTCGCGCCATCGACATCGTGTCGCCGATCGGCAAGGGTCAGCGTGGCTTGATCGTGTCCCCGCCCAAGGCCGGCAAGACCACAATCCTCAAGAAGATCTGCCAGTCTATCTCGATTAACAACCCCGAGGTGCACCTCATCTGCCTGCTCGTCGACGAGCGCCCCGAAGAGGTTACCGATATGCAGCGTTCCATCAAGGGCGAGGTTGTGGCGTCGACCTTCGATATGCCCGCCGACAACCACACTCGTGTGGCAGAGCTCGTCATCGAGCGCGCCAAGCGCATCGTGGAGCTGGGCGGCGATGTCGTGGTGGTGCTCGACTCCATCACGCGTCTTGCCCGCGCCTACAACTTGGCGGCGCCCGCCTCAGGCCGCATCCTTTCGGGCGGCGTCGATTCGGCGGCACTGTATCCGCCCAAGCGCTTCCTGGGCGCAGCCCGCAATATCGAGAACGGCGGCTCGCTCACCATCCTGGCCTCTGCCCTCATCGACACCGGTTCCAAGATGGACGAGGTCATCTTTGAGGAGTTCAAGGGCACCGGCAACATGGAGCTCAAGCTCGACCGCGACCTGGCCGACCGCCGCATCTTCCCGGCTATCGACCCCGTTGCCTCCGGTACGCGTAACGAGGACCTGTTGGTTGACGAGCAGATGCGTCCGTTTGTCTTTGGCCTGCGTCGCATTCTTGCCGGCATGAACAATACCGAGCGCGCAGCTGCGTCGTTTATCAAGGGTCTTAAGGGCACCAACACCAACCAGGAGTTCCTGGTGCGTTCGGCCAAAAAGCACAGCGACTACGAGCAGACGTTCTAGGTTGTCATCCACACGCAGCGATAGTCATCAATGCAATAAAGGGTCGGGGCTTTGAGCCTCGGCCCTTTTCTATATCGCCGCTCCGCGCTTATTTTTGACCATAAGACTGGCAAGCAGCAGGTTTCCCGTTTCAATCCGACATCGTCGCTTGCAATCGACAGGGCGGTTTCGCATAATAGCTTTTAAGCTTCGCGACGGATAACGCAGATGAAACGAACCATATACCGTTGCTTTGGGGCATAGCCCCGCTTCATCTTCTCTCGCGCAGCCAACTGAATGATGCGATTTGGGTGCTGGAAGATGGGGAGAGCTCATGGCTTCTTCTGATGCAACACAACGAGCAGTCCTTGCCGGACTTTCGTGCGGGATCGGCCTTGCCGCTCCCGTGGTTATGTATGCCGCGACGCTGCCGTTTTCGTCTGTGAACGAGACGGTCGTGGCGGGTGCGGTTCCCTTCGCCGTGGGCGCGGTGGCGGGCGTGGGCATCTATGCCGCCTCGCTGGGTATCTCCGAGTATCGTGCGCAGCGTGAAGAGCGTCTGTTCCAGCCCGATGCCATGGGCGGTGCCGCCAATCTCAATCAGCATCAAAGCGAGTTCAAGACCGCCTCGATTTCAGCTCAGCAGCAGGATGCGACTCCTTACGCTGCGGCTTCTGATTCTCAGGCTCAGGCGGAGCAGTCTACCTCGGCATTCCTTTCCGGCCTGACTGGTGCGTTCCAGCGCCGTCATGCCGATGATGGTGTCCCTACCATCGCTCGAGCCGCAGATGCTATGGACGAGGACGAGGCTTGGTCCATGATCGACAGTATGCTTGACGACGATTCGCCGGTGAGCTGCGACCCTGCACACTCGCGCGACGTCTATCAAGTCGCCATCGACGAGCTCACCAACGGCGGGCAGACCGGCTCCTTCAATCGCGACGACATCGCCGCCGCGGCACGCGCCGTGTCTGGCTCCCAGGCCGCCCCTGCGGGCAGCACGGCGGCTTTCGTGGCACTCGTCGCCAACGCGGCAGCCAATAACGCCTACAGCGCTACCTCGGCGGACGCGAACGCTTCTGCCGACAATTCGTACGTTGATGAAGCCATGGCCGCGGACGAGGAGGCCGTTGCCGCCCGCCGTGCCGCCGAAAGCTCGCTGTGGGGCGCTCCTGCCCAGCAGCAGGCGGCTGAGGCTGCGCCGTACAATGTAAACCTCGCCAGCATGCCTATCATCTCCGGTGCCGCGGATATCGATTTCGATGACCTCGATGAGCCTGCAGCCATCACCGCATCGATTGATGCCCAAGATCGCATCGACACCGGCGACCTTCCGGATGCCTCACTCGAGGTTGATGTCCCCATGGCTGATTACTCGGGCCACGAGGACATGTGGGCCGCCGCCACCGCGATTCTGGATGAGATTGACGAGCCTGCTCCTGTTGCAGCCCCCGTTCCCGTCGCTGTCCCTCAGCCTGCTGCCCCCGCCTATGTCGGCCGTCACAGCGCTGTGTTCCCCGAGGATACTGCCCGTATCTCGCGCGAGAGCATCGAGCGGGCCGAGGCTATTGCCGCCGGCATTATGGAAAACCGTCGTCACGAGCGCGTCAATCAGATCCTCGAGGAGGAGATCGAGCGCCTGCAGTCCTCTACCGCCAAGCGTACGGGCCGTGCCTACCTGAGCGTTATCGAGGGCGGTACCGCCAGCTTCGCGCCGCTCCGCGCGGAGGCATAACTTCTGCATGGTTAAGATCAATCGAAAATGGGCGGTCGTGACCTGCCTGATGGCGCTCTTGATCTGGGGCAATTCGCTGGTTCCCGGCTCGGGGTCGGGCTCGCTGAGCCTAACGGTCATGGAAGCTATCCGCGGTTTCCTGCACGGCGTGGGACTTCCATATGAATGGGTGACCAACTTTGTTGTTCGCAAGTGCGCGCATTTTACCGAGTATATGGTGCTCGGCATCTTGGCAACGCACGCCTTTGATTTTGAGGGCCGGCGCACCTTTGACGTGCTGCTGCCCACGGCGGTGTTCCTGCTGCTGATTCCTTCGATCGACGAGACGATTCAGCTCTTTGTGCCGGGACGCGCCGGCATGATCACCGATGTGATGATCGACTGCTGTGGAGCGGCAACGGGCGTTGTGCTCCGATATCTACTACGATCGCTCATATGTGCCAAAAAGGCCGCCTAGGACGTATGCTTGGTGCTAGGCGGCCTTTTTTATTAGAGGGCTTATATAGGGCGTGGTGGCGTCGTTCCGTAGGTTGGATTTGCCGGGCGCGCCACGCCCTGTGGGTGCGTCTGTTACTGAAGCGCCTGCGCGCCCAGGGCCAGGCAGCCCATGATGCCCTGCTTGCCCTCAAGGCTGTTGTTGACAATATAGGTATCGATGTCGTTGACCTCGGGCGTGACGATATAACCGTTGAGCATCTCGGCGCACTTCTTGCGCGCGAGCGGCACGATGGGGGTGTGGTCGGCCACGCCGCCACCGATGATGATCTTTTGCGGCGCGTAGCACAGCGTGTAGGTCATGAGCGCCTGTGCCAGATAGCCGGCGAGCAGGTCCATGGCCTCCGGGTCATCGGCCATGTCTCCGGCGCTCTTGCCATCCCAGCGCTTTTTAACGCCGGGGCCGGCGATGAGCCCCTCGAGGCAATTGTCGTGGAAGGGGCAGGCGCTGTGCTCGCCAATGGTGTCGCGCGGGTCGCGCGTGACCAGGATGTGGCCGGCCTCGGGATGCATCATGCCGTGTACGAGCTTACCGCCCGAGAGCACGCCGGCGCCCACGCCGGTGCCGATGGTCAGATACACAACGTCAGTGAGGCCCTGAGCGCAACCAAAGGTGACCTCGCCCAGGCAGGCGACGTTGACGTCGGTGTCGTAGCCGCAGGGGATATTGAGCTCGTTTTGGATAGTGCCCAGCAGGTCAAAGTAGCGCCATGCCGTTTTGGGCGTCTCCAGGATCTTGCCGTATTGGGGCGAGGCAGGGTTGACTGCGGTGGGGCCAAAGGCGCCGATGCCCAGCGCGGCGATGCCCTTGTCGGCAAACCATGCATTGACGGCCTCAACGGTCTCCTGCGGGGTCGTGGTCGCGATCTGCTCACGCTCCAGGACCGTACCGTCTGCATAGCCCGTGGCGCAGACCATCTTGGTGCCGCCGGCCTCGAGCGCTCCGATAAGCTGCTGTTCTGCCATAGTATTCCTCTCTCTGGGACGAGTTGCTCCGTGACTAAAGTATAGGGCTCTAAACCATTTAAGAAAGCGCTATAAAAAGAAGCCTCGCAACGTGGCGGGCGGTGCGGGGCTTCTTTGGTTGCTTTAGTTGCCGGGCCGTCCTTACCCGCGCGGCTTGATTTTATCACGTAGCGACTTGAGGTTCTCCAGTGCCGCGTTAAGCGTCTCGTCCCGCTTGGCAAAGTGGAAACGAATCAGATGGTTGACGGGCTCGCGGAAGAAGCTCGAGCCGGGCACGGCGCCCACGCCCACCTTGGATGCGAGGTCCTCGCAGAATTCGAGGTCGCTGTCATAGCCAAACTCAGAGATGTCCATCATGACGTAGTAGGCGCCCTGCGGCACGTTATGCTCAAGACCGATGCTATCGAGCCCCTGGCAGAACAGGTCGCGTTTGGCGGTGTAGAGGTCGAGGACCTCATCGTAATAGCTGTCGTCGAAGTTGAGGGCGGTGACAACGGCTTCCTGCAGGGGAGCGGCGGCACCCACGGTGAGAAAGTCGTGGACCTTCTTGATGCGCTCGGTGATCTGGGCCGGGGCGATGGTGTAGCCCAGACGCCAGCCGGTGATGGAGTACGTCTTAGACAGCGAGCTGCAGCTGATGGTTCGCTCGAACATGCCGGGCAGCGTGGCCATGTAGACGTGCTCATGGGGCGCGTAGACGATGTGCTCGTAGACTTCGTCGGTGATGCAGTACGCGTCGTACTTTTTGCACAGGTCGGCGATAAAGGTGAGCTCTTCGCGCGTAAAGACCTTGCCGCAGGGGTTGGAAGGGTTGCACAGGACGATGGCCTTGGGGTCGTTGTCGCGGAAGGCAGCCTCGAGCGCCTCGCGGTCAAAGTCGAATGTGGGCGGGTTGAGCGGCACATAGATGGGCTCGGCACCCGAGAGAATGGTGTCAGCGCCGTAGTTCTCGTAGAACGGCGAGAAGATGACGACCTTGTCTCCGGGGTTCGTAACCGTCATCATGGCGGCCATCATGGCCTCGGTGGAGCCGCAGGTGACCACGATATTCTGGTTGGGGTC
>CAVEET010000039.1:0-2214 GCA_963614835.1 Bulleidia sp. | reverse complement strand
CCCTCTTTGGCCTCAATGGCCTGGTGCAGGCCCTCGGAGTAACGGCGGCCTTCCATAATGCGGCCGGTGAACTCGTCGACGATCTTGACCTCGCCGTTGGTGACCACGTACTGCTTATCACGGTGGAACATGTACTGGGCCTTCAGCGCCTGCTGCAGGTGGTTGACCAGCTGGCCGGAGAGATCGGCATAGATGTCATCGATACCCAGGCGGCGCTCGATCTTCTTAAGACCGCGCTCGGTGGCGGCGATGGTGTGCTTGGCCTCGTCCATGACGTAGTCGCCCGTGGGTTCAACGTCCTCGGTGGCGGTGAGCATGTCGTGCGACACGTCCTCACCGCGCTCCAGGCCGCGCACGGCGCGCGCGAAGTCCTTGTAGGTGCTGGCGGACTTAGTGCCGGCGCCCGAGATAATGAGCGGCGTCCTGGCCTCATCGATCAGGATGGAGTCGACCTCGTCGACGATGGCGTAGTTGTGACCGCGCTGCACGCGCTGCTCGGGACGGGTGACCATGTTGTCGCGCAGGTAGTCGAAACCGAACTCGGAGTTGGTGCCATAGGTGACGTCTGCCTGGTAGGCCGGACGCTTGAGCTCGAGCGGCATGTTGTTCTGGAGCAGACCGACGGTCATGCCCAGGTACTTGTAGATGCGGCCCATCCACTCGGAGTCGCGCTTTGCCAGGTAATCGTTGACGGTAACGACATGCACGCCCTTGCCGGCGATAGCGTTGAGGTAGCCGGACAAGGTGGAGACGAGCGTCTTACCCTCGCCGGTCTTCATCTCGGCAATATGACCCTCATGAAGCGCCATGGCGCCGATGAGCTGCACGTCAAAGTGGCGCATGCCCGTGATGCGCTTAGAAGCCTCGCGCACGGTGGCAAAGGCCTCGGGAAGCATGTCGTCGAGCGACTCGCCGTTGGCGTAACGCTCGCGAAACTTATCGGTCTGGGCGCGGAGTTCCTCCTCGGTCATCTTCTCAAACTGGGGCTCAAGACCGTTGATCTGGTCGACGATCTTGTAGTAGCGCTTAAGGTCCTTATCGGATCCAAAGGACAGCAGCTTTGACATGAATCCCATGTGGTTTTCCTTTTTGGCCATCGCCCACGCCGTGCAGCTGCGGGCGAGTTAAACACAGATGATTGTACTTTAGCCAAACAAGGCGCGGCCTATACGGTCGAGCTCGACCGCCACGTAATAACTACGACCAACCTGCCACAATGGGACAGGTTAATTTTGGAGGGTTTATCTGGGCAAACGCCGCCTCTCCGCCATTTGATGCCATGAGGACAGGTTAGTTTGCACTAATCAAAAAGAAAAGGGCCGCGCACCCAGATGGATACGCGGCCCTTTAGCCATGAATGCGAGTGTTTGCTCGGCGAGCTATTTACTCAGCAGCCTCGGTGGTCTCGGCCTCGGCAGCGGCTTCCTCGACGGGAGCCTCTGCGGGAGCCTCGGCAGCCTGCTTGGCAGCCTCCTCGGCGAACTTAGCGGCACGCTTAGCCTTCTCGGCAGCCTTAGCCTCAGCGGCGGCCTTGCGAGCGGCCTCGGCCTCAGCAGCCTTGGCGGCCTTGGCGGCCTTGGCCTCCTCAGCCTTCTTGAGCTGGGCGGCAGCGGCGCCACCGAACTTGTCGGCGAAGCGCTGGACGCGTCCACCGGTGTCGACGAACTTCTGCTGGCCGGTGTAGAACGGGTGGCACTCGTTGCAAAGCTCGACCTTCATCTCGGACACGGTAGCGTGCGTCTTGAAGGTGTTGCCGCAGGAGCACGTCACCGTGCACTCGACATACTGGGGATGGATACCCTGCTTCATGGTAGGACTCCTTATTGGTCAGGCGCTGGTTACCGATCAGCGCATAAGGCGTCTTGGTTTCCGACCAAGACAACAAACTCGGCTATGGTACCACGGCGCCGCGTGTCCCACAAAAGGTTCACGGTCTTTTCGGAACGACACGAATCTGACCCATCGAAACACATCTCCACCGTTCCTTCAACTGGGAAAATGCCGTCCCCGGGGCCTGAGAAGGGCCCCGGGGACGTTCGACTGACTGCGGGAACGGCCTTTCCGCTCAATGTGTTCGGCTGAGATCGGAAATCAACCAAACTGAACTAGGTTCAGTTGACATGGTTAAAAACGAGGGGCGACGCTTTTGCGTCACCCCTCGTCCCGGCCGGTTGCTTTAGTTGTACACACGGTAGTTACACTTGAACTGGGTTA
>CAVEET010000038.1:0-3309 GCA_963614835.1 Bulleidia sp. | reverse complement strand
GAGGAACCATGAATGTAGAAACTGCGCAGCGGCTCGCCGACCTTCGCCGCAGCAAAGGCTTTAGCCAAGAAGGGCTGGCACGAAAGCTGGGGCTGTCGCGCCAGGCGGTCAGTAAATGGGAGCGCGCGGAGAGCTCGCCCGATACCGAGAACCTGATTTCGCTCGCCAAGCTCTATGGCGTGAGTCTGGACGAGCTGCTCAATCCGAGCGATGAGATCGAGGACGATATCGAATTTGAGAACGAGGACCGCGCCCGTCAGCGCGAGGCCGAGGCGGCAGAGCGTGCTCGCACCCATGAGGCGGCGGCACGCGCCACCGAGGCGGCAACGCAGGCAAGTGACGCGGCAGCCAAGGCGGCGCAGGCGGCAAGCTGGAGTGCGCAGGCTGCCAATGCGGCGACGGCTCAGGTGACGGGTACCGGTGCGGCTGGTCCGACTCCGGTGAAGGGTCCGTTCCAGTCATTCCCGTATTGGGCCGTGTGCTGGCTGCTGTTCTTTTTACTGATGTTCCTGTTTGGTGCCGGCCCCTTTGCTGCGCTGATCTTCTTCACGATTCCCATCTATCACTGGGTGGCGCGTGCACTCGATGGCGATTGGGCGCGCGGGGATATTCAGGTTGGTCCGGCACCGGTGGCGGTCAGGGCCCAGGGGAAGGATACTTCTGCGGAACCTGATGCTGACGTGGCTACCGCGGCCACCGCTGAGCCATGTGCCAAAGAAGGTGACGAATGATGAGGCTTTCGCATGAATCCAAGCTGCGCCTGGGCGTCGGCATCGGAGCGTTTGTGCTCATCATCGGACTTGTCTTTGGCATTTCGCGGACTTTGATTCATTTTGATGGCCCGTGGGACCTCGACGATGTTGTATCCGGCTTGTCTGGTATGGACGATGCGGTTGACGAGGACGATCTTTTGGATGGCGGTAACTATTCCACTCGGCCTCAGCAGCTTTCGAGCACGACTTTTGATGCCGATGAGTTCCGCTACCTCGATTTCGATATCAATGCGGCTTCGGTGGACGTCAAGGTTGTTGATGGCAACAAGGCTCGTGTTATCGAGCGGGGGCGCGTTGCCAAGGGTATTGATGCCTCCAAGGCCGCGACGCAAAACATCGCATCCGTCGAGGACTCGACGCTCAAGGTTTCCCAGTTTGGAAGTGATGACGATAAGGCAATCGATCGCTCAGTTACGGTCGAGCTGCCGCGCTGTGTTGCCGAACATCTGAAGGGAGTCAACGCGCACGTGGGCTCGGGTGATCTGCAGATTGTCGGTGTCATCTGTGACGGTTTCGACCTTTTCCTGGGTGCGGGAGATGTAGAGTTTACGGGCAGCGTGACTGATGCGCTCAGCGCTGAGGTCGGTTCGGGCGATGTGACGTTCGAGCTTTACCAGGCCCCCGCGAAATCGATGGACGTGAGTGTGGGCTCGGGCGATGTGGAGATGACGGTTCCGAACTCGACGGGCTTTAAGGCGAGCCTCACCTTGGGCAGCGGCGACTTCGAGAGTGATTTCCTTCCGCTTGGCTACGACGGCGAGACCATTTTGAATCTTGAATTCGATAACGGGGATAAGTCTGCTGTGTATAGTTTTGAAGTCGATTCGGGCGACATGTCGTTTGATTCGGAGTAGTGAGGCAGACGAAAGCCTAGGCGAAGATATAGACGCGCTGTTTGATGAAGGCGCCGAAGCCGAGATCGGCTCCGGCGCCTTTGCCTTTACAATGGGGGCATGGAACAGATTATCTTGAACATACTTGAGGCCCTGCGTCGCGGCGAGACCGTGGACGACAAGGCACTCGTCAAACTGATACATGCCGAGGCGCGCCGTGAGGGTGCCGACAAACGCGATTTGGCCAAGCGCCGTCTGCTGCCGTTTTACCAGCGGGTTAAACGTGAGGAGCCGGCTCGGTGGGCTGCGTGGAATGTTGATGCCGATCTGGAACGTCAACTGCTGCAGGTCCTGCGCATGAAGCCTCGTCGCACGGCTTCGGGCGTGGCGACCATTACCGTCATCACCAAGCCCTGGCCATGCTCGGGCGATTGCCTGTTTTGCCCCAACGATCTGCGCATGCCCAAAAGCTACCTGCACGCCGAGCCGGCGTGCGCCCGTGCGGAGCAAAATTGCTTTGACCCGTATCTGCAGGTGAGCGCTCGTCTGACCGCGCTTTCGCAGATGGGGCACGCAACCGATAAGATTGAGCTCATCGTGCTCGGCGGTACCTGGAGCGACTATCCGCAAGGGTATCAGACGTGGTTTATGTCGGAGCTTTTCTGTGCGCTCAATGACGATGCCGTCGCCGGCGTGGCGGCTAACCCCATGTTGGTGCGTCCGGGCATCAGCCGTGCCGAGGCGGGGCGCCTGCTCGATGACGCGCCCGCCGATGCGCTGCCGCCGGTGGTGGCGGAGCGTCGCGAGCGCTATCGGGCTGCCGGCATTGCGACAGACGAGGCTGAGCTTGCTGCCGGCGTTGCCGACGAGCAGGAGCGTGTGGATGCTGCCGTGGGTGGGTATAACCGCGCGGTGCGTCGTCTGTACGGCCCCGGTACGCCGTGGGGCGAGGTTGCCGAGTGGCAGACGGCAACGATGGAGGAGCTTGAGCGTCAGCAGCGCATCAACGAGACGGCGAAGCATCGCGTGGTGGGGCTCGTTATCGAGACGCGCCCCGATGCCGTAACGCCGCAGGCCCTCACGCTTATCCGCCGCCTGGGTTGCACCAAGATTCAGATGGGCATCCAGAGCCTCGACCAGCATTTGCTCGATATCAACGAGCGTCGCATTTCGGTGGCTCAGATCGAGCGGGCGTTTTCGCTTGCGCGCCTGTTTGGCTTTAAGATCCACGCTCACTTTATGCTTAACTTGCTGGGCGCCACGCCCGAGGGGGATAAACGCGACTACGAGCGCTTTATGACCGAGGGCGCTTTTATGCCCGACGAGGTCAAGGTCTACCCGTGCGCGCTCATCGAGGGCTCGCGTCTGGTGGGCTGTTACGAGCGTGGCGAGTGGCGCCCCTATACCGAGGAAGAACTGCTCGACGTGCTGGCCGACGACATCGTGGTGACGCCGGCGTTCTGCCGTATCAGTCGCATGATCCGCGATTTTAGTTCCGACGACATTATGGTGGGCAACAAGAAGCCCAACCTGCGTCAGCTCGTTGAGAACCGTCTGGCTGCTCGGGGTGACGGTGCGACGGTGCGCGAGATCCGTTACCGCGAGATCAGCACGGCGGGTGCCGACTTGGATGAGCTATCTCTTGATGAGGAAGTGGCGTACGAGACGCCAGTGACTTACGAGCGCTTTTTGCAGTGGGTGAC
>CAVEET010000037.1:0-4184 GCA_963614835.1 Bulleidia sp. | reverse complement strand
CGTCGACAAGGCCCCAACGATCAAAGTCGGGCCAATAGGTATCGGTGACGTAGAATTCGGAATAAGCCACCTGCCACAGCAGATAGTTCGAAAGGCGCAGCTCACCAGAAGTGCGAATCACAAGCTCAGGATCGGGAAGGCCGGCGGTATAGAGGTGGGAAGCCACCATGTCGTCATCAATTGCGCCAGGATCGATCTTACCGGCGGCAGCGTCGAGTGCGATCTGACGGACAGCGCGGGTAATCTCGGCACGCGCGCCGTAGTTGACGGCAAGCGCCAGCGTCATACCGGTGTGATCGGCGCACTCGGCAAGACCGCGTTCAAAAACGTCGCGGGTCTTCTTGGGCAGCGCGGAAATATCACCCAAAAAGACAACGCGCACGTTTTCGCGCTTCAGAAGCGGCAACTCGTCGATGAACGTCTTGGCAAACAGGTGCATCAAGACGTTGACCTCATGCTGCGGGCGGTTCCAGTTTTCGGTAGAAAACGCATAGGCCGAAAGCACGTCGACGCCCAGGCGCACGCAGGCGGTAATGATCTCGCGCAGCGAGACGATACCCGCCTTGTGGCCCTCAGTGCGTGCAAGACCGCGCGACGTGGCCCAACGACCGTTGCCGTCCATGATGCACGAGATATGGTGCGGAATGTTATTGAGGTCAAGGTCGGAAAAACCGACGCCCGCAGGGGCGTCGGCAAAGTACTCGACCAGTTTATGCTCGTCGTATTGCACCTTAGATCTCCATGACCTCGGCTTCTTTTTCCTTCAGAAGCTCCTCGACCTTGGCGACATACTCATCGGTGTGCTTCTGGACCTTAGCCTGCTCGCGACGGACATCGTCCTCGGTGAGCTCCTCATCGCGCTCGAGCTTGTTGTTGAAGTCGCGACGGATGTTACGGATAGACACCTTGGCCTGCTCGGCGTACTCGCGGCACTCCTTGACGAGCTCGCGACGGCGCTCCTCGGTGGGAGCCGGGAACGGCAGACGAACGACGGTGCCATCGGAGTTGGGGGTAATACCCAGATCGGAAGCGCCGATGGCCTTGACGATAGCGTTGATGAGTGCCTTGTCCCACGGCTCGATGAGCAGCATGTGGGCCTCGGGGGTCTTGACGGCGGCAACCTGCGTGACCGGCGTGGGAACACCGTAATAATCGACGGTGATGTCGGACAGAATGTTGGCATTGGCGCGGCCGGTACGGACCTTGGAGAAGTTATGCTTGAGGGACTCGAGCGACTTGTCCATGTGGGCGGTGATGTTCTCTGCCATGCTTAATCCTCCTGATAGACGAGCGTGCCGACGGGCTCACCCGAAAGCGCGCGCTTGACGGTGTCCTCGCCATCGATGTTGAGGACCAAAATCGGCATACGGTTATCCTGGCACAGTGCCGTAGCCGTGGAATCCATAACCTGCAGGCCGCGGACGAGCACCTCGTGATAGGTAATCTTGTCAAAACGGACGGCATCGGCGCACTTGACGGGATCCTTGTCGTAGATGCCGTCAACCTTGGTGGCTTTAATCAGAATCTCGGCGCCGATCTCGCACGCACGAAGAGCCGCGGCGGTGTCGGTCGTAAAGTACGGATTGCCCGAACCGGCAGCGAAGATGACGACGTTGCCCTTGGAAAGGTGGTTGATGGCGCGACGGCGAATATAGGGCTCGCAGATCTCGTTCATCTGGATAGCGCTCATCACGCGGCAGGGAACATCGTTATGCTCGAAGGCATCCTGCAGGGCGAGCGCGTTCATAACGGTTGCCAGCATGCCCATGTAGTCGGCCTGAGCACGCTCCATGCCACCGGCAGCGCCGGCCATGCCGCGGAAAATATTGCCGCCGCCGACAACGACGCCGACCTCATGGCCAACGGCTAGCAGCTCCTTGACCTGCTTGGCAAGATGGTCGGTAACCTTGGGGTCGATGCCATATTGGCCGTCGCCCATCAGTGCTTCGCCGGAAAGCTTAAGAAGCACGCGTTTATATCGGATGTCGGACAAAGCGATCCTCCTTTAATTAGACTCTCAATATGATATCAAAGGCTCTAAGAAGAGCCATGAAAAAGCAGGCTGTGAGTAAAACCCACAGCCTGCTCATTACCAGCTACAAGAGCTTATTTACTCGCCACGGACCAGACGGTCAAAGGCAACGACGGTAATGGTGTCGCCGAGCTCCTTGGAGACCTGCTCAGCGTACTTCTTGATGGTGAGGGAGCTGTCCTTGATGAACTCCTGCTCGGTGAGCACGGACTGCTTGTAGAACTTCTCCAGACGGCCGACAGCCATCTTCTCCTGGATAGCCTCGGGCTTACCGGACTCGGCAGCCTGAGCCATGTAGATCTGCTTCTCGTGCTCGACGGTCTCGGCCGGAACCTGATCGCGGGTAGCGCAGATCGGGGCGACGGCGGCAACCTGAAGGGCAACGTCGTGAGCGAAGGTCTTGAAGGATTCAGCCTGAGCGGTCTCAGCCTTCTCGAAGGCGAACTCGACGAGGACGCCGATCTTACCACCCATGTGGATGTAAGAAGCGAGCGCGCCGTTCTCGGCCTTGCGGGCAGCGAAGCGGGAGATCTTCATGTTCTCGCCCATGATGTGAATCATCTCGGTGAGCTCGGAGGAAACGGTCTCCTCGCCCATCGGCTTCTCGAGCAGAGCGTCGACGTCAGCAGGCTCGGTGGTAGCGACAACCTCAGCGACCTTGGAAGCAAAGCCGGTGAACTTGGCGTTGGAGCCAACGAAGTCGGTCTCGCAGGAAAGCTCGAGCAGAGCGCCGGTCTTGCCATCCTCGGAGACGAACGCGGCGACAGCGCCCTCGTTGGTCTCACGGCCAGCCTTCTTGGCAGCCTTGGCAAGGCCGTTCTTACGCAGAACGTCGACAGCGGCGTCCATGTCGCCGTCAGCCTCGACGAGAGCCTTCTTGCACTCCATCATCGGGGAGTCGGTCATCTCGCGGAGCTGCTTGACCATAGCGGCGGTAATCTGGGCCATTGTGGTTCCTTTCAAAGAGATGAAAAAGAATTAACTAAGACTGATTTACTCGGCCTTGGGCTCAGCGGCCATCTCGGCCTCGGAGACCTGCTCCTTGCCGGAGCCAGCGAGGCAGGCGTCAGCCATGAGCTCGCACATAAGGGTGACAGCGGAGATAGCGTCATCGTTGCAGGGGATGCCGTACTCGACCTCGTCGGGATCGGAGTTGGTGTCGATCAGAGCGACGACGGGGATGTTCAGGCGCTGGGCCTCCTTGATGGCGTTCTCCTCGCGCTTGGTGTCGATGACGAAGAGAGCCTGGGGCAGACCCTTCATGTCGCGGGCGCCACCGAGGTTGGTCTGGAGCTTGGTGAGCTCCTTGCCGAGCACAGCCTGCTCCTTCTTGGGCAGAACAGCCATGCGGCCGTCCTCGACCATGGCCTCGAGCTCCTCCATGCGGTTGATGCGGGAGCGGATGGTGACGAAGTTGGTCAGCATACCGCCGAGCCAACGCTGGTTGATGTAAGGCATGTTGGCGCGCTCAGCAGCGTTCTTGACGGCCTCCTGAGCCTGCTTCTTGGTGCCGACGAACAGCACGTTGCCGCCCTTGGCGACGTTCTTGACGAAGGTGTAGGCCTGGTCGGCGTCGAGGATGGTCTGCTTGAGGTCGAGGATGTAGATGCCGTTGCGCTCACCGAAGATGAACGGCTTCATCTTGGGGTTCCAGCGACGGGTCTGGTGACCGAAGTGGCAGCCGGCCTCGAGCAGGGTGCGGATATTAATCTTGGTAGCCATGTTAAACCTCCTGTGGTTTGCCTCCGCGCGGGGTCATCCTCCAAAACCAACCCGGACATGTGCTACCAAAGCCCGGGCACCACGGTATGAAGTAGCCGCGCGTGCGTGATAAAAACATGTTGCCGTGAAGCAACCCGATGAATGATAGCAGGAATGCATCTTCCTGCCAACCCGCAATCAAAACCACACACCTGAGTGCGGCGCGGGACGTCCCAGCCACTATTCGCCGCGGGGATGGGCTTGAGCCACGGCACGTTTGAGCCGATCGGGCGTGAGATGTGTGTAGATTTGCGTCGTGGACAGGCTCGCATGACCTAGCAGCTCTTGAACCGAGCGCAGGTCCGCACCGCCCTCGAGCAAGTCGGTCGCAAAGGTATGGCGCATCGCATGCGGGGCGATGTCGGCCGGAATGCCGGCGAGCGTCGCCAGC
>CAVEET010000036.1:0-53813 GCA_963614835.1 Bulleidia sp. | reverse complement strand
AAATTTGGATACAGATGAATTTTATTTAATAGGGACCTAGTTTTACTAAACAAAATCGAATGATGCTGATTGTGCGAGCGGGCACATCGATCGACTATCAATCACGTTTACTCGGAAAAAACCGAGTCGGTTTTGTCCGAGTAAGATTGAAGGCGATCGAATGCGTTCTGCTGCGTTTGCGGTTGGATGCGTTTATCAAAAACGTGCCATGCGGATTGTTGGCGAAAAAGCGCCGTGCCAAGCTCGAGGCAGAACTCAACTCCTCTGACGACATCTAATGCGTAATGGGCTGGCTCTGGGTATCCAGAACCAGCCCATTTTGATGGTCGATGAGCCGAGTCGGCGTCTCTCGCAAAGGTAACTGAGAGCTAGTGAGGCTTATCAGAATTGACCTCATCGGCGGCGTCGTTTTCGAGCGCCGTGCGGCGGGCGCTGTAGGCGACAAGGCCGGCACCAGCTGCGGCGAGTGCTGCTGCGGCTGCCGTAAGGGGAGCGTTGACATCGCCCGTGCCCGCAAGCGCGCCCGATTTTCCGGAGCGCTTGTTAGTGCCGTGGTCCTTGCCACTGCTGGAGCTGCTTCCGCCGGAGCCGCCGCCCTTGTCAGTACCGCCGCCACTCGAGTCGCCACCGCCGTCCGCCGTCATCGGTGCATCGTGAAGCCCCGTCGTATCCGCGCTGTCGCATACGCCGACCTGAACTTCTGAGCGTTCGCATGCCGCGTCGGGCACATGAAGCTCGTGCAGTACGGCGCCCAGCGCCGAGTTTGCGCCCGGTCGAATTTCCTCGAGCGTTACGGGATCGAGCGCCACCAGATTACGCGCTTTCGCATATAGCGTTACACGTTTGCCCACCTCGTCGCTCCAGCTCTCCGGGATAGCAAAGCTCATGCGGAACTGTGCCGTGCAACCCGGTGCCAGCACGGCGTTGCCGTTGTCGGCTACCAGCGGGTGCGTTGCAAAACATGTGCCCAGCGTCTCGAGCGCGTACTTCACGTGTGCCATGTCGTTGGCCGAAGCGCTCTCGGCAAGCTCTGGATCGTAGATCGATGCCATGCGTGCGTTCGCTCCGAACCCGATGGATGCGCTGGAGAACGGCTGGCTGGAGCTCTCTCGGTACAGATCGATCGTGCCGGCGGTCAGCAAGGTGTTGCCGTCGTTTCGCACCGTGACCATGAAGGATTCGCCTGCTGCTCCGGGCACCACAGCGCCCGAGGTGGCGACCGCGCCCGTCGGAGTGGCACACGCCACCAAGGGCACTTCGATGCCGTGCAGCTCTGCCTCGCTCTTCTCCGCGCTCACGATGTGCGTGGCAAGCGCTGAGAGCATACCGCCCGAGGTCAAAAACGTCGTTATCTGATCGATGGGGTGCTCCAACTCACAGAGCACGAATGGCTCCGTGAACAGGTCGTCGATCAGGGCGCTGGCGAAGATGCGGAAATGCTTACCCATTACCGCTACCGGGTTGCCTTCTTCGTCGTAGGTTTGCCCCACCTTGCCATCGGTGTTCTCTACATAGAGCACGCACCTGCCGTTGTTGCTTACGCTAAACGATGCCGGGCCACAGCCTGCGGCACCCACGGGCTGCGTTGCAAATGCCGATGCGCCTCGCGTCCAAGTAATATGCTGCAGTTGCTCGTTGACGGTAGCCAAAAAGCCCGTGTGCTGCGGCCACGGCACCGCGTGGGGTACTGTGGCATCTGGCGACATAACGCCCCAGCCCGCGATAGACTGGCCGATCACGGCGTACGATGCGCAGCCGCAACCGTTTGCGGTCTCGTACGCAACGGGCACCACCATTTTGCCGTTGATATTCTCGGGCGCGCCCAGCTCGATACTCGACGGTGCTTGCGGAAAGCGGAGGACCTGACGGAACGTGAGACTGTCGCCCGAAACGTCCGACCACAGGGTGAAGCACTCCAGCGCAACCTCTGCCTCGCTGCCGAGCGCCTTTTCTGCGGTGGTTCCGCGGCGGTGGAGGTAGGCACCCGACAGACGCCCGTCGACCAGCGTCTTGCCCACCGTGATGCGCGGGCACTGCAGGCAATGGTAGCCATCCTCTTGCAGGCGGCCGCGCGAGATGCTGCGCCATGACGTATGCGACACCACGTGAACTCCGTCGTTGCTTATGCGCAGGCGCACAACGGACAGTATGCCGGATGTGCTCGCCGTATCGAAAAGGGTGTTGTCGCCGGCGGGGCGCTCGCCCGAGACCAGCAGCACGTAGGCGTCCTTGTTTCCCCTGCCGTCCGTATATTCCACCACGTCGAAGTCGTAATCGTATATGCCGTCGCGCTCCACGTCGCCCTCGCCAAAGCCAAGGGGGAAGTCCACGGGCGTGGGGGCAGACCGCGTGCCGTTTGCCTTTGTGTGTACCACCAGGCGCGAGCGGCCATTGTCGCCGTAGCGCACCGAGGCGATGCGGAACAGGCATTCTACGCCGGCAATAATCGCCAGCTTCATGTGGGCTTCGCTGAGCACGCCAGTAAACAGCACGTTGTCGCTCGAGGGTTTGATGCCGCCACGCTCGTCCTCCGATACACCAGCAGAATTGGCGTTGGGGTCCGCAACGGCACCCTTCGCCTGCTCGATATGGGTGTACGCATACATCGGCGCGGCGTTTTCGCCGTTCTCTATCAGTGCATGGACGAAATGCTCGATTTGTCCCGTGTCGTCGCTTTCTGCATCTGCCTCGAGTTCAATGCGCGTGACCGCTTGATCCCAATCGCGCACGATCGGTACGACGTTTACGGGGGTGGCTGCAACTTCGGCGCATGCGAGCAGCTCGGCATTGGTGACGATGGTGGCCGACGCGATAAACTGCGGCACATCACCTGCCTCGGCATTGCTGGTCGCGCCAAAGCAGGCATCCAGCGTGTAAGGCGTATCTCCACCCAATGCGAGCTCAGAGCGCTGGAGCACATACTGGTTGCCATTGTTCACCGACATATTCCACGAATCGAGGAGTGTGGGCCACGACCCCGACCAAGCCTTGGTGGTCCACTTGAACATTACGAACTGGAGTATCACATCGACATCGACGTCTGCACCTACGCGCAGTCGCGGAAGCTGGTGTCCATCTGCCTTCTCGTACCCAATGAACAGCGTGAGGGACGCGGCGCCGCGCACGGCAGACGAAGCGACGCCTGCAACGCCGGCGCCAAAGGTGACGGCAAGCCCGATCTGGATGGTGAACGAGCCCGAGGTGTTTGAATAGTCGAGCGAAATGTTTTTAAAAAACGCAGCGCCGCTGCCGTGCGTGTGGGCACCCACGGCGAGCGCCAGCTTCGCCAGCACCCAGGGGTTGACGTTTAAGAAAAACGGCACCGGTCCTAGGGTAAACTGCTCGGTCCAATTGAGGTCGGTTCTTACTTGGAAGAGTGCCTTAATATTGCCGTATGCGGGGTCGTTGTTGCTGCCCCAGGTTTTGCCCACCCAATCGTAGGCGAGCGAGCCGTACAGCTGTGTGGCGATATCCATCGTGAACAGCGGCGTGCAATGGTGGCGAAGGAGCTTGGTGTTTCTTGGATCGGTGCCCGAACCGGCACTCATGCTCTTGTACTGATTCCACTTCCCCTCCATCTCGTCGAGGTAGCGGTTTGCCTGCTTGGCGCCCGACTCGCGCGGCGATTTCTTCCAGTACTCCGGATCAGGGTTACCCGAATCGTTCGTGTAACCGACCGGCTTGTATCCTCCACCAAACAGCACGTACCCGGCAAACGAGAAATCGAACAAAATGGGGAATGAGGGCATCCAGCACGTGAACTTATTGCCGCCGATGCCGGGAAACGCCGCCGGAAAATCAAACGGAGTGATCTCTTGGTCCATAGTGGTGGGAATGATGGTGGTCGAGCCTGATTCTGCCTTTTCGGCCGGCGCGGTGACAACGGCCATGGGGGAGGAGAGCGTGTAGGTTTTGCCCTGATAGTCGAGGACAAAGCGCAGCTTGCACCCTTCTTCCAGAAGGCCCGATGCTGTGTCGAGAAACTTGTCTTCGAGTGTGAACGTGGCCAGATTATCCGCGCCCGATGCGCCGGCCTTGACTTGGCCAATCTGCGTGACGGTTTCGGGCGAGCTGCCCGCGGCAGGCGTCACTTTGTTGATGCGCAGCATTGCCTGTCCACCCTGTGGCAGATGTGCCTGCACGGTAAAGGCGTGCGTATCGGGCTGCTCGTTTGCCGTGTCGTCCTTTGGCAATGCCATAAACGTGGCGTCGGCGTACTGGATGTCCCATTCGTCGAATGTGAGCTGGCGAAAGTACGGCTCGCCGTCAGAAAACGGACGCGTTGGCGCGGTTATGGCGGTGCCACCCTGGATACGCGCGAGGGGAATCTCGACATCGCGGTAGCCCGCCATGCTAATGGAGATGCCGCCGTTAAAGTCGTACGCGTCGAGAAGCGTCGCCTCGTCCACGTAGCCTTCCGAAAGCGGCGCGACCTCAAAGATGGCCGTGCCTTCGTCATCGGTCGTGGCGGTGAGCTGCTTGCCTGCGGCATAGCGCGATGTGAGCGTGACCTGGGCACCCGTGATGGGCGTATTCTTGTTGGCGACGTCGACCACGACCACACCGAACATGGTGCGCGAGAGCACCAAGACCTTGAAGGGGTCTTTTTCGTCGGCATAGGCTTCGGTGGGCGCGAACGGCAGCAGGAATGCATTTTTGCTTCCTGGCACGCGAGGCAGCATGATGCCTGCCAGCGAGGATGCTCCGGCGATAAGTAACGAACGGCGATCAAGCATTTTGGGCTCCCATCCCGCAAATATCGGTGGAAATAATCCAATTTTGCGAGAAGGTGCCCCGTGGCGGTAGTGCCGTTCGATGGCCAAAGTGTCCAATTTAAGCGCGCGAAAGCGTCAAGCCTCCGGAGTGCTTTCGATACGCCGGGCAGCCCGGTTGCTAACGCAACATATGCGCGACCAGCTCGGCGCGTGTGCCGATGCCAAGCTTTGCGTATACGCCGGATAGGCGGTTTTTGACGGTGCCCGGCGATACTCCCATATGGCGTGCGATTTCGGCGTTGGTCCACCCACGACAGGCGAGCATGGCCATGGTGAATTCCGTGGTCGTTAGATCGTCGGCCACGTCCTCGCCCGAATCGGGGTTGTGGATGCGCCGCCAGCCGTAGCTGAATCGATACGTAATCTCGATGATGCGTGCGAAATCGTCAGGGTATTGCGATTTTAGGCATGCCTCGATGAGCCCCTGCAAAAGGCCGTGGTGCTCGCCAATGAGCTCGATAAGGCCGTCGGGGCGCGCAATGTTCCAAGCAGCTCCGAAGTGCGTTTTTGCGGCGTCGATGTCCTTGAGGCTCATGCATGCCATGGAAGCTGCCAGGTGCAGGAACAGCTCCGAGATGGGATAACTTCCCTGTTTCATGATCAGGGCATTTTCCGCCATGCCCAGGCTGCGTCCGTATTCGCCGCGCAGGTACAGGGCATGCGCCATCACGTAGCTGGCGAACAGGCGCAGGCCTTCGGGTAGATGCGCCGCAAGTGGATAAAACTCTTCGGCAGAATACGGGGAAGGCAAGTGCAGCAGGACGCTCGCGGCCGAGGCGAACAGGATATGCGTGGCGTGGATGGCGGGCGATTCCTCGTCGGCCGGCGTATCGAGGATGCCAGCAAGGCACCGGCGGGCGTCGGCGATACGGTTGAGCGACAGGCTGGCGTATCCGCAGATAAAGCATGCGGAATAGCGCAGTGCGGGATCGGTGGCGTCAAGATAGGGGCGCGCCGTCTTGGCAGCGAGGGTGGCCTGCCCGCGAAAGTACAGCGCTTCTGCTGTGGCAATGGCGCGCGAATTGGGGTCGGAAATGCCTGCAACCGCAGCGTCAATCTGCCCCGGCACAAAGGCGGTGCACATCAACGGCATGGGAACGCATGGGTAGCCATCGCAGTCCATCTTCCATCTCCCAACAGCTGGCAACAATAGCAGCAATTGTACTCCTGTTGCTCGGGACCCCTTTCGTTTTACTGTTCGGATAACGCTACGGATCGTTTTGGAAGGCTTACGAGCATGGTGGTCCCGTTCTCGGAACTTGCTTCGACCTCTACCGTACCACCGTGAAGCACTGCAATCTCCCAAACGAGCGCTAGTCCGAGTCCTGCGCCGCCGTATGCCCTGCTGCGGGATTTATCCAGACGAAAGAACGGCTGGAAGATGCTCTCACGGTACTGCTTGGGTATTCCCGGGCCCTGGTCCTCGACTCTCAGGAACACGTGGCTGTCGTTGTCGCAGATGGAGACGTTGACAGTCGAGCCGGGGCGGCTGTAATGGATGGCATTTTCGACCAGGTTAAACACCAGCCGATAGAGGAGCGTGTCGCTCCCGATTACTAAAGCGTCTCCAGCACAATTGAGGGCTACGCCCTTATTCTCGGCAAGTGGCGCAAGGTCGGTGAGGACCTCTTCGGACAGGGGGCCGAGTTCAACAGCGTCCCCGCAAGGGACACTGCGGAGCTCACTCATCTCGAGCAATACCTTGGTCATTCGAGACATGCGCTCAGTTTGTTCTTGTAGCAGGCCGAGCAGCTCGGCTGTTTCGGCTTGCAAACCGGAGTGCTCGGAGATGAATAGTTCAATCTGTGCTTGCATAAGGGCGAGCGGGGTGCGCAGCTCGTGTGCGGCGTTGCCGGTAAACTGACGCTGTGCAGAGAACCCTTCGCCAAGACGGGCGATCATGTCGTTGAAAGAGGCGCTGCATCGTTGTAGCTCGGTGGGCACATCTTCACTGAGTTTGATTTCGCTTAGATTATCAGGCTGCACACGCTCAACCTGGGCTGCAAAAGCCCGTAGCGGTTTGAGTGCACGGCCGCTCACAAAGTATGCCAGCACGCCGCCAAGGAGTGTGACTCCAGCCGTGATGTACCAGGCTGTCGTGCCAAAAGACTCCTGTGCGTCGTTTACGACGATCGTAACCTTGTCATCGGGGGTCGCTTTCGTTGGGTCGAACGCCTGGGGCGAATCTTCGCCGGTTGCGGTAAAGGCCGAGATGTCACTGCCGATGGCATCCATGTAGCGCATGCCCGTATAGCCGACCAGGCAGTTCGTCAGCACGCATGCCGCACACGTGAGCAGTGCCGTCATGATCGTTATGCGCCATTGCAGCGAAAGCCCTTTCATTCTCCATCCTCCATAACGTAGCCCTCTCCAATCCGATTGCGAATCGGGTCGTATCCCAAAGCGCTGCGCAACTTTTTTCGGAGCGACGAGATATGAACGCGGGTTGCATTGCTAAAGCTGTTCACGCTGCTATCCCAAACGTGCTCGATAAGCTCCTCTTGACTTACCGGACGCCCCTGATTAAGCATCAGGTATTCCAAGATTCCCGTTTCCTTGCGCGTAAGAGATAAAGCCTCGCTGTTCACGGAGGCGATGCGCGCCTTGGTGTCAAAGCGGAGCTTTCCGCAGGTTAAAACTATGTCGCTTTGTGTAAAGCGTCTGAGGGTAAGGCTGCGAATCCTTGCCGCAAGCTCGTCCAGATGGAACGGCTTGGTGAGGTAATCGTTGGCGCCGGCATCGAGTCCGGCGACTTTATCGGATACTTCGCCACGTGCGGACAGAATCAGTACCTTAGTCTCGCAGTCAGTTTTCCTAAGTTTCCTGAGCACGGTCATGCCGTCGATGCGGGGAAGGTTGAGGTCGAGTACCACGAGGTCGAAGGCCTCAACGTCCAGTAGGTCGAGCGCCTCCTGTCCGTCGTGACAGCAGTCGACGCTGTACGCCAAGTTTCGCAAGCTGCGCGCGATTGCGTCACACAGCGCCCGCTCGTCCTCGACGATCAAAATACGCATAACAGTCTCCTTGCACATTTCAAATCGCGCTTAACACGGATTTTATAGTCGATATGGTCCAATGGTCGCGTAACGAAAGGAGTGGTCGTGTTGTTCAAAGCGGTAAAACCCGTGGTACAGGTCGCTTTGTTGATCGTCGGAATTGCCATGGTGTGCTTTGGCGTTATGCGTGGCGAGGCGGATGCCGTGCTGGCCAAAGCGATTAGGCTGTGCTTGGAGTGTATCGGAATTGGATAAAAGAGAAAACACTGCGTCGCATGTTTTGGCCCGATTTCGCGGATTCATTCAGGCGGCGGCGACGCTGGTCACCAATATTCACCTGCCAAACTTTGCCAAAGGAAGTATCTATCAGGGCGCGGGAAAAACAGTCTGCGTACCTGGACTTAACTGCTATTCGTGCCCCGCGGCATCGGGTGCGTGCCCCATCGGGTCGTTCCAGTCGGTGGTAGGTTCATCCAAGTTCAACTTTTCTTACTATGTTACCGGTACGCTCATTTTGCTCGGCGTGCTGCTGGGACGCTTTGTATGCGGCTTTCTGTGCCCGTTTGGCTGGCTGCAGGAGCTGCTTCATAAGATTCCCGGAAAAAAGCTTTCCACGAAAAAGCTTAAGCCGCTCACGTACATCAAGTACGTCGTGCTGCTGTTTGCCGTGGTGCTGCTGCCCGTCTTGGTGGTCAACGATCTGGGGATGGGCGACCCGTTCTTTTGCAAGTACATCTGTCCACAGGGTGTGCTCGAGGGCGCCATTCCGCTGGCCATTGCAAATGCCGGCATTCGATCTGCGTTGGGACATCTCTTTACTTGGAAACTTGCCGTTCTCATTGCCGTGGTAGTGCTGAGCGTTTTGTTCTATCGCCCCTTCTGCAAATGGATTTGTCCACTCGGCGCATTCTATGCGCTCATGAATAAGGTATCCCTGCTAGGGATTCGGGTCGATGCATGCAAATGCGTCTCGTGCGGCAAGTGTTCAAAGGTTTGTCAGATGGACGTTGATGTGGTCCGCGCGCCCAATCATGCCGAATGCATCCGGTGCGGAAAGTGCATCGGGGCCTGTCCCGTCGATGCCATCAGCTATCGCTATGGCCTGGATGTGTCGGCGGAAAAGCTCCCCTTGACCGCCGATAAAAAGTAAACAAGCTTCGACAAAACGGAGGAATGACCATGAAGCTTTCTAAGATTGCGGCCCTGTTTATGGTGCCGGTATTGGCCTTGTGCCTTGTGGCATGTTCGGCGCCCGGTGGCAATGCGAGCGAATCTGCGAGCTCCGATCCTAAGATCGCAGAACTCACTGCGCAGAAGCCGGCCAATGCCGACGAGGCCGCCGAGCTGTATGCGAAGCTCATGCAGAAGGAGAACGAGATCTTTTCGAGTGATAACGCGCTGTGGGAAAAGGTATTCAATGCGGCAAATAAAGACTCGGCAATGATTGAGGACGGCAGCAATTACGGCGATTTCCTGCTCAAGACCATCGACGGCGCCAAGGATGAGTTCACGGCGGATGAGCTTAAGACGCTCAAGGCCGGTGCACAGCAGATCAAGGAGATCGAGGACAAGCTCGAGAGCCTGGAGAAGGAGTTCCCCGGCTGTGGAAGCACGCCGAGCGCAGGCGAGAGCGTCGACGCTTCGGCCGCTGGCATGACGGCTGGTGCCAATGCTTCGAGCGAGACGACGAAGTTCCCCAGCTTTACGGGCAAGGACCTGGATGGCAACGACGTGAGCAGCGACGAGCTGTTCTCTAAGAACAAGGTCACCGTCATGAACTTCTGGTTCACCACGTGCAAGCCGTGCGTGGGCGAGCTGGGCGATCTTGAGAAACTGAATCAGGAGCTTGCCGAGAAGGGCGGCCAGGTCGTGGGCGTCAATTCCTTTACGCTCGATGGCAACAAGGGCGAGATTGCAGATGCCAAGGACGTGCTGAGCAAGAAGGGCGTGACATATAAGAACATCTGGTTCAAGTCGGATAGCGAGGCCGGTAAGTTTACGTCAAATTTGTTCTCGTTCCCGACAACGTATGTCATCGATCAGAATGGCAACATCGTAGGGGATCCAATCGTGGGAGCCATCAGCTCCGCCGAGCAGCGCGCAGCGCTCGACAAGCTTATCGACCAGGCGATTGCGAATAGCGAGCAGTAAAAAACACGTAAAGCATCGCGAGGATCGTGTGTCGCTGTGCGGAGTAGTCCGCTGCCTTTCAAGATAAGCTCCACCATATAGAGGCCCCACTTGGGGCCTCATTTTGGGCGCCGTCCCGTTCGTTTTTTGATGCGGTTCGTTACATTCCTCACTGGCTCCGGCAAAAAATGGGGATAGAGTAGGACAAACGCGTCGAATACGAACGGCGGGGGAGAGCGGGCAGGGTGCCTGCGCAGGAGAGGTTGCCGTCCATGCTGGAGCTCAAAGGAATTTGCAAAAGGTACGTTACGCAGTCGTTTACGCAGGTGGCGCTCGACAACGTAAGCCTGTCTTTTCGCGATAACGAGTTCGTGGCCATTCTGGGCCCCTCGGGCTCGGGTAAAACTACGATGCTCAACGTTATTGGCGGACTCGACCACTTTGACTCGGGCGACTTGCTGATCGACGGTATTTCGACCAAGGACTTTCACGATCGCGATTGGGATGCCTACCGCAACAACCGCATCGGCTTTGTGTTCCAAAGCTATAACCTCATTCCGCATCAGACCATTTTGGAAAACGTGGAGCTGGCGCTCACGCTCACGGGTGTGGGGCATGCCGAGCGCCGCCAACGTGCGCGCGAGGCGTTGGAGAAAGTCGGCCTGGGCGAGCACGTTAACAAGCGCCCGAGCCAGCTTTCGGGTGGACAGATGCAGCGCGTGGCGATTGCCCGTGCTCTGATCAATGATCCCGAGATTGTGCTGGCAGACGAGCCGACCGGCGCCCTGGACTCAACGACATCCGTGCAGGTCATGGATCTGCTCAAGGACGTGGCGCGCGACCGCCTGGTCATCATGGTCACGCACAATCCCGAGCTGGCGTACCAATATGCCACGCGCATCGTCAACCTGGCGGACGGCAAGATCACCAACGATTCCGACTCCTTTGATGTAGCAAAGGCCGCGCGTCGCGAGGCCAAGCCTACGCGCAAAACCTCGATGAGCTTTGTGACGGCGCTGGGGCTTTCTGCTCGAAACCTCATGACCAAGAAGGGCCGCACGGCCATGACTGCCTTTGCGGGCTCGATTGGCATTATCGGTATTGCGGCGATCCTGGCGCTCTCCAATGGCGTGAACAATTACATCAAAAAGGTGGAGGAGGATACGCTCTCGAGTTACCCGCTTACGATCTCCAAGCAGGACTACGACCTGTCGTCCATGATGGGCGGGCAGGGGGCCACGGATGACGATACGTCCAAGAACGAGGGTTCGTCCGACGGCAGCGCCGACGGCAAGGCTCAGAGATCCGATAAGATCCCCGTGGTCACGGCGGTAAAGGATATGTTTGCAAGTGTTAAATCTAACGATATGACGAGCTTTAAGGCATGGCTCGATGCCGGTGGCGATGGCATCGATAAAGAGATCAATGCCATCCAGTACGGCTATGGCGTGACGCCGGTTGTCTATCGTGCGGGCAAGGGTGACGAGAAGCCCGTTCGACTTGTTCCCAACGCTATGACCGAGGCCATGAGCGGCGGCGCGAGTTCGGCGGCGACGGTGAGCATGGAATCCATGGGAACCTCGGTCTTTAACGAGATGATTGACGACCAGAGCCTGCTCGACAGCCAGTACGATGTCGTCGCCGGCCATTGGCCTACGTCTGCTAACGAAGCCGTAATGGTGCTTTCGAGCCGCGGCGCGGTGGGCGACTACACGCTCTACAGCATCGGTGCGCTGGATATCGATGAGCTCAACGACCTGGTTAACAGCGCTATGACGGCCGACGGTAAGATCGAGACGCCCGAGACCGGCACCGACTTTACCTACGATGATGCGTTGTCCACGACGTTTAAGGTGCTGTCGCCGGCCGATGCCTATCGCAAAAACGAAGAGACCGGCATGTGGACCGACATGTCTGGCGACGCCGACTTTATGGCCGCCAAGGTTGCCGATGGTATTGACGTGCGCATTGTGGGCGTGGTGCGACCTAACGAGACAGCCAATGCGAGTGCGTTGTCTCCGGGCATTGCCTATACGCATGCACTGACTCGCCAGCTTATGGAGCGCGCCGCCGTTTCGCAGATTGTGCAAGAGCAGCTTGCGCATCCCGAGACGGATGTCTTTACGGGCAAGTCTTTCGATGAACTGCAGAGTGAGGCCAAGCAAGGCGTGGATCTGGGCAGCATGTTCAGTGTGGACGAGGCGGCGCTCAAGAGCGCGTTCTCGTTTGATGCGTCTGCACTCTCGGGTGCGGCCGGCGGTATGGACCTGTCGGGTCTTGACTTGTCCGGGCTGGACATTGACCTTTCGGACGTTGGCAAGGATATCGACTTCAGTGACATCATGGCAAAAGCACCGGCCCCAGATTTCTCGGGCATCTTTGACGGTCTGGAGCTCACACCCGAGCAAATGCAGCAGGTGGGAACGCTTGCCAACCAACTGTTTGAGGGCTTTTTGCGGTCTGATCAGTTTAGGGCGCTGTCACCCGAAGATCTTAAAGACGCGTCAAAGCTCGCTGCCGCATTCTCGACGTATCTTGAGAATGATGCCGCAGCCCAGCAATACCTGGCTCAGCTCAAGGCGCTCGGCGGCGATGCCCTGGCCGAGCGCCTGCAGCAGACGATGACCGACTATGTGCAAAAGCAGCTGGCTCCGTATCTGCAGCAGGCTATGGATCAGGTGATGAAGGCAATCAGCGAGCAGATAGCGTCGACGGTATCGTCCCAGCTCAAGGCGGGCGCGGCAGGGCTCATGGACCAGATGGCGACGCAGATGTCTTCGAGTTTTGCCAACCTGGCGAGCGCCATGCACGTGGATGCGAGTGCCTTTGCTCGTGCCATCCATTTCAACATGGACGCCGAGGACCTGAGTTCGCTCATGATGAGCTATGCCAAGGCATCGAAGCTCACCTACGACAACAATCTGACCACGTTGGGCTATGCGGATGAGGCAGACCCCATCTCGGTTAAGATTTTCCCGCGCGACTTTGAGGCCAAGGAGCGCGTACTCGACCATATCGATGCGTACAACAAGCAGGTCAAAGCCGCCGGCCACGACGAGCAGGCAATCTCGTACACCGACTACATGGGCATCATCATGGGCTCGGTGACTGATATCGTGAATACCATCAGCTTGGTGCTCATCGCATTCGTGAGTATCAGCCTGGTGGTGAGCTCCATCATGATCGGCATCATCACCTACATCAGCGTGCTGGAACGCAAAAAGGAGATTGGCATCCTGCGCGCGATCGGCGCGTCGAAGCGCAACGTGGCCAACGTATTCAATGCCGAGACATGTATCGAGGGCCTCATTGCCGGCGTCTTTGCTATTGTCGTCGTGGTGGCCGTGAGCTTTCCGGTTAATGCCTGGGCGCTTGCTGCCAAACAGGTACCCAATCTGATGAGCCTGCCCGTGCAGGATGCGCTGGTGCTCATTGCAATTTCGGTGTTGCTGACGGTTGTCGCTGGCCTGCTGCCGGCCCGTAGCGCATCCAAGAAGGACCCCGTCGAAGCCCTGCGCTCCGAATAATGCGACAAAGGGACAGTCCCTTTGTCACATTGAGACCCTTGCGAAAACGGGGTCTAATTACCGTTCGGCAGGTTAAGAACTCCCTCTCCCCGCTTAATGCTTGACGAAGAGTCCTCTGGTTTATATACCTATCGGTAGGCATATAGGATGTATTGCCGATAGAAATGGAGCAACCATGACTCTCACCACACCAGCCAAAAAAGATTGTCTCCGTGAAAGCGGCGCATTTGCTTGGGTCGTCGTTATTGCGCTCGGCTTAATGTCCGCCGGAACAACTGGCACATATAGCATCATTGCCGGCTCATTCGTTGCTCCAGTATGTGAAGATCTGGGCTTTGACTACACTTCTTTTTCTTTCTATTTCACCGCGATTCTTCTTGGCCTTGCGCTTGGGCTTCCGCTTTTGAGTCGCTTCATTCCAAAAGTAATCGGCAAACCATGGCATATTTGCATTGAACTCGTCCTTATTGCCGCCGGCGCCGCAATGGCGTTCTACACCGAGGTCTGGATGTTCACCGTCTCCGCCGCAGTGATCGGCATCTGCTTTTCGTTTACAACGGGCGTCTGCATGTCCGATGTCATTGACCAATGGTTCAGCAAATCGTCCGGTCTCGCCATCGGCCTCGCTTGGGGCGTTAATTCTCTCTGCACGCTGTTATTGAGTCCTGTCATTACGCTGGTCATCGAGCAGCAAGGCTGGCGTACGGGATACATCGTGCTTGCGGCCGTTTCTGCAGCTATGATTTTGCCTGCAAGCGCATTTATCATTCGCCTTAACCCCTCTGATCGCAATATGCTTCCGTACGGAGAGACCGCCTCCGAAACCCATGAGAGCTGCAGCGCCGATGAGCAGGAAGATGTCCTTTCGGGCATGGCACTCCGCGATGCCGCGAAAACGCCGTCTTTTATTCTCTGTGTCCTCTTGCTTTGCGTGGCGCAGCTCACCTGCTGCATGAACCAGCTGTTTCCAACCTATGCAAGCGAGGTCGGTTTCAATCCTATCGTAGGAAGCTTAATGGTCTCGGCAGCTTCACTCTCCGATATCTTCCTAAATCCCTTCGTGGGCAAAACATGCGACAAGCTTGGCGCTATTAAAGCAACGGTCGCATGGACAGGTGTCAGCATTCTTTCATTCCTGCTTCTTATCATTGGCGGAAGCAATGAGACCGTTTCCATCATTGCAGCTGGTGTAAACGATGTCATGTTCGCCATCGTTGGAACCGCAATGCCGATGCTTCTCCTCTCGCTCTTTGGATCACGCGATTTTGGAAGGATCTATTCGATCGTTTGCTCAGCGGGCTATGTCGTCGGTGCTTTTGGAATGCCGGTCATGATGAAGGTTTACGGCATGGCAGGGTCATTCCAGGGAGTATTTATCTTCTGCATTGCCTGCAACCTTATGATTGCTGCGTTTGCTATCGTTTCCGGCTTTCTCAATAAGGCTGCTGAAAAGTAATAAGCGCCGATTGCACCGGCATAGATTGCCACGCAACAGGGGTCGACTCCAAGCCAGATTGGAGTCGACCCCTGTTTTCGTTTTAAAGGTTGCCCGCAGGCACCATGGGCGCCAACATGCGCTTCAGCTTGGCTGGTCTATTTGAACATAAGCTCGACTATTCCCGCCCAAACCGCTTTCTCATCAATATCCTCACCTTGAGCGACCGTATTGCTTGCTCCCTCCAGAACGGTATAAAGAATTTGTACGTAGAGCATTACGTCGGCGCTATCGGAAAACGCGCCAATCTCTACACCATGAAGAAGGATGTCTTTAAGCGCATCCATGGTTCGTTTGGTCGCCGTCGCTTGACGTTCCTGAACTGCAGGAATTCGATTTGCTTGAACGCTAACCTCGGCCAGCACGCGCCGGCGCTTTTCATCGCTTCGATAGCCACCTATAACTGAATTGCCGAGCTCGATAAGCGCGGCCTTGAACCCGTCCCTATCGACTATTAGCGAGTAGTCGCGCTGATAGTCAATGGTCGGAAACATGCTGTCCAAGAGCGTAGTGAAAATCTCCTCTTTTGAGGGAAAGTAGTAGTACACCGACGGCTTGGATATACCGACAAAGTCGCAAATCTTTCCGATAGACGCTTTGTCATAACCGACTTCTGCCACAAGATCGTACATTGCGTCCAATATTTTTTTTCTTGTGCTCACGCTGCATTTCTCCATTGCAAATCACTTCCGCACTACCAACATTATTAAGGATGGCAACGGAACATCAATTCGTGTCCAAACATGACCACTATATACGGCGAACGGTATGTATCAGTAGGCGAGCGGCAATTATTCAAAATTATCTACCGAACGGTAGGTATAGTAGTACTATAGCAGGTGAAACCCCGCTATTGTCGCGGCCGGACAGCATCGCGGGAAACCCGACGGAAGGACCAACCATGTACGAGAACTATCGTATGCCGGGCGAGTTCGAGAAGCGCTCCAACGTCTATGTGACATGGCTTCCCGATTACATCCGTGCAGAGGGCTACGATAACCGCCAGCCCTGCGTTGACGTGATCAAGGCTCTGCTCGAGTATGGCGACGTTACGGTCAACCTCAATTGCGGCACCCCCGGCTCCTATGAGGAGGCTTGCTCGCGCCTGAAGGAGGAGGGGGTTGATCTCGATCGCATCGAGATCACGCAGTTCGAAGACTCCAACTTCTATGTCCGCGACAACGGTCCCAGCATCATGGTCGACGACAAGGGCCATTCTTATATGGTCAACCCCGCTTGGACCTATTACGGCGTGTGGGACAAGAACTCCCCGGAGTGCCAGTCCGCACGTAAGGCAGCCGTTCACATGGCGGTTGCGCTCGGTTGCTTCGATATCGTCAATTCCGAAATGGTTTCGGAGGGCGGCGACCGCGAGTTTGACGGTCACGGCACTCTGATCGCCATCGAGGACACGGAATGCCGCAAGCGTAATCCCGAGTTCACGAAAGAGGAAGTAGAGGCCGAGTATAAGCGCATCTACAACCTCAACAAGGTTATCTGGCTTCCGCAGCCTATGCTCGAGGACGACGACTATCGACTGGGCATCCTCGACGAGAAGGAAGACGGAACTCCCGTCTTTGGCATGAGCTTTGCGGCTCACATTGATGAGATGTGTCGCTTTATCACTCCGAACAAGATTCTTCTTGCCGAGGTGTCCGATGAAGAGGCAGCCTCGAGCAAGGCTGGAGCAGAGTCTCGTCGCCGCATTGAGGCAGCCTACGAGATCCTGAGCAACGAAACGGACTGGGAGGGCAAGCCCTTCGAGATCGTTCGTATGCCCACCGCCGAGCCTATTGAAGTCGTTATCGCCCCTGGCGATGAAGATTACGAGCTCTATAAGGGCTTCATCGACGAAATGGGCGGCAAGTTTATGGATGGCACCCCCTGGCCCGAGGGCCCCGTCCACTTCTACGCCGCAGCGAGCTACTGCAACTTCCTGATTTGCAACGGCGTCGTTCTTGGCCAGCGTTATTACCACGAGGGCATGAGCGAGGTCGTGAAAGAGAAGGATGAGCAGGCCAAGGCAGTTCTTGAGAGCTGCTTCCCCGATCGCAAGGTCATCATGATTGATTCCCTCGCGCTTAACCTGTCCGGCGGCGGCGTGCACTGCTGGACTAAGGACGTGGCGGCCAGTCGTTAGTGAGCCTTAGAGCCTGCGCTCTTTGGCTTAGGCGCCACATGTACCGCTCCCCGAGGGATATCCGTGTTTTCCTCGGGGACACATTCAACAATAATTTTGATAATAATTCGAAAGGAAATAGGCATGAACAACAGCCTCCGCGGTCGCGACTACATCAACATCCATGATCTCTCCTCCGAGGATTTCCGCTATCTCATCGATCTTGCCTGGAACCTTAAGGCTCAGAAGAAGTCTGGTGTCGACCAGCGCTACTTCCCCGGCAAAAACGTCCTCGCCAACTTTGAGTGGGGCTCGACCCGTACTCGTTGCGCATTCGAGACCTCCTGCAACGATTTGGGCATGGGCTTCACTTATCTGACCAACTCCCACATGGGTGACTGCGAGACCGTCAAGGACGCCATGCGCGTCTTTAACGGCATGTATGATCTCATCGTCTATCGCGCACAGAAGGACGAGCAGTTCCTCTATGACGTCGCCGACCTGGTTGACATCCCGGTCATCAATGCCCTTACTCTCGGCGATCACCCGACTCAGATGCTCGCTGACGCTCTTACGATGGAAGAGCAATGGGGCGGTTTGCGTACGAGCCGCGGCAAGAAGATGGCTTTCGTTGGCAACTGCGCCGGCGCCCCGGTGTGGTATGGCCGTCTGTGCGCTATGCTCGACATGGACTTCCTCGCCATCGGCCCCGACGACCTCCGTCATCAGATGTGCAAGGAAATGATCGAAGAGGTGGAGGCCTGCTACGCCAAGTACGCTCCCAATAGGACCTTTACCATCACCTCTGACCTCGATGCCCTGGATGGCGTTGACGTTATCGTTACCGAGGAGTGGCGCTACATCAACCCCGAGTGCGGCGAAGAGGTTCTGGATCCCGACGACTACAACTCCTGGCTGGGCGATGCCGAGTCTTTGTACCCCTATCGCGTCACCAGCGAGCTGTGCAAGCGCACCAACAATCCCGACATCTTCTGCATGCATGAGCTTCCCTCTGTCCATAACGCAGATCACCGTGTCGGCAAAATGCTCCTCGACCAGTGCAAGAACGACCTCCATCGCGAAATCATCACCGAGGGCTTTGAGATTGCCGACGAGTGCTTTGAGGCCAACGCTTCGGTCATCTTCCGTGAGGCAGAGAACCGTCAGCACACCATCAAGGCCGTTATGTGTGCCCTTCTGGGTCTCTAGGAGCTGTATCAATGGAAAATGCAAAGTTAAAGAGCAGCAAGGTTTACGCATGGGTTCTCGTAATCGCGCTCGGCCTTATGTCTGCTGGCACGACCGGATCCTATAGCGTCATCGCGGGCTCCTTCGTCGCACCCGTGTGCGAGGAGTTCGGGTTTGACTATTCCATCTTCTCGTATTACTTCACCGCAACGCTCATTGGTCTTGCGGCAGCTCTTCCGTTTGTCGGAAAACTCATTCCCAAGGTCGTTGGCAAGGTTTGGCTCCCCGTTGTCGAGCTTATTTTGCTTGCTGCCGGCGCAGGCATGGCCTTCTACACCGAAGTCTGGATGTTCATCGCCGCTGGCGCCCTGATTGGCGTTTGCTTCGCCTTCACCACCGGCGTCGCCATGTCCGACGTTATTGACCAGTGGTTCAAAAAATCTGGTGGCCTGGCAATCGGTCTCGCTTGGGCAGTGAACTCGATTTACATGCTCATCATGAGCCCCGTCATCACCTCTGTCATCGAGGCCGCTGGCTGGAGGACTGGCTATCTGGTGCTCGCTGGCGTCTCCGCCGTGCTCATTCTCCCCGCTTCCGTCCTGATTATTCGCTATAAGCCTCAGGACAAGGGCATGCTGCCCTATGGCTACGTCGAGGGCGAGACGGTCACCGAGACCGAGGAGACGACCGAGGATAGCACGCGTGGCGTTAGCTATGCGCGCGCCATTAAGTCGCCTGCCTTCTTCTTCTGCATCGGCTTCCTCTGTCTCGTTCAGCTCACTTGCTGCATGAACCAGCTCTTCCCGACGTATGCTTCCGAGGTTGGTTTTAGCCCCATGGTGGGCGGCTTCATGGTATCCGCTGCATCGCTCTTCGATCTGTTCCTCAATCCGATCGTCGGCACCACTTGCGATAGGTTCGGCAGCACGAAGGCCATTCTGGGCTGGCTCGCTGTCTCCATCCTCTCCTTTGTCATGCTCATGATGAGCAGCGGCAACTCGACGCTCAGCATCCTCGCAGCAGGCGTGAACGACGTAATGTACGTCATCGCTGGCACTGCCCTGACCGTTTTGGTTATGGATGTCTTTGGCTCCCGCGATTTCGGTCGCATCTTCGCGCTGATCTGCTCCGTGGGCTATATCGTCGGCGCCTTTGGCATGCCCGTTATGATGAAGGTCTATGAGCTTGTCGGCTCCTTCCAGGGCGTCTTCATCTTCTGCATCGCATGCAACGTTATTATCGGCCTGTTCTTGCTGCTGGCAAAAAAGACTGGTAAGAACCTCTCCTGGGACGAATAGTTCGATTCGTCTTAGACATACGCTGTAGGGCTTAACCTGCAGCCGCTTTGGGGCATCGACTAACATCGGTGCCCTTTTTCATCGAATGTGACAAAGGAGCAGCCACTTTGTCACATTGAGTGGCATGTAAATCGAGGTCTAATACTTTTCCGAGAAGTGAACGGCCATACTTGGACCTCCGAAGCATCGACATTTTTAGACGTCAAACCCGCAGGATTTGGCTGGCAAAACCGCAGGAAATTGCATCTCGAAAGTGCCGATGCTTCGGGGGCCCGTTTTCACTCGTTCACTTCTCGGGAAAAGTATTAAACCTCGTTGTATGGGGTGCGGCTGGAGGGTGGTCATCGTTCAGTAGCTACTTCTTCCTTGTGAATCGCCTGAAGCGCAAGGCATAATGCATGTGACAAAGGGACGGCCCCTTTGTTGTGTTGATATGAGAGAAGAGTAGATGATCCTTTCGCTGGCCCCTATGGAGGGGATTACCGGGCATGTGTTCCGTCGCGTGCATGCGGAGTGCTTCGGTGCGCTCGATTGCTATTACACGCCGTTTTTGCCGCCGCCGCGGGTGGGAAACCGCTTTGGCGGCAAGGCGTTTAAGGAGATCGATCCTGCCAATAACCAGGGGCTCAACGTGGTGCCTCAGCTGATGTCCAAGAACGCGGACGAGTTTGTGTGGGCGGCACAGGTGCTCGCCGACATGGGCTACCGCGAGGTCAATCTCAACCTTGGCTGCCCCTCGGGTACAGTTGTTGCCAAGGGCAAGGGCTCGGGTTTCTTGCGCAATCTCGACGAGCTCGAGGCGTTCTTAAGCGATGTGTGCGAGCGGTCGCCGTTGCCGGTGTCGGTAAAGACCAGGCTGGGGCTGGAGAATGACGACGAATACGAGCGCGTGCTCGATCTGTATTGCCGCATGCCGTTGGCAGAGCTCATTGTGCATCCGCGCGTGCAAAAGGACCGCTATACGGGTTCGCCGCGCAAAGAGTTTTATGGCGAGACGCTGGAGCGTGTGCCGTTCCCCGTGGCCTATAACGGTGACATTTTTGATCTTGAGGATATGGACGCGCTGGTGGAGGCCTATCCCGGCACGCGCCATGTGATGTTGGGGCGTGGCCTGCTCGCGAACCCCGCTCTGGCTCGCATGGTCAAGGGCGGCCCTGCTGCAACGGCTGCTGAGCTGCAGCGCTTCCACGACACGCTGTTTGCGGCATATGCAGAAGAGATTGGCGGCAATGCGGTCTTCCGCATGAAGGAGTGGTGGTTCTACGCCAAGTGCGCTTTCGCTGATCCCGCTACCGTCCACAAGATCGTACGCAAGACCAAAAAGGTCGACGAATACCGCGCCGCCGTCGAGCGCGTCTTTCGCGAGCAGCCACTTGCGCCCATAGCCCACTTCCACGGCTAGTTAGTCGTTGGGGACGCACTTTAACGACTAGTCATTTAAAAGAACGTCCCGAATGACTATGTTGCAAAATACCGTACGCCAGCATCCAAAGATGTCGAAAAATGTCGACTTTGGATGCTGGCGTACGTCTTTGGGCTCGGTGGATAACTAGGCAATCATTGCATCGATCGTGATGAGCTCCCTGAGTCGCTCTGTGCGTGTCTGCCCATGGCGCTTTGCTTTTGCATCAAACGCATCAAGAACCGACTCACCCACACGTGCCGATAAAACAACGCTTGGCTCATCAGAGATCGGCGGTCTTCCCAGCTTGATGGTGCGACCCTTCGGCCACTCATCTTTTTCGTATGCCTCCGCGGCTTTCTCCAACTCTCCGGGGGCAAATCCCATCATCTTTTCGAGCTGCTTAGCGTCCATAGCGCCTCCTATCGATTGACATAATGTCGAGCGCTGGTTCTCGGAATCTCTTTTTGTATACAGTTTTGTAGACAAAAATACAAGCAGTTTATCAAGCTAATTAGCGTGTATTGACTAGTTTTTTCGATAGGAAATGAGCATCGATGGCTTCGCTATTTCTTCGCTTTCCAGTCTGGAACATGAGCGCTCATTGAACCTGCAGAGGGGGCACTTTAACAAACTATCGAGATTCTGGCCAGGAGCTTTCACCGGTCTTCGGTGGTGAGAACAGCTCAATTCGCGACACAGTGTGTCGCGAATTGGAGTAGTCGCTGAGCGTTCTTTAACAACTAGTCATTCAAGAAGAGAGCGTCTAAGTGCCGGAATTGCCATTTTGAGTCGTCCCTAACGACTATTCTGGAGGGCTGTGTGCAAAAAAGGGCAAATATGAGTACTGTTGCCATTATGGTTGCATTTATTTTGTTTAAAAATGAGGTCCCTGATGAGATTTAATACCATTAGGCGTCTCTTTTATTGAACATATGGGGAGGAATAACGCCGTCTGCGGGCGCTTGGGGCGTTGAATGATCCCTGAAATGATTAAAATCGCTGTTACTAAACAAGTAGCAGTACTCATATTTGCCATTTTTTGAGCACGGTCCTCTAAGGAGCTCTTTCCAGAGATGTCAGATGGCCTCAAACAGCCATAATCCAAAGGCCGTCTCAAACAACCAGTCATTTAAGAACGTCCCCAATGACTACCCACAAAAAGCTGTACGCCAGCATCCAAAGATGTCGAAAAATGTCGACTTTGGATGCTGGCGTACATGTTTGGGCCGTATGGGTTGGGGCCTTGGACGGACGGGATGCGCATGCTAGAGCAGGTTCTCCTGTACCCATGCGATGATGTCGCTCGACTCGTAGAGCGGCTTGCCGTCGATGAACAGGCAGGGAACCTGGCGTTTTCCGCCGACGGCGATGAGCGTCTGCTCGGCTCCGGTATCGGTCGAGATATTGCGCTCGGGAATGGTCACGCCGTTATCGGCCAGGAAGCGCTTGACTTTTATGCAGTACGGGCAGCCGGTCATAACGTACAGCGTGAGCTCATGATCAGTAGCCATAGGTCTCCAATCGGTTGAGGTTTTGATTGAAATACCCAAAGCCGCCGCGGTCTATGCGCGGGCCAGTGACGACTCGATGGCCTGTACCAGAAACGCCGTGGCTCCGGTGCCGCAGGGCTTGTCGTAGTAGTCAACAAAGCGCTGGTCGGCAAGATAGCCGTGGGCGAGGCCCAGGTATGCTTCGTTCTGGGGCTCGCATCCCCAGTTGAGAGCAATCCAGCGACGATGCATCGCGACGAGCTTGCGAGCCTCGTTGCTCTCTGGGTCGCCGTCGCCCGTGGCAATCGAGAGCTGACCCAGAATAGCGCGTTCAAGTTCTTTCATGTCATTCCATGTCTCGGGATCCATATCCAGTGACGTTTCGTTTGCTGCATCGATAGCCTCATTGCCATAGCGAGCCCGAGTCTCGGCGCCGTAGCGTTCCTCGTTTTCCTGCACGGTGCGCCAGCGCTCCAGTTGCGGCAGGACGGCGCCCATGAGCGAGACGGCTTCGTCGAGCGACATGCCGGTGTTTTGCGCCAGGCGCGGGGCACAGTCCTCGATCATTGCCTCCATCGTGGTGTCGTAGGTGTACTGGCCGTGGTCGTAGCACCACTTGCAGTAATGTTCGGTCGTGGCGCCCGTGGCATCGGTGCCGCAGTCGCCGGGCGTGAGTATCATGCCGCAGCTCTGGCAATGGTGCTCGGGCATTTCGAGCAGGTGAGACAGGGGCTCGCCGGTCACAGCGGCAATGAGCTTCATCATGTCGATGCCCGGTGTGACCTCGCCGCGTTCCCAACGGCTGACGGCTTGGCGCGTGACGAAGAGCTTGGCGGCGAGCTGCTCCTGGGTAAGGTGATGGACGCGACGGACAGCGATGAGCTTTTCTGCAAAGGCCATAGCGGCTCCTTTCTGCTGGTTGATGGCTTAAGCATACGCGGCGGCAGGCACCCTTCCAAGCAACCGTTGGTTGCACGACGGGGGACCGCGGCGAAGAATTGCGCGCAACGCCCCACGCCTCCATGCCGTACAATGACCGGCATGGAACCTATTGCACACATACATACCGATCTGCCGCAGAAGTTTGGCATTCCACGCAACAGCTTTTTGGCGCCCCATCTGCAGGGACGCATCGTTTTTGAGCCGGAATTTGCCTCCAATGCAGCAGTTGAGGGCCTGGACTCCTTCTCTCACCTGTGGCTGCTGTGGCGCTTCGAAAACGGAACGCCCGGCGGCACGGCTAAGGATATAGCTACCGATGCCAAGTTGCAGGACAGGTCCGGCACCAACGTCAAGTGGTCGAAGACCGTGCGCCCGCCGCGTCTGGGCGGAGCCGCACATGTGGGCGTGTTTGCCACGCGCAGTCCGTTTCGCCCTAATCCCATTGGGCTTACCTGCGTCAAGCTCGATCGCGTCGAGCTCACCGACAATGCCCCCATCATCCATGTGCTGGGGGCCGACCTGCGCGACGGCACGCCCATCTACGACATTAAGCCCTACATTCCGTTTGCGGACTGCCACCCGGATGCGACCGGAGGCTGGATTGAGGATGCTCCGTGGCAAGAGCTCGATGTTGAGTTTCCGCAAGCACTGCAGGATATGGTCCCGCCCGCAAAGCTCCCCGGCTTAGTCGAGGTTCTACGCCAAGACCCGCGCCGCGCGGGCAGCAAGCATGAGCCAAACCGCGTCTATCATCTGGCTTTCGCCGGGCTCGACATATCGTTTACGGTCGATGAGACCCAGCTAACTGTAGTCGCCGTCAACGACGCGCGAGACTAACCAGCCATTCGTCCGCACCCGTCAAATTAAGCGCCAAACCCCGCGCCAAAACCGCCCACGCTGGTGGACAATAACGCCTACCGAATCATTCCGCTCTGCACGGGAGTCCAGCATGAAATATGACTTCACTTCAATCATCGACCGCCACGGCATGGACTCCATCGCCGTTGACTCTTGGGGTGAGATCCCCGGTATGGCTCCGAACGCACCCGACGAGGGCTTCGACCGCATTCCCATGTGGGTGGCCGACATGAATTTTGCCACGGTGCCCACGGTCCAGGAGCACATCATTCAGCGCGCTCAGCATCCCATGTTTGGCTACTTTAACCCGCGCGCCGAGTACTTCGACCGCATTATCGAATGGCAGGGCCGCCGTAATGGCGTTGAGGGCTTGGCACCTGAGCACATTGGCTACGAAAACGGCGTGCTGGGCGGTGTCGTGTCGACGCTGCGCGCGTATGTCCAGCCGGGCGATGCGGTGTTGGTCCACAGCCCCACCTACATCGGCTTTACCAAGTCCATTGAGGCCGCGGGCTATCGCATTGTCCACAGCCCGCTTAAGCTCGACGACCAAGGCGTGTGGCGTATGGACTTTGGGGACATGGAGCGAAAGCTCGCCCTAAACCACATCCATGCCGCGGTGTTCTGCTCGCCGCACAATCCCTGCGGCCGCGTATGGGAGCGCGACGAGATCGAGCGTGCCATGGACATCTATCGCCAGCACGATTGCGTGGTGATCTCGGACGAGATTTGGTCCGATATCATCCTGCCGGGGCACAAGCATATCCCGACGCAGTCGGTGAGCGAGGATGCCCGCATGCGCACGGTTGCCCTCTATGCGCCGAGCAAGACGTTTAACCTGGCGGGCCTGGTCGGCAGCTACCACATCATCTATAACGAGACGCTGTGCGACCGCGTGTGCGCCGTGTCCAACAAGACCCACTACAACGAGATGAACGTCCTCTCGATGCACGCGCTCATCGGCGCCTACCAGCCACAGGGGTACGAGTGGGTGGATGAGCTTAACCAGGTGCTTGCCGGCAATATCGAGTACTTCTGCGCGTATGCAGAAAAACATTGGAAGGGCGTCGCGTTTTCGCGTCCGCAGGGCACGTACATGGTGTTTCTGGACTGCACCGAGTGGTGTCGCGAGCATGGCCGTGATATTCAGTGGCTGCTCGACGAGGGCGCCCGCGTGGGCGTGGGGTATCAGGATGGCCGTCCGTTCCACGGGTCCTGCCACATTCGCGTGAATCTGGCGCTGCCGCTTTCGCGCGTGAGGGAAGCGTGCGACCGCCTGGACCGCTACGTTTTTAGGGTATAGGGGGCGCACGATTCGGGTACTGTGGCTTGCGCCCATGTCGTCAATGTGCGTGGACGCATAGAGCGCAGAGGCTTGCGAGCGCGTTTTCCACGTCTGCTACTTTTCTTGAATTTGTTTGCCGCAAAGGTGCTCAATCGTAATCTCATACAGTTGGACGCCTCTGATACTTTGCTTGATTTCCTCTTCGACCTCTTCGGCAGAAGGATAGTACTTGAGGGCAAACTGTCGGACTTTGTCTTCGACAAACGCCGGATCATCGTTCACGAGGCGGCAGCGGCCAAAAACCACGGTGCTCTGAACATAGGGTGCCCAGTCGTCGTCTTTGTACCAATCGTTGCCATAGACGGTAAAGCAGACTTTGTCGCTGCGTTTGAGCGCATCGACCTTATGCCCTGCCTTGGCTCCATGAAAGTAAATTTTGTCGTGCTCGGGGTCAAAGTAGTAGTTAACGGGAATGGCGTAAGGATAGCCGTCGTCTCCGTTGACGGCAAAAACGCCGCGTTTGCAATTGACGAGCAGCTCTCGTGCCTCTTGATCGGTGATAGCACGCTTCTTTCTGCGAAGAGGTCTAAACATCGTGGACTTCCTTTCTTTCCGCGTGCTGCGTGCACGACGGTGGGCGGTGTGTCTATATCAAGATACTAGTTCAGGCTGCGAGGCCGACGGGAACGCCCCGTTTTCCGCAGATTGAAACGTGCTCTTGTTTGTCGTGGGAGGATTGTTCCTCACAACCCGTCGTTTAGAAGCGTTCTTGATGACTAGTTCCGTTTGCGGGGGAGGCGTGGGACAATACCGAGCGAACGTGATTGGTTGTCCGTGGAAAGGGTCGCGATGAAAAAGCTCAGGACGCTTGCTGACGTTTTGCGCCAGGCGGGCTTTGTGCGCATTACGGAGCTGTTCCTCGTCTTCTATCTGCTGTGCTCGACGGCTGTCTGGCTGTCCGAGCCCACGACCCTCACGTTTGGCGATGGTCTCTGGTTTAGCTTTGAGACGGTCTCGACCATCGGCTTTGGCGATATCCCGGCCGAAACGCCGGTCGCTCGCGCTATTACCGTCGTCCTGAGCGTCATCAGCATCTTCTACATCGCCATGCTCACGGGTGTGGCGGTGAACTACTGCAATACGCTCATTAAGCTGCGCCAAAAGGACACCATGGCGCGCTTTATGGACGATCTTGAGCATTTGGAAGAGCTCGATCGCGACGAGCTCGCCGATCTTTCGCGTCGTGTGCGCGAATATCGCCGACGCCAACGCTAAAGCGGGCGCCGTGCGTCACGACGAGGGGGATTGCATATGAACATCACGGTATACCTGGGCGCCAGCGTTGGTAACGACCCAGCATTTCTGCCTGCGGTGCAAGAATTGGGCAACTGGATTGGCTCCAACGGGCACGCGCTGGTATACGGCGGGTCCAAGTCGGGACTGATGGGCGCGCTCGCCGATAGCGTACTCGAGGCAGGTGGACATGTGACGGGTGTTGAGCCGAGCTTTTTTATCGAGGCCGAGTTTCAACATGACGGAATCGACGACCTCATCGTAACGAGCGATATGGCCGAGCGCAAAGCCAAGATGATCGAGCTTGGTGATGCCTTCATTGCCTTTCCCGGCGGGACGGGCACGCTCGAGGAGATTGCTGAGGTTATGTCCGCGGTGTCGTTGGGGCACCTGAGTGCTCCGTGCATCTTGTATAACCTGGACGGTTACTACAACGACCTCAAGGCGCTGCTCGGGCACATGATTGATAAAGGGCTTTCGAGCCCGAGGCGTCAGCAAGGCATCTACTTTGCCGACGATTTGCGCGAGATTGCCTCGATTATCAACGGATAAGTCTTGAGCCTGCCCCACTATGACTCCCAATGGTGCCGTTTGCAGCGCAGATGGTTGGTTCGTTCGGGCAACGCTCACTCTACAATAAAACGTATCTATGTCGACTTTGACCGCGGGAGGACCCGATGGATAACCTTGCCAAACCCACAAACCGCGCGCTGTTTTTGGTTAGCGTTGCCGTGACCGGTGCGTTCGCGGGTGCCGCGGTCTGGCTGTTCTTTTTTGCGATGGAGCATGGTATCGACTATCTATGGACCGAGATTCCGAGCGCGCTGGGCGTCGCTTCGCCCGAGCTTGCCAGCGGCCCGTTTGGCTTTCTGCCGTACCCGTTTTTTGTCTGCCTGCTGGGCGGCCTGTTAATCGGTCTGTACGAAAAGCTTACAGGCACCAAGACCGACGACCTCAACCAGGTGATGGCTAAGGTTAAGCAAGATGGGCGCTACCCGTACGACAATCTGGGCAAGCTTTCGCTCGCGGCATTGCTGCCGCTGCTGTTTGGCGGAAGTATTGGACCGGAGGCCGGCCTGACCGGCGTTATCGCGGGTCTGTGCAGCTGGGTCGGCGACCGCATGCGTCGCTTTGGCGCCGAGTTTAGGGAGCTCACGCTGCTGGGCACCCAGGCTGCCCTGACGGCGCTCTTTACGGCGCCCGTCTTTGGCTTCGTGGCACCGCTCGCCGGTAGCGCCGACGGTGACGAGGGCTCTGCGTCCGGCGAGATCACCATCAAGTTGCCCAAGGCGCAAAAGACGATGGTCTACGGCATTGCGATTGCCGGCGGTCTGGGCACCTACCTGCTGCTTGGCCAGCTTGTGGGCGGCGGCATGGGCATGCCCAGGTTCGAGTCCGCCGAGGTGGGCAACTTGGAACTTGCCTGGCTCATTCCGTTGGCGTTGGTCGGCACCGTTTGCGGCTGGCTGTACTTTGTCTCCGAGCATGCAAGCGAGGCGCTGTCCCATGCAATAGGTGATTGTCCTGTCGTCAAAGCCATGCTGGCCGGTCTGGCGCTCGCCATCTGCGGCACGGTCCTGCCCTACACCATGTTTGCCGGCGAGACCCAGGCCGACGTGCTCATGGAAACCTACCTGACCATTCCCGCCGGCGTGCTTATCGCGACCGGTCTTGTCAAAGCCATGCTGACCCCCGCCCTCATCAACCTGGGCTGGCGCGGCGGCCACTTCTTCCCGGTTATCTTCTCGGGCGTAAGCCTGGGCTATGGCCTTGCTATCCTCACCGGCGCAGATCCGGTCTTTTGCGTCGCCGTCTGCACGGCATCGACGATGGGTGCGGTCATGCGCCAGCCGGTCATGGTCGTGGGCCTGCTGCTCATGTGCTTCCCACTCAAAGGTATCGTCTGCATGATCATCGCCGCCGTTATCGCTTCCGGCATTCCGCTGCCCAAGCCGCTGCGCAAGTAGCGCGGTGGCGCACGCCGAGGACATGCCATTTGTCACGGATTTGCGGGGGGCGATCGCGTCCTTCGTGGATTGAGACTCGCGTGGCTACAGATCGCGTACTCGATAAACCTTGGTGCTGACGGTGCAGCTGATTACGCATAGCGCGAGGGCAAGTGCGGCGATGCCTGCACACAGGCAGCCAAGAACGGCAGGATCGGGATTCGCCCCGGCAATCGACATGAGCCAGTTGCTGATGGGGTTGGAGGAACTCAACGTTGCCATGGTAAGGCACCCGAGCATGGCAAACAGGCCGACGGATAGGCGCAGCGCCTCCATGTGTCCAAATCGAAAGAACAGCGGTTGTGCCAAGAACACCATCATGAGGGAAATGAGCATCGAGGCTGCCGAGGCGATTGCGATTTCAAAGACCGTCTGTCCCGTCGAAGGAATGCCCGCGCTGTTGAAGAGCGGGATGGCGACGATACTCAAAAGCGTAGCTGCACATGCCATGACGGCGGAGAAGACAATAACGCTCAGGTAGCGTGCACAAATAATGTCTTTGCGCGAGAAGGGCAGCGTTGCCCGATAACGCTCCCAGCTATTTTGATTGTCGAAGCCGGCCAGCGAGCTCATGACCATGATGGGCGACATGGCACTGACCGCGCAGGCGCCGGCACTTGTGCCAGAGTCGCCGATCGACGTGTTGGCGAGGGACAGCACGACGAATAAAAACAGGCCGACGCCCGCGATGCTCGGGATGAGCGTGCGAACGATGGCGAGTTCGGACATAAAGGCGCGTTTCATTTCGAAGCCCCTTTCAGCATGAGGCGCAGATAGTCATCAATGGTTGCCCGATCGCAGGGAATCTCGGGGAAGGCCTCGAGTGTTTCGCGATGGTTGGGTACGAGTACGTCCACGCTGTAGGCATGGCGGGCGGCGCGGGCACCTTCGACGCAAGCCATAAGCTCGGCGGCCTGTGCTTGGGTGCAGTGGACGATGCCGGCTCGGTCGGTAATGTCCTCGCGCGGCAGGTCAAACACAATCGAGCCGTTATCGATGCAGATGACGCGGTCGGCAGCGCGATCGAGGTCGGACGTAATGTGGCTCGAGAGCAGCACGCTGTGCAGGCCGTCGGCGACAAAGGCAAGCAGCTCATCGAGCAGTTCCTCGCGTGCCATGGGATCGAGGCCTGCGGTAGCTTCGTCCAAAACGAGCAGCTTGGCCTTGTGGCTGAGTGCGCAGGCAAGCTGCAGTTTCATGCCCATGCCGCGGGAGAGGTCCTTGACCTTTGTCTTGGGATCGAGGCCAAATCGGTTGATGAATCGGGCGAACGTTTCGCGGTCCCACGTGGGGTACGCCGGGCCTACGAGCGACTCGATCTGGCCCACCTTGAGCGTGGAGGGGAAGGGACACGTGTCCAGGACAAGACCGATGTGGGAACGCAGGCAGCGCTGCGCCTCACCGGGTGCGTCGGCGCCACAGTGCTGCCCAAACAGGTGCACCTCGCCGGCATCGAGTTTGATAAGCCCAAGCGCGGCTCGAATCGTCGTTGTTTTGCCGGCACCGTTGGCACCCACAAAGCCGACGATCTGGCCAGGCTCCACGGCAAGCGTGACGTCGCGCAGCGAAAAACGGTCACTCACATGGCGTGAGATGCCTTTGAGTTCTAAAAGGTTTTGCATGGTATAGCCTTTCTTGCAGATGGCTACTGCATGGTTTCGGGGGCTACCAGGTCGAGCATCTCGTGCAGCTTGTCGCGCGTGACGCCCAGGGCCTCGGCTTGGCTTGCCGCTTTCGCGAGCAGCTCTTCGATATGGCAGAGCTGGTTTTCACGCAAGAGCTCTTGGTTGCCGTCGGCGACAAAACAGCCCTTGCCTTGCACGGTGCAGATAAACCCGAGCTGCTCCAGGTCGGCGTAGGCGCGCTTGGTGGTGATGACGCTCACGCCAAGATCGCTCGCGAGAGCACGGATGCTGGGGAGTTTGGCTCCCGCAGCGAGCGTGCCCGATAGAATCTGAGCTTTGACTTGCGAGGCTATTTGCTCGTAGATGGGCTTGTCGCTCGAATTGGATAGGATAATGTCCACAGCGGCTCCTTAGCTGATGGGCTACACGTGTATATAACCGGTAAGCATAGTATATATACACTATGCACAGCTATGCAAGAGGTAAATAGGGATTGTCCGCTCGTTCATTCATCTCAATCTGTAACATCTGGAACCGGTTTGGACGGCTACCTGTTACAGATTGAGATTTTGCTGGCGGACCCCATTTGGTTGTCTCAATCTGTAACAACTGGAGAAGTTTTTGGCTGCTAGATGTTACAGATCGAGATCTTTCTGGGACGCCCACCTGTTTGTCTTAATCTGTAACAGGTAGAGGTTCAAAAACCGTCTAGATGTTACAGATCGAGACAAACTGCTGCGGAGTGCCGCCATCGACTGCTACCCTAGGCCCCAACTGATGAATTTGTCCTGATAGGTGCCCTATGGCGGGATTTCGCGGCTACAATAGTGCGGTTACATCGACGTAATGCACTCAATGCAAGAAAGGATCCGCATGGCAAGCCTGTCGGATGAAATCTCGTCGCGCCGCACATTCGCGATCATCAGCCACCCGGACGCCGGTAAGACCACGCTTACCGAGAAGCTGCTGCTCTATACCGGCAGTATCCAGACCGCCGGCTCGGTCAAGGGCAAGAGCTCGGCCAAGCATGCCGTCTCGGACTGGATGGACATCGAGAAGGAGCGCGGTATTTCCGTTACCTCCTCGGTGCTGCAGTTCACCTACAACGGCGCCTGCGTCAACATCCTCGATACACCCGGTCACCAGGACTTCTCGGAGGATACCTACCGTACTCTTATGGCCGCCGACGCCGCGGTCATGGTCATCGATGGCGCCAAGGGCGTCGAGGCCCAGACCAAAAAGCTCTTTAAGGTCTGCACGCTGCGCCACATTCCCATCTTTACCTTTGTGAACAAGCTCGACCACGAGGCTCGCGACCCGTTTGAGCTCATGGAAGAGATCGAGAATGTCCTGGGCATCAATACGTATCCCATGAACTGGCCGATCGGCAGCGGCCGCAACTTCCGCGGCGTGTTCGATCGTCAGACTCGTCGCGTCATTGCCTTTGAGGGCGACGGCCACGCCAACGCCACCAAGAAGGTCGCCGAGGTCGAGGCCGAGCTGGGCGATCCTTCCATGGATGAGCTCATCGGCGAGGAGAACCATAAGAACCTGATGGACGACATCGAGCTGCTCGATGGTGCCGGCGACGAGCTCGACTTGGATGCCGTGGCCTGCGGCAAGCTGAGCCCGGCGTTCTTTGGCTCGGCGCTCACCAACTTTGGCGTGGAGCCCTTCCTCAAGGAGTTCCTGCGTCTGGCCCCGACGCCGCGCGCCTATACCGATACGCTCACCAGCGAACCGGTCGATCCCTGCCGCGACGACTTTAGCGGCTTTGTGTTTAAGATCCAGGCCAACATGGACAAGAACCACCGCGACCGCATCGCCTTTGTGCGCATTTGCTCGGGCAAGTTCGAGCGCGGCATGGATGCCTTCCACGTGCAGGGCAACCGCAAGCTTAAGCTTGCCACGGGTACCTCGATGATGGCCGATGACCGCGCCATCGTGGACGAGGCGTACGCGGGCGATATCGTGGGCCTGTTTGATCCGGGTATCTTTAGCATCGGTGATACCGTGTGCTCCGGCAAGCGCCACGTGCAGTACCCGCAGATCCCGACGTTTGCCCCCGAGATGTTCGCTCGCATTACGCAGGTCGATACGCTCAAGCGCAAACAGTTCGTCAAGGGTATGGAGGAGCTTGCCCAGGAGGGTGCCATCCAGATCTTCCGCGAGCTTGGTGCCGGCATGGAGAGCGTCATCGTGGGCGTGGTCGGCGTGCTGCAGTTTGAGGTGCTCGAGCGCCGTCTCAAGGCCGAGTACCGTGTTGAGGTTCGTCGCCAGCCGCTGCCCTATACGGACATTCGCTGGATCCAGAACGACCCCGATACCATCGATATCCCGGGCCTTTCGCTCACGCGCGACACGCTGCGCGTCGAGGACATGCGCGGCGGTAAGCTGCTGCTGTTCACGAGTCCGTGGAACGTGGATTGGGCAACCGATCACAACCCCGATCTTATCCTGTCGGAGTTTGGCAACGTAGCCTTTTAACGCATCGGCGCGGTGGCCCTGTGGGGCTGCCGCGCCGCTTGCTTGCCTGATGCCGTGTGAGCGGCTATCATACCCACCGTCGTCTCAAGACCGGGGCGTCCGAGCAGTTCGGGTCCGATATCCTGCTCGTAAAACCTAAAACCAAAGGAGTACATTATGATCAAGAAGGTCATGGAGGACTACAAGGTCCTGTTGCGGAGCATTCCCGCGGCAACGGTTTCGCTGTTTTTCGTGAGCGTCATCATGATGAACCTGCTGGCCAACAAAGAGCTTATCAGCCTGCCGTATCTGGCACTCGATTGCGGCTTTGTGGTGAGCTGGGTTTCGTTTTTGTGCCAGGACATGATCTGCAAGCGCTTTGGCGCCAAGGCATCCATCAAAATCTCCATCCTCGCGCTGGCAGTCAACCTCGCCGTGAGCCTGTGCTTTTGGGCATGCTCGCTCACGCCCGGCATGTGGGGCGCCTACTACGACACGGGCATGATCGAGGTCAACACTGCCCTTAACGCCACCATCGGCGGCACCTGGTACGTGGTGCTGGGCTCTTCGCTGGCAATGCTCGTTTCTGCCGTGGTTAACTCCACGCTCAACCAGTCGCTTGGCCGTATGCTCAAGAAGAACAACTTCGCGAGCTTTGCCTTCCGCTCCTATGTGTCTACGGGCGTTGGCCAGTTTATCGACAACCTGGTCTTTGCCATTGTGGTAAGCCACACGTTCTTTGGCTGGACGTGGGTGCAGGTCCTTATGTGCTCGCTGACCGGCGCTGTTGCCGAGCTGCTGTGCGAGGTCTTCCTGAGCCCCGTGGGCTACAAGGTCGTGCGCGGCTGGGAGCGCGAGAACGTGGGCGCCGAGTACCTCGAGCGCCACGCAACCGCCTAAGGAGCAAGTATGCGGGTTTTGATCACGGGCGCTTCGGGCGGTATCGGAGCCGCGTGCGTGCAGCGCTTTTTGGACGAGGGCCACGAGGTCGTGGGCTTTGATCTGCTGCCGGCGGCGATCGAACACGAGCGCTACCGCCATCTGATCGTTGATGTCCGCAAGCCGGACGCGTTTCCGGACGACCTTGAACCCCAGGTAATCGTGAACGTTGCCGGTGTGCAGGATTCGACTGACGACATCGCCGCCAACCTGTGTGGCACCATCAACGTGACCGAGCGCTACGCCTTTGTGGGGGAGGGGCTTGCCGCCAAGCCGGCGCCGGCTATCGAATCCGTGGTCAATGTGGGGTCGGCGAGCGGGCATACGGGATCGGAGTTTCCCGCCTATGCTGCCAGCAAGGGCGGCGTTATCGCCTACACCAAGAACCTTGCAAACCGCCTGGCGCCGCAGGCCATCGCCAACAGTGTGGACCCGGGTGGCGTTATCACGCCGCTCAACCGTTGCGTGATGGAAGACGAACACCTGTGGAACCAGATTATGGAGCTCACGCCGCTTAAGCGCTGGGCCACCGCCCAAGAAATCGCCGAGTGGATCTACTTTGTGGGCGTGACCAACCGGTTTATGACCGGACAGAGTCTGCTGATCGATGGTGGCGAGGCCGGCCGCACACAATTTATTTGGCCCGAATAGGAAACGCGTCCGATGGAAAGCCGTCGGGCGCGTTTTTGATGTCTCGATTTTTAGTCGAGGCAAGTCCAGTTGACGGGGATCGAGCCGTGCTGTTCGAGTAGCCGATTGGCAGCGGAGAAGGGACGCGACCCCATAAAGGCGGGGAGTTCTGCCGTGGCACGGTTGGCCGAAAGCGGCGAGGGGTGCGTGGAGGCCAGGCAGAACTTGCCGGTTGCCTTGCCCGCGCCGGTCGCGGCGAGCTTGCCTTCGACCATCTGCTGGGCAAAGCGGCCCCATGCCAAAAAGACTACCGGTTGGGGCAGCCGACAGCAGCGTTCGATAACGTAGTCGGTCAGGGTGCTCCAGCCCAGTTTGGCGTGCGAGTTCGCGGCATGCTCGCGCACGGTGAGCGTAGTGTTGAGGAGCAAGACGCCCTGCTGTGCCCATGGGGTTAGGTCTCCCGTGGCGGGAATGGGGCAGTCCAGATCGGCATTGAGTTCCTTGTAGATGTTGCGCAGGCTCGGCGGCAACTTGGTTTGCGTCACGGGAACCGAGAACGACAGTCCCATGGCCTGGTTAGGTCCGTGATAAGGGTCCTGACCCAAGATGACAACCTTGACCTGGTCGGCCGGCGTGTAGACGAGGGCATTGAGGATGTCGTCTTGTGCCGGGTAGATGGTCTGCTCGGCACGCAAAAGGGCGATGCGCTCGAGCAGCTGGTTCGTCGTGTCACGTACCGGCTGCGGCGCATCGCCCAACCAAGTTGCTATGTTGCGGTCGCGGGTCGCGGCGTCCATGGGGCTCCTTTACGTCAGATGCTCTGTTTGCATCTATTGTAAAGGCGCACCGGTTGCCTTTATGCCACGGCTGTATGAAGAGCGGGGTCTACGAGACGTGCTCGGGCGCTCCCGCCATACGGGTATGATCGTGAGCATGCGCATGAAGTCGCGGGAGCTGCACGGTTGCCGCCATGACGCCGGTGAGGATGAGGGCAGCGCCAAAGAAGGCGATGGGGCTCAGAACCTCGCCGACCAGGAAGAACGAGAAGACGGCGGAGCAGACCGGCTCGAGCGAGAAGGCGAAGCCGGTGGTCTCGGCGGGCACGTGGGGCTGCACGAGCGTTTGGGTGATAAAGCCATAAGCAGAGCAGATGAGTGCGAGTGCGACGACGACCACGACCTCGCTGGGCGTGCTGGGAAGTGCGAAACCGCCAAAGACGCATGCGGCAATGCCCGAGAACAGGCCGCCAAAGCCCAGCTGCCAAACGCCCAGGGACAGCGGATCGACTTCTTCGACAAACCGCTTGGCGACAATGATGTGTCCGGCATAGACAAAGGCGGAGAGCAGCATGATGAGCGCGCCCGGGTTCAGGCTGGTAAAGTCGGCGCCCGAGAGCAGCAACATACCGCAGGTGACGATGGCGGTGCCGACGAGCACTTTGCGCTCGGGGGCGCGGCGCAGCAGGGCGGCGTTGGCAAACGGCACGATCACGACCGTCAGGCTCTGCAAAAAGCCGGCAGTGGAGGCGGAGGTGAGGCTGGAGCCCAGGCACATGCAGGTGAGCTCGGTTGCCATAATGGCGCCGATGATGGCGGCGCGGACCATAAGGTCGCGGTTGATGCGGAACGCGCGCTTGTGGAAGAGCAACAGGCAGGCCACAAAGGCGATGATGCAGCGTAGCGCGACGATGCTCGTGGCGTTCATGCTGTTCATGCCGATCTTCATGAGGGGGTACGAAAAGCCCCATGCGACGGGAACGGAAAATGAGAGCGCGATTGCTTTTTTGCGATCCATGGGACTCCTTTTGTTACAGAACGGTTTCGTAAAAAGGATTCTGCTCCCAGATTTGGATGTAGTAAAGCGAATGTATCTTCAGTATGATTAAGAAATGCTAATGTCGGAAGAAAAAGCCCTGGCAAAACGTTTTACGGCTACATCGATGGGGAGGCACGATGGCATCGCGGTATCAGATTGCGTGTATGGTGGTCGATTGCGGCAGCCTGAAACGCGCGGCCGACGAGCTAGGCTATACGCAAAGTGCGGTGAGCCAGGCCGTCAAGGCGCTCGAGCGCGAGTTGGGTACCACGCTTATCGAGCGCGGCAAGCAGGGCGTTTCGCTTACGCGCGACGGTAAACAATATCTGCCGTACCTGCGCCAGATCGTGACTGCCGAGGCCGAGCTCGAGGGTAAGCGCCAGGAGCTGCTGGGCCTTTCGTCGACCGATATTCGCATTGCGACGTTTACCAACGTGAGTCGTACCGTGCTGCCGCGTGTGATCCGCGACTTTGGGGCCCTGCACCCGGGCGTGCACTTTACTCTCAAGCAGGGCGATTACACGCGCAACGCCCAGTGGGTGCACGATGGCGTGGTTGATTTTTGTTTTACGGCGCGCGGATTTACCTCTGGGCTCGAGAAGCGCGTGGTCTATCACGACGAGTTGGTGGCACTGTTGCCGGCCGCACATCCGCTGACGGCAAAGGAAAAGGTGACGCTCGCCGACCTGGCATCCGAGCCGTTTGTGTTGCTGGATGAGGGCGAACAGAGCCTGGTGCTCGATGCGTTTGCGGCGCATGGGCTGTCGCCGCACGTGACGAGCGAGGTCACCGACGACTACACCATCATGGCGATGGTGGAGGAGGGCCTAGGCGTGAGTATGCTCTACCGTCGTACTGTGGAAGGCATGCGGGCCGATATTCGTGTGCGGCCCATCGTGCATGCTCCCTCACGCGACGTAGTGGCGGCCTGGCGCAGCTGGGACACCATGCCCATCGCCACGAGGCGCTTTATCGACTATATGAGCTCACATATTGTCAATTAATGACTGGCATGGCGTTGAGTGCGGTGTTTAGCGGGCTGTCGCTTTGGCTTGGGTGGCGCGATAGGTGCGTGCCGGGTGGCAGAGTAGTACCGCCACGACCATAAAGAACGCCGTGGTGCCCAGGCTGATGGGGTAGACCATCATAATGTTCGCAAAGGTGCGGAAGTGCGGGAACACGCAGAACACCCAATAGAAGCGGATGCCGCAGACACAGATCATGGTGATGAGGGCGGGCGTGAGCGAGATACCAAAGCCGCGCAGGTAGCCGGACATGTTTTCGTAGAACATGCTAAAGGCGTACGCCGGGAAGATCGAGCACACGCGGATATAGCCAATCGAGACGATGTTGGGATCGCTGTTGAACAGCGATAGGATCTCGCGCCCCAGGCCGACAATAACGATAATCGTGGTGAGTGCAACGATACCGCCTTCGACCAGGCAGACCTTGAGCGTCTTGGTGCAGCGGTCGATCTTGCGGGCACCGTGGTTTTGTCCCACAAAGGTGGTGCAAGCTTGGCTAAAGCTGTTGAGCAGGTTGTAACACACGTACTCCAGGCTCATGGCGGCGCTCGATGCCGCCATGACCTCGGTGCCCAGGCTGTTGATGGCAGACTGGATGATGATGTTGGCGACGGCAAAGACAGCGCTTTGGATGCCGGCGGGCAGGCCGATCTTGACGATGCGCTTGAGGGCGACGGGGTCGATAGCCAGGTCGCGTGGGGTGACGCGGACGACGGAGTCGGTCTTGAGCAGGCGGATAAAGAGCGTTGCGGCGCTGACGGTGTAGGCGATGGCGGTGGCGATGGCGACGCCCGCGACACCCCAGTGGAGTACGGGGACAAAGATGAGGTCCAGGCCAATGTTGAGGACGGTGGACACGGCAAGCGCCTGCAGCGGCATGCGGGTGATGCCGACGGAGCGGAAGATCGCGGCCTCAAAGTTGTAAAGCAAGATTGAGGGCATGCTGAGCAAAAAGACGCGTAGGTAGAGCGAAGCGAGCGGCATGGTTTCGGCGGGAACGTTGAGCGCGGCGAGCATGGGCTCGGCAAAGATCTCACCCAGTGCGATGACGACAAATCCCACGAGCGCCATTAAAATTGAGGTATGGACGGCGCGTTTGACCATGTTTTGATCGTTGCGGCCGATAGCGTTGGCGATGACCACATTTGAGCCAAGCGACATGCCGATAAACAGGTTGAGCATAAGACTGGTAAGCGGAACATTGGAGCCGACCGCCGCCATGGCAAGGGTTCCCTGGTCGCCCGAGAAGTTACCGATGATGACCGTGGCGATGAGGTTCGACAGCTGCTCCAAGATGCTCGTGGCGGCCACGGGGAAGGCGAACAGGGGAACATTGCGCCACAGCGATCCGGTGGTCATGTCAATGTGCTTAGATGCGGTGTCAGCCATACGCTCTCAATCTCTAACATGCTATTTTGTGCTTATTTGCGCAGACGATGATACTCCTAATCGACTAGTCATGGGGGACGTTCTAAAACGACTAGTCATTCAAGAACGTCTCCAATGACTAGGCGGGGAAGGCGTGCGACAATGGTGGGCGTTGTGTAGTCTGCGCTAAGGAGTTGCCATGTTGTTGTGTCCCGTTTGCCATGAGCCGCTGGTGGATGACGAACGCGGTGCTGTGTGCGCGGGCGGACACCGGTTTGACCGTGCGCGCGAGGGCTATCTATATCTGCTGCGCTCGTCCAAGAGCGGCGACTCCATGGGCGATCCCAAGTCGCAGGCACGCAGCCGTCGCGACTTTCTGAACCGTGGATATTACGCGCCGTTGCGCGATGTGATGGTCGAGCTGGTGCGCAAGCAGGCGTCTGGGCGCGCCGCGTCTACGAATGGCCCCATGACGCTGCTCGATATTTGCTGTGGCGAGGGCTACTACACCAGCGCCATGGGCGCGGTGCCGGGCGTGGACGCTTACGGGTTCGACTTGGGCAAAGAGATGGTGCGCCTGGCCGCCAAGCGCGGCGATGCGACCTATTTTGTGGCCAACATGAAGGATATCCCCGTGGCCGATGGCGCCTTCGATATGGTGACCGAGCTCTTTGCTCCCTTTAACGAGCGCGAGTTTGCCCGCGTACTGGCGCCCGAGGGCTCGCTCTACACCGTCGTGCCAGGTGCACGTCATCTGTTTGGGCTTAAGGAAGTGCTCTACGATACGCCGTACCTTAACGACGAGAAGCTGCCGCTGACCACCGAGCTCGAGTTGGTCGGAACGCAGCGGGTGTCTGCGAACATTACGCTCCAGACCCAGGCAGACATTGAGGCGGTGTTCCAGATGACGCCGTACTACTACCGCACACGACCTGCCGACAAAGAGCGCCTGGCAAATTTGGACACGCTCCAAACCGATATCGACTTCATCATCGCCGAGTACCGCCACTAACCTGCCAAAAAGGGACAGGTTTATTTTGGTAGGTTTTATCTGGGCAAACGTAAAGGGCCGACCACGTTGCTGCGCGATCGGCCCTTTTCAGTTGCTTGGTTGCAGAGGTTATGAGAAGCGAGCGCTTACAGGCGGTCCTTGTTCTCGGCCTTAACGGCGTGCGCCTGCTGAACAAAGAACAGGTCGTACACCACGATGACAAAGGTGACGATATTGACGGAGCTGCCGCCGAGCGCGGGAAGCGTGAGCACGGCCTGCGCAATCGTGGCGATTGCGGCAACGATACCGAGCTTAAATGCGCCGTCTACCTGCGAAGGCTTGTTGGCGCCCTTGATGCCCGCAACGCCTGCGGCAAGATCGACAATGCCCTTGGCGACAAGTACGACCGCAGCGAGCATGGCGTTCGACCCGTACGTGGAATCGAGGTTGCCGGTTGCGACGCCGGTGATTCCAATGACGAGGCTGACGATGCCCAAAACAAAATAGATGAGGGCAAGGATTTTGAGAGTCTTACGAGCGGAGCTCATGGCTGGTCCTTTCGATACGAGTACGCCAACCTGGCGCACTTCATGTGCTGCACATATGGTGAAGCACATTGTAGTTCAACGGGGCGATGCATGCGTTTGAAAGCGTCTCTTGCCTGCACGGTCCAACCTTTCAAAAAGGAAAGCCAGCTGTAAGGCAAATCGATGGCAGCCCATGTGCGGCGCTGCGATGATGAGGCCGTAACAAGGAGCTGGTCTCAAGGAGGAGCCATGATGTACGGAGCAGGGCAAGTGCATGAGCCGCGGTCGTTGGGAAGGCGCATGGGTGATTCTGTGATCGCTGCCGTGTGCACGGGATTGATGGCGGTGCTTTGCATTGCGATGCTGTGGACCATGTCGCATGTGGGACAATAGCGAACGGTTGGGTGCCGACACAAACGGCGCTCACGTATTCGCTTTGCTTGCTAAGGAGTGCCCATGGGTGTCGTCGATCCCTTTTCTGTTGCTCGGGCCGCGGGGCTTGAGCTGATCGGGAAGTCCGAGGGTCTTACGCTCACCGACGGCACGATGGAGCTGCGTGCCGATTTTACCCGCATGCTTCCACGACTCAAGCAGGGCCGTTTGCAGCAAGAGCTACTGGTGAAGGCTGCGCGCACAAAAGGCATCGAGCAACCATGGACGATTGACGCTACGGCGGGCTTTGGCGAGGATTCGCTGCTGTTGGCGGCTGCGGGCTTTACCGTCGATCTGTATGAACAGGATTGCGTGATCGCGGCGCTTCTCAAGGATGCTTTGGATCGCGCGGCAGATGATCCGGCGCTTGCGGCTGCCGTGGCTCGCATGCGCCTTCATGCGGGCGAGGACAGCATTGCCGGCCTTCGCCATACAGCTGAGTTGATCGGGCGGGGCGAGCTTGCCGCCCCCGACGTGGTGTATCTGGACCCCATGTTTCCCGAGCGCACCAAGAGCGCGGCGGTCAAAAAGAAGTTCCAGCTCTTGCACCATTTGGAACAGCCGTGTACCGATGAGGAAACGCTGGTCGAAGCTGCGCTTGCGGTGCACCCGCGCAAGGTCGTTATCAAGCGACCGGTGAAGGGGCCACTGCTTGCCGGCGTTAAGCCGAGCTATCAGCTCGCGGGCAAGGCCGTTCGCTACGATGTTTTGGTGCCGCCGCGCCCGTAGTTTGCGTGCGATGGCTGGCACTCCGTCAGTGCCGTGCCGATGCGGCGCCTATTTCCAAGGGTGCGACGTCAGGTGCCATCCACCGCAGTATTCGCATTTGTAGCAGGCCAAACCGCGCCGTCCGCGGTTTTCGCAGTCGGCCATAACTGCCTCGGCCTCGGCGCGCGTGTCGTAACGGTTTTTGCGCTCGCACGACTTGTAGCGCCAGGCTTCTTCGCGCTCGGCGTCCAGGGCGTCGCGGCGCTCGTCCTCGCGTGCAAACAGGTCGCTCATATCGCCGCCGGTGGCAGCGCCCAAAAACTCGCTTTTGGCCTTTGACCAGGCGGCTCGCTTTTTGCTTCCCATCTGCTTCGTGCCCCTTTCCAAACGCTGGTATCATTGCCCAATCAAAGTGATACCAATAAACGTGAGGTCGCCGCGTGATGATCAGAAAAACCCTCGATACCGACATTCCCGCCGTCATGGCTATCTATGACGCCGCCCGTGCCTTTATGCGTGCGCATGGCAACGCCACGCAGTGGCCCGAGGGCACGCCTTCTGCCGAGCAACTGGCTGCCGATATTGCCGCTGGTGGTAGTTACGTGTGTGAAGTCGACGGTCGCGTGGTGGCGACGTTTGCCTTTTTACCGGGTCCGGACGAGTGCTATGACGTAATTGAGGACGGCCAATGGCGCAGCGACACTCCGTATGCTGTGCTGCACCGCGTGGCGTCCGACGGCACCGCGCACGGTATCGCGGCTGCGATGTTTGCCTTTGCCAAGGAGCGTATCGACCATCTGCGTATCGACACGCACCAAGATAACCTGCCTATGCAGGGCGCCATCGCCAAGGCCGGGTTTAAGCGCGCCGGTATCGTATATGTGTCGGACGGTACGCCGCGCGTCGCGTTTGATTGGCTGCGCGAGGCATAAAGGCCGAGTCACATACCAGCGTTTCACCGAAATGAAAGTGGCCCCGAGTGGGGCCATTTTTGGTAAAACGCGTTGTTGTGGGGCTCGCGTTGTTATCGCCCCAGATGAGCCCGGGCAGACAAAAAGGGGAGGTGCCGGCTTTCGCAAGGCGCGAACCTACGAAAATCGCCGCGCGGCAACGCGGGGCGATGAGCTCGGTCGGGGGATAGGGCCCGCTTCGCCCGCCGGCCCGTAAATTGTATCATCCAGTGTGGAGCGTGAGTGCCCGTTGCCGCGTGCGATGGGCTTGTAATAAGAGGAGAGCCATGTCGAAGCAAGCGGTCGTTGGAATCTTGGCGCATGTCGATGCCGGCAAGACCACGCTGGCCGAGGCCATGCTGTTCAACGCGGGTCGCATTCGCAAGCGCGGCCGCGTGGACGATGGCGATTCGCACCTGGACACTAATGCGATCGAGCGCGAGCGCGGCATCACGATTTTCTCGTCGCAGGCTGTGCTCGACCATGGTGATGCCCATGTCATGCTCGTGGATGCGCCGGGGCATGTCGATTTTTCTGCCGAGGCGGAGCGCACATTGCGCGCGCTGGACTACGCGATTTTAGTCGTGGGTGCCAACGATGGCGTGCAGGGGCATACCGAAACTCTGTGGCGCCTGCTTGCACGCTATGACATCCCGACGTTCATCTTCATCAACAAGATCGATTTGGAGAATCCCGGCCGCGATGTTTTGCTGGCACAACTTGGGCAACGTCTTTCCGAGGGCTGCCTGGATGCCAACGAACTGCTGGCGGGCGGCGCCGTTCAGGAGGACGCTGCTGCGTTAGACGAGGAAGCGCTCGAGGAGTTTCTTGAGGCGGGTGAGCTTTCTGTCGCAACGCTGTCGCGCATGGTTGCCGAGCGCAAGCTCTTTCCCTGCTTTGCCGGCTCGGCGCTCAAGGACCAAGGCGTGGACGAGCTGCTGGATGGCATATGCGCGCTGATGCGTGAACAGACGTGGCTCCCGGAGTTTGCCGCGCGCGTCTATCGTGTCAGCCGCGGGGATCGCGGCGAGCGCTTGGCTTGGGTTAAAGTGACCGGCGGCACGCTGCATGCCAAGCAGATGATTGACGGACGTTCCGGTGCCGAGACATGGGAGCAGAAGGTCGATCAGGTCCGCATCTATAACGGCGAGAAGTATGAGCTTGCCCAAGAAGTTGCTGCTGGCGGTATTTGTGCCGTGACGGGTCTTACGCACGTTCGTCCGGGGGATGCCCTGGGCGCGGAGCCCGTGGGCGATGCGCCCGTCATCGCTCCGGTCCTCACCTATACGGTGCTTCCGGGCGAACACGATGTCCATGCGGTGTTCAAAGCACTGACTGAGCTGGCGGATGAAGATCCCATGCTCGGCGTAAGCTGGAATACGCATCTTGAGCAGATTCATTTGCAGTTGATGGGCGCTGTGCAACTCGAGGTCGTGCAGCGGGTGTTGGCCGATCGTTTTGGCCTTGCGGTCGAGTTTGAGCCCGGCGGCATCCTCTATAAGGAGACGATTTTGCAGCCGGTCGAGGGCGTGGGCCACTTTGAGCCACTGCGCCACTATGCCGAGGTGCATCTGCGCCTGGAGCCGTTGCCGGCGGGCTCGGGCGTACAGTTTGGCACCGTGACCTCGACCGACGAGCTCGATTTTAACTGGCAGCGTCTGGCGCTCACCAACGCCATGGAGCGCGACCACCTGGGCGTGCTGACCGGCTCGCCCATCACCGATGTGCGCATTACGCTCACGGGCGGCCGTGCGCATGCCAAACACACCGAGGGCGGCGATTTTCGCCAAGCCACGTATCGCGCGATTCGCCAGGGGCTCATGCAGGCGCGTGAGGCGGATGCTGCGGTGCTGCTGGAGCCGTGGTATCGCTTTGAGCTCGAGGTGCCGGGGGAGTGTGTGGGCCGGGCGCTCTCGGATGCCACGCACATGGGTGCCGAGTACGAGCCGCCGACGATGGCGGGAGACCGGGCGAAGCTTGTGGGTCGCGTGCCGGCATCCGAGGTGCAGGACTATGCCCTGGAGGTAGCTGCCTACACGAGTGGTCGCGGACATCTGTACCTAGAGTTTGCCGGCTATGCGGCTTGCCATGATGCCGAGTGCGTCATCGAGACGGCCGCCTATGAGCCCGAGGCCGATCTGCCCAACACGCCCGATTCGGTCTTTTGCTCTCACGGCGCTGGCTACACCGTCAAGTGGTACGACGTCCCCGAGGCAGCCCACGTAAAGGTCGATCCCGCTACATTCCGCCCCTTGCGAGCAGCAGACGCGGAGTTCTTCTGCCATAGGTGATAGAAGGACGGTCCCTTTGTCAGATTCAGTTGGTATAACTCGGTATAAGTTGGTATAACTATTACCAGGGTTTGCCAATCCGAGGAGGCCGACATGAATCAAAATCCCTTTAAGCCCACGGCGGGCAAGCGGCCTCCGATACTCATCGGTCGCGAGTCGGTTATCGAAGATTTTGAAGAAGGACTCGACAACGGCGCCGGAGCGCCGGGCAGGCTCATGCTCATTACGGGAAACCGCGGCTGTGGCAAAACGGTTCTCCTGCGGGAGCTGCAGCGTTTAGCCAGCGAGCGCGGATGGGCGGTTGTCTCCGATTCCGCTTCGCTTGGCTTATGCGACCGATTGACCGACGCGCTTCGCTCGAATAAACCCGTTGTGACGTCAATGGAGTTTGGGCCGTCATTTGGCCGGATGTCGGTCGAGGCGGCGCGGGCAAAAGGTGAGACGTTGCGCGGGTTAGTCAACGAACGCCTCAAGAAACTCGGGCCGGGAAAGGGCATACTGTTTGCGATTGACGAGGCGCAGTCTGCGTCTATCGAGGAGCTGGCGGCTCTTGCTGTTCTCTATCAGCAAGTGCTCGGAGATCAGGATGCTACGGGATTGCCCGATAGCGACCAGCGCGGTCTTGCGCTGGTGTTCGCTGGATTGCCCAGTATGGTTGATGACTTGCTCGAAGAGCCGAGCGTGACGTTTTTGCGCCGTGCCCAGCAGCGTACGCTGGGGGCGATTTCTTTGCCCAAGGTGCGCGATTCATATATCCAGACGGTCAAAGACGCTGGTCTTTACGTTGACGCGGAGACGGCGGACCTTGCGGCACGCAAGAGCATGGGGCATCCCTATATGGTTCAGCTGGTGGGCTATTACATGTGGCGCTCTGCTGTCCGACGCAACTCGCAGGTCATTGAAAGGTGCGATGTCGAGGATGGCCATGCGGATGCCGTCTCCGAGTTCTACGAAGCGGTCGACGCGCCCCTGTATTATGGATTGCGCAGCCCGCAACGCCTCTTTATCGAGGCCATGGCGGCTGACGGGGGCAAGCCGACGCGCATGGCGGATATCATCGAGCGCTGCGACCGTACTCAGAGTTGGGCGAGCAAATATCGCGCAAGCCTGATTCGCGAGCGCGTCATCGAGGCTGCCGGATACGGTCTCGTCCGGTTTACCGTGCCCATGCTGGGCGCGTACATTCGCGATCGAGTTTTATGGCATGAGTAGGGTGATAAAGGTGACGGAACAGAAGATGAGCCCGCAGGCTATCGAGGTGCGTGGCGCGCGTGTCCATAACCTTAAGGACATCGATATTGATATCCCGCTGGGAAAGCTCGTGGGTATTGCCGGCGTGTCGGGTTCGGGCAAGAGTTCGCTGGCACTGGGGGTTCTTTATGCCGAGGGCTCGCGTCGCTACTTGGAAGCACTTAGCACCTATACTCGACGTCGCCTGACGCAGGCCGAACACGCCCAGGTGGACGAGGTACTGCACGTGCCGGCGGCGCTCGCGCTGCACCAGCGTCCGAGCGTGCCGGGCGTGCGCTCCACCTTTGGCACCATGACCGAGCTCAACAACAGCCTGCGTCTGCTCTTTAGCCGTTGCGCCCATCACGTGTGCCCGCATTGCGGGGCACGTGTGGAGCCAAGCCTCAACGTAGCGGCTGGCCTGTCGCTCACGTGTCCGACGTGCGGCCGCGAGTTCTACGCTCCTAGCGCCGAGGACCTTGCCTTTAACAGCGGCGGTGCATGTCCCACCTGTGGCGGCACCGGTGTCATGCGCGAGGTGGACGAGGCGAGCCTGGTGCCCGACGAGTCAAAGACTATCAACGAGGGTGCGGTCCTTCCCTGGGGCACGCTCATGTGGGATCTGATGAAGCAGGTGGCAGGCGAGATGGGCGTGCGTACCGACGTGCCGTTTAACCAGCTCACGCCTCAAGAGCGCGACATCGTGTTTCATGGTCCGGCGGTTAAAAAGCACATTCTTTACGTTCCCAAAAACGGCGAGGGCGCCACGCCGCTCGACTTTACCTATTACAACGCCGTCTATACCGTTGAGAATGCGCTCGCCAAGGTTAAGGACGATAAGGGCCTCAAACGCGTTGCACGCTTTTTTCGCGAGGGGCCATGCCGCGACTGTGGCGGCACGCGTCTCTCCGAGGCTGCGCGCCAGCCCCAGGTGCGCGGTATCAATCTGGCGCAGGCCGCGGCCATGACGCTGGGCGAGGCGATTGAGTGGGTGCGCGGGGTGCCCGTATCCTTGCCGCCCGAGATGCGGCCCATGGCAACGGATATCTGCGATTCATTTTTGGGTGCGGCCCGCCGCCTGGTCGATCTGGGCCTCGATTACCTTTCACTCGATCGCGCCGGTGCCACGCTCTCCACGGGTGAGCGCCAGCGCGTACAGCTTGCTCGCGTGGTGCGCAACCGATCGACGGGCGTGCTTTATGTGCTGGACGAGCCTTCGATCGGCCTGCATCCTGCCAATGTCGACGGCTTGGTGGGCGTGATGCGCGATCTGGTGGATGACGGCAACACCGTGGTCGTTGTCGACCACGATACGCGCGTACTGGCGGAATCCGACTATCTGGTCGAGATGGGCCCCGTTGCCGGAGCAGGCGGCGGCAATGTAATCGCCGCTGGTACGGTAGACGAGATCGAACAATCGCAGGGCAGCCGTATCGCGCCGTTTTTGCGCGCCGAGCCCAAGCGCTCGCGTCCGCAGGTGACTGACGAGGAAATGTTCGATCAGGGCCACATCCGCATGGCAACTGATGCCATCCATACCGTCAAGCCGCTCGAAGTCGATATCCCGCGCGGCCGCTTGGTCGCGGTGACGGGCGTTTCGGGTTCGGGCAAGACGACGTTGGTGCTCGAGACGCTCATTCCGGCACTCAAGGCTCAGGCAACTGGCGAGCGTCTGCCAAGACACGTGCGTTGGGTCGATGCCGAAGGCATTGCCCGCGCCAACCTGATTGACGCCACGCCCATCGGTGCCAACGTGCGCTCGACGGTAGCGACCTATGCCGACATCCATGATGAGCTGCGACGCGCCTTCGCCCGTACGCCCGAAGCCAAGGCAGCCGGCTACAAGGCGGGCGCCTTTAGCTACAACACCGGCGCCTTGCGCTGCCCTACGTGCGATGGAACGGGCTCGATTTCGCTCGACGTACAGTTTTTGCCCGACGTCGAGATCGTCTGCCCGGCATGCCGTGGTTCGCGCTACGCCGAGGCCGCCTCGCATATCCATCGCGAGGGCAAGGACGGGAGTCTGCTTACGCTGCCGCAGCTTATGGACATGAGTGTGGACGAGGCCATCGACGCCACGGTGGGACTCAAGAAGGTTCAGGCGCGCTTGCAGACCTTGCACGATCTGGGCCTGGGTTATCTCACGCTTGGCGAGCCCACACCGGCGCTCTCGGGCGGCGAGGCTCAGCGTCTTAAGCTTGCGAGCGAGATGGGCCGCGTGCAGGACGACGCCGTATTCGTGTTCGACGAGCCCACGATCGGCCTGCATCCGCTCGATGTTCAGGTGTTGCTGAGTGTGTTCGACGGCCTCGTTGCCAAGGGCGCCACGGTTATCGTGATCGAGCACGATCTCGACCTTATCCGTAACGCCGATTACGTGATCGACATGGGCCCGGGCGGTGGCGACGCCGGCGGGCAAATCGTCTGCGCCGGCACGCCGGGCGACATCGCTGCCTGCTCCAAGAGCATTACCGGTCGCTACCTATAGGCAATGCGACAAAGGGACACCTCTTTGTCGCATGCCGGCAAAGCTTGTCAGCATCACCTTTTCTTTTCTAGCCAATTCTAGTTAAAAGCAGTTAATTACCGTTAAAAGCAAGCATGTTGTCGACGTAGCGCTTGAACAGCTTGCGTCTGAGGGCCAAAATGACCTCAGCCCATTCGCGAAATTTGCACGCCCTATAGTGAGTGGGCTCTCGCTTGAGCTGATGCTGCCAAGAGGCGGCCGATAGGGGCAATTATGGACAATCGAATCTTTGGGTATGCACGCGTCTCTTCCGCGGACCAGAACTTGGACCGCCAGTTAGACGCACTGGGAAGGTTTCCCGTTCAACGGGGTCAGATTTACGCTGACAAGGCAAGTGGTAAGAACTTTAGACGTCCCCAGTATCAGCGTCTTCTTCGCAGGTTGCGCGAGGGTGACGTTCTCGTGATCAAAAGTATCGACCGTTTGGGTCGCGATTATCGTGAAGTCCTCGATGAATGGCGACGCATCACGGTGGATAGACGCGCTGCCATCGTGGTGCTTGATATGCCGTTACTCGATACGCGCGAGCAGCCCGATGGCATCACGGGAACGTTCATGGCGGATCTGGTCCTTCAGATCTTGAGCTACGTGGCGCAGCTGGAGCGCGAAAACATCAAGCAGCGCCAGGCGGAGGGTATCGCGTCGGCGCGCCTGCGTGGCGTGAGATTTGGGAGGCCGGCACTCGAACGTCCGGATAGCTATAACGACGTCATCAAATCATTCGAAGGAGGTGAAGTTACGAGGCGAGAGGCCGCAACGCTCCTGAACGTCAGCGCATCGACGTTCGATCGTTGGAGACGGGCGGACACGAACGGATATGACCGTTCGCCGTCTGTCCGTCCTCTTTAACTAGACATTTTGACGAGGGGAGTTTATTGCACAGGGCTCACTCCTTCCCTCGATGTTTATCCAGTTCACGCCCTGGAACCAAATAGTGCCACCGCGTTGCCAATTCGTCTGCTTTTTGACGAGGGGGCTAGATATCGTGTTTTGTATTTAAAGGAGGACAAGATGAAAAGGCCTTATGGGTTGGCTGTGGCGATCTCGCTATTTGCGACGGTGCTCTGTGGGGCACTTCTGCTGAGCGGCTGTTCACAGGTTGAGAAGAAAAACGATGGGCCTGATTATGCCGATGAACGTGCAATGGCCGTGATTGCTCAAGGCTATCAAAAGCGGTCGGATTACCTTGAATCGCTGGGAGAGGATGTTGATCTGGGCTCTAATAAAGTGCGAAAAGAGGCAATCAAAACCGAGATCGATAACGACAAAGAACTCAAAAAGGCGTCATTTAAAGACACTAAGATGCAAGAAGACGTCATTGCCTATCTCAATCTGCTTGATAATCAGCTTGATGTTGTCAAGAAGTATGCGGAATCGGACCCCAAGTACTACGACGAATGGGAAAAGGCTTATGACGCACGATCTGCACAGCTTAAGAAACTGGTCGATCGGTATGACTTGACGGTCGATGACGAGTATCGAGATGCGTTTGACGAGCTGGTCAAGAACGGTAGGACCGTGGAGGAGAAGACGCATAATGATGAGGCTATCAACGGCTTGCTCTCATCGGCGACCTTTGAGAAAAGTGACGACGGCTACGGTCTCTATACGTACACCGCAATCGTCGAAAACACCTCCGACATATCGTTCGAAAACGTTTTTCTAAATGTTGCTCTTTACGATGCCGATGGTGTAAGGGCGGAAGAATGCTATGCAGATACATCCGCCTGGGCGCCTGGCGAGAAGGTGAAGTTTGAGGTAATGAGTGAGGTTGACGCTTCGAGGGTTGCACCGACAGTATCGAGTTACAGCGTCAAGGAATAATTCGCGGGAATTGGAAAGAATGCGCGACCGTTTTCTCCGAACGGTCGCGTTTTGCATTAAGCCGTTGACAGAATGATTCGTGCCGTCATGTACACGATGGAAGATGATGGAGAAGTCGGGCCCATAAAAGAAAGGCGAAGCAGGATGACAAAAACAAACTTGTTTACAACAATAACGCAAAAGCTAATCTTTGGCGGTTTGCTGGCTGTTGCGGCCGTGGCGACTGCCGGGTGTATCTGGATGTATTTGACACGTAATCCTACAACGATCACCGATGATTCGATTCGCGAGGAGATCGCGCCGGTCGTAAAGCTTGTGACGTACGAATATAACTTCACGCAGCTGCTCTCAATCGATGAAGCGGGGAATCCGCTTGGGTGGGAAAACCCCTTTACGTCTAAGCGATATGTCGCAACGATTGACGGCAAGGCTGACATTGGGATCGATGCCGATAAAATGAAGATTGAAATCAAGCGGGTTGATATGAACGACGAGAACTCAGAGGTCAAGAGCGTAAAGGTTACACTGCCTCACTCGGAAATCACCTCTTTCTCAACAGACCCCAATACACTGAAGAAATATGTTGAGGACAATGGTTTTCTGAACTGGAATCAAGTAAGTACGGACGACCTGAACGGTTTATTGAAACAGGCGAAGAAAGAGCAGACCAAGAAGGTTGAAGAGAGCGATATGCTCAAAGAATCTGATGATAGAGCCAGCGGATTGATCGAAAAGCAGGTTAAAGCCCTATGCGGTGACGATGTCGATATTAACGTTACGTTTAAGTAAGGGTGAATAGTGTGTCTGATAAACGACAACAGTTTATTGAGGCGGAGCCCGAAAAGCAGCGGAAGCCAGGTGTCGGTTCTTCTTCGCCGGAGAACATAATGTTTGGAGCATTAAATGGCGCGCGAAACGCCATTATGGATGTGGTCAAGGAGACCCAAAAGAAATCGAGTGAATTGGCGGAAGCCGCTAGCCCGTTGGCGGATAATGCGCTTAAAGGTATTTCGGACTTTGCAAATGGGATTGCTTCTGCAACTGCAGCCGCGGCGAATGAACGCTACAGCGCAAAGCGACAAGAGCAACTCGGCCTGTCATCGACGCTCGTTGACGATAACGGTGATTGGGTGTTGCCCGATCCGTTGCTGACCAATCGAGAGCTTGCCGAGCTTGAGGTATTGACCGAGCAATACGAAAAGATGGTGGCGCCTTCAAAGCTCAAGCAGCTGACCGATATGGCTGGGTTAAAGATACCGGAGAATCTTCGCACTGCCGTTGGAGATGCGGTCGATGAGCTTACAAGTGAGATTCAGCAACAAGAGCTATATGCACAGGTCATGAAGCAGGTTATCGATGGTTTCAAAGCCATCGAGGAGCAAGCTGCCAAGTACAGCGTTACAGAGGCGCAGATTGTTGAGGCCGCAAATACCACGCTTGAAGGCGTTACTATCCGTTCGATTGACGAGTTATTCATGCTTCGCAGTTTTGATGTCGCGAGGATTGTGGCGGGTGAGAACGGTAGGCACTTGCTGCTTGCGGCGACCGAGGGTGCAGTGACGGGCGCTCCTGGTTTTCCCGGCCTGCCCTTCAATATCGTATTCAGTATGTTTCTCTATTATCGCGCGGTGCAGTCGGTTGCCATGATGTACGGATTTAACGTTAAAGAGGATCCGGCTGAAATGGTCATTGCGGGCGATGTGTTTTCAAACGCGATGGCTCCGTCTGCAGGCTCTGTTGATGGCATGACTGTCGCAATCGGTAAAGTGATGCTTGTAGCCGAGATGGAGGGTGTGAAGCAGACGGTCAAGAAAGGCTGGACGGCAATGGCGGCACGGGGCGGCGCGGCTATGCTTGTCACGCAGATTCGCGCCCTTGCTAATGTCGCTGCACGTAAGGCACTCGAGAATGCCGGCAAGAAGTCGCTCGAGAATAGTGTTTTCAAAAAAGTACTCGAACAAATTGGCAGGAATATCACTCAAAAATCCCTCGGCAAGGCCATTCCCGTGTTTGGCGGCGTTGTCGGCGCCTTGTTTGATGTCTCGCAGATGAATCGTGTTTTGCAATATGCCAACATCTTCTACCATAAGCGGTTCATCATTGAAAAACAGGAGCGTATTGCAATACTTGTCGGTATGGAGACTGCCTCTGCGGGCGGTGAGGTTGAGATTTGTTCCGCAGAAGGATAGCTGACCGCGTTCTTTGGTGACTGAGGGCCTTGGCGGCGTTTGGCGTAAATCGGTGTAGGTCGGGGCGCGGACGTCATCGAACGTTGCGACCACATCCGGGGTTGGGCCAGTGCCTTCGCGATCGCGTGCTGTGGCACGAATGTGACCTCGTTGCCAAGGGCGCCACGGTTATCGTGATCGAGCACGATCTCGACCTTATCCGTAACGCCGATTACGTGATCGACATGGGCCCGGGCGGTGGCGACGCCGGCGGGCAAATCGTCTGCGCCGGCACGCCGGGCGACATCGCAGCCTGCTCCAAGAGCATTACCGGCCGCTATCTATAGCCAATGTGACAAAGGGACAGCCCCTTTGCCTCATTGATGTCTATTTCACGCATTGAGCCGCGAGATAGTCGCGGAAGAATGGCAATTCAAATGCGACGAGCCCTCGTCCTCGTTCCCCGATGATGCCGGCATCTATCATGCGGCGTCGGTAGCGGGAGACCTGCTGTGGCGAACGCTTAAGGCGCTCGACAAGGTCAGCGGTGGTGGACTCTTCCTCGTCATCGAGCATGGCGATGAGGAATCGCTTGTCCTCTGCAGTGAGTTCCCGATAGGTTGCCGCGAGGATTCGGTCGTCCATCTCGTCGCGCGCGATTTTGATTCCCAGGTCAAAGTCGCGCGACGAGATTTCCTTCGAATCGCTTGTGAGATCCCAGGCACGGTAGCCTACGAGTTGCAATAGGAAGGGAAAACCAGAGATCGAGCGAACGGCTCTATCGATTCCCTCGGCATCTGCCAGGCGATCGTTTTCCTGGATCGTGCGAATCAAGGCCTCGCGTACGTCATAGTCGGCAATGCGACCCAGATGATATTGTTGGGCGCGGCGAAGGAACGAGACCGTCTTGTGGTTCAGCAACGTCGAGACGTTGTTGGGAAGTCCCGCCATGAGCAGTGCGACGCGTTTTCCATCGGTCACAAAGTGCTGATACGTCGCTGCGAGCTGAATCATCTCGTCGAGTGTCGGGTCCACCTCGTCAACCGTGACGAGCAGACCGGTGCCCGCCTCGTTGAGCTGGTCGATGATGTCGCTCATGCGATAGCGCCAGGTTGAGGCATCGTGAACGCGATTGACCTCAATGCTGCCGAGCGGTGCAATTCCAAGCCCAGTGACTTCGAAGTTGTTAGACGGGTCGATGAGATGGCCGGCAGCACGTTTCGCCCCGAACTCGATTTCCTCAAGCATTCCCGAGAGCGCGGTCGTCTTTACGGCTATCCAGCCGTGGGATTCCGCCCTTGTCGCGAGCGACGACATGAGAGCGGTTTTACCGGTTCCACGCGCGCCTGAGAAAATCGAGGTCAATTCTGGGCGCCTGCGCTGGCTCAAGAAGGCACGGTCCAAATCCCGAATAATCTGTTGTCTGCCAGCGAGATGGGCAGGAACCTCACCAAAACTGGGGGTAAACGGGTTCTCGAGATATTTCACAA